>NZ_DBEZHV010000017.1:0-85985 GCF_048189965.1 Olsenella phocaeensis | reverse complement strand
TTACGCCCAATGAATCCGGATAACGCTCGCCCCCTACGTATTACCGCGGCTGCTGGCACGTAGTTAGCCGGGGCTTCTTCTGCAGGTACCGTCACCTTGCGGCCTCGTCCCTGCTGAAAGCGGTTTACGACCCGAAGGCCTTCGTCCCGCACGCGGCGTCGCTGCATCAGGCTTTCGCCCATTGTGCAAGATTCCCCACTGCTGCCTCCCGTAGGAGTCTGGGCCGTGTCTCAGTCCCAATCTGGCCGGTCGGTCTCTCAACCCGGCTACCCATCATCGCCTTGGTGGGCCGTTGCCCCACCAACTAGCTAACAGGCCGCGGGCCCATCCCTCGCCGTCTGGGCTTTCCCGCGCGCCCCATGCGGGGTGCGCGGAGTATCCGGTATTAACCACGGTTTCCCGAGGCTGTCCCGGTGCGAGGGGCAGGTTGCCCACGTGTTACTCAGCCGTTCGCCACTTTATACACGCCCGAAGGCGTCTTAACCGTTCGACTTGCATGTGTTAGGCGCGCCGCCAGCGTTCATCCTGAGCCAGGATCGAACTCTCGGTTCGAGTCACCCCCGGGTCTCCCCGGGGAAGATTCAATGGAAGAGGTCCGGACCCGGCCGAATCCCGCTGATCTGGATTCGCTTGGTATCGAATTGACGTTCGAGAACTTCATTTCGAACTTCGCTCATTCGCTGTCTTTCGTCGATCTTTCGATCGCAGTATCCGGTTTTCAAGGTTCGCCGCCGTGGGCCTCGGCCCGCGGCGCGGGAATTAACTATACGCATCCGGGAGGTCCTCGGGGGCGCGGCGGCGACCCTCCACCAATCCCACACATCCCCCTCCCCGCGCGGGCCGGGGCCCCGGAAACGCGAGGAGGGGGAGGCCCCCCGGGACCTCCCCCTCCTGTCGAATGCCCGTCGCTGGTCGGCGGCGTCATTCCATCGAGTGCATGCCCCTTCTCGCAATCTCGCATGCCGCATCGATCAGCTCGTCCCGGCGGACGATGTCACTCGCCTCGGCGCAGATGCGAACCACCGAGCTCGACCTTGAGGGGCGAATCGAGAGCCAGGAGTCGTCGGCGAACGTCAGCTTCAGCCCGTCTGCGTGGCTGACCTCGCGAGGCACCTCGCCACAGACCACGTGTGGATTGAGTCCTGGCAGGACATTCCTGAACGATTGGACCGCCGCAGGCTCGAGCCGCAGGTCCTTCCTTCGGTAGTCCATATGGCCGATCTTCTCCACTTGCTCGTTTACCAAGGCTCTGATGCCAACCTTGCGCGTTGCAACCATCTCTATGAGATAGAGCGCGGCAAGCAGGCCATCCCTGCCCGGAAAGAAGGAGGGGAACGCCATTCCCCCATACTCCTCCACGCCAAGAAGCACGTCGCCCTCGCGCGCTTCCTCGTAGATTCGCTGGAAGCCGACCGGAACCAAGGTGAAGGGACATCCGAGCCGACGCGCCTGCCGCTCAAGCCGCGCGGAACAGGAAAGGGTTCCCACAACACGACCTCGCCGGCCCCTGTCGTGCACGAGGTGCTCGAGCACGAGCGGAACCATGTGATGAGGCGAAACCAGCCTGCCCTCCGCGTCGACAATCGCGCAGCGACTACAGTCACCATTGAGCACTATTCCCAGGTCCGCCTCCGAATCGACGACCGCAGCCTCGCAATCGTCGACCCATGGCTCGCAGGCACGGGGATGGATTCCGCCAATCGTCTCGGACTCCTCCGCGTGAATCTCTCTCACGTCGCAGCCCAGCGAGTGGAGCAGGCCGGAAAGAACCCCTCGGCCTGGACCGTACATGGGGTCGACCACCACCTTGAGACGCGAGCTCAAGACCTTGCCCTGGTCGATGCGAGACCGAAGGGCGAGGAGATAGGCCTCTGTGAAGTCGCCGCTCGTCGTCTTGCCCAAGTCGAAGGCGGGCATGGACGTGACGAGCGCGTCGGCCTCCTCCACGAACGTCTGCGCAAGGGGGCCACCGTCCGCGCCCCGCGCGAGTATGCCACCGTACTCGCAGGAGGCCTCGCTCCCCGTGACCATGACCGCGCCGACGCAGCCTTTCCTACGCGCCGCCTCCCATGAAAGCGCGGGCAGGGGGCAGGGGGCGTCTGACACAACCGTGTTGAGTCCGAACGAAGCCAGGACGCCACCTGCAAGGCGGGCGAACTCGGGCGAATCCCTGCGCGAGTCATAGCCCACGAGGACCGTCGCCGCGGGAGAGGTGCTCGCCCAAAAGAGGCCGAGCCCTCCCACGAGACGGGCTACGCCCGTCTCGTCAAACCCCTCGTCATATCTGGCCAACCAGCCATTGGGACCCAGATGCACCTGCCGCATGTGGCCTGCTTTGCCCTAGGCCAGGGACTTTGCGGCACGAGGGCCGAGCGCTTCCACGAACGCCGCCCTGGAAGCGGGGTCGGCGAGCGCGACGCGCGCGTTAGTCGCGGCCCAAGCAGCAGGCGTGCCCGTATCACAACCCTCGCTCGGGTCCACCACCAGCGCGTACATCTCCTCCTTCTCGAGAAGGCGCACCATGGCGTCGGTGAGTTGGATCTCTCCGCCAGCGCCAGGACCCTGCGTGGCGAGGAACTCCATGACACGAGGGCTCAGGAGGTAGCGGCCGACGATGAAGAGGTGACTGGGCGCATCCTCTGGCGCGGGCTTCTCAACCATGCCCGTGACCCTCCAGACGGCCCCTTCCTCCTCGCCGGAGGCGTCGCAGCCCGGCAGGCACCCGACGCACTCGCCACCGACGATGCCGTAGCGGCTCACCTGGTCTGCCGGCACGGGGGCGACGGCGATGACCGAGGCGCCACCATGCGCGCGCGAGACCTCCGCCATGTTCACGCACATCTTGCGGTCGGGCACGAAGTAGTCGCCGAGCAGGACGAAGAAGGGCTCGTCCGACGGCACGGCATCACGCGCGCAGAGGACGGCGTGCCCGAGCCCCTTGGCCTCGTTCTGGTACACGAAGGAAACGGGAAGGCTGCCTGCCTGGTGCACGGCGTCCGCCTCGCTGTCCTTGCCCCTCTCTCGCAGCATTGACTCGAAGCCGCCGTCGACGGAGAAGTAGGCCTCGATCTGGGGCTTCTCCTTGGAATTGATGATGACGACCTCGTCCACGCCCTCGGGCTCCAGCGCCTCCTCGACGACGTACTGGATGACGGGCTTGTTGAGCACCGGCAGGAGCTCCTTGGGCATGCTCTTCGTCGCGGGAAGGAAGCGCGTCCCCAGTCCTGCTGCCGGTATGACTGCCTTCATCTGCCTGTCCTTTCGATGACGGTTTTTGCGACGATCGGGACTACTCCACGGAGATGCCCTGCTTCTCCAGGTATCCCAGCCACTTCTGCTGGGTGTCATACGAGAGTGCGTGCTCCATGAGACAGGCCTCGGCGTCAGCCCTCTCGGGATCGACCCCAAGATCGCGCTGCAGGAAGGCTCGAATCATGCGATGGCATTTCCACACGTGGGCGGCGTACTCGGTGCCCTCTTTGGTGAGCTGGACGCGGCCGTAGCGGTTCTGCTCCACGTAGCCGGCTTCCTTGAGGGTGGCGATGGCCTTGTTGACGCTCGCCTTGGAGACCTTGAGCTGGTCGGCGACGTCGACGGAGCGGACGCCCTCGGTCTCGCCAGTCTCGGTCATGATGCGGTATATGGATTCGAGGTAGTCCTCGTTGGCCATCGTGAGCGCGTGGCGCTCGCCTTCAGTGGGTCTTGGCATGCTGCCCTCCGTTGCGAGTGGGGACGACGTTAAGACTTAGACGCTTCTGACTTATACCCAATTGTCGGCCTTGGGGCCATTTTTTGCGACCGTCGAGTCGGCCGAGCGGGCCGAGAGCCCACCCGACGCAAAGCCGAAGCCCCGGACGAAGGCGTCGTCCGGGGCTTCGGCGGGCAAGCGAGCGGGGTCGCCGGCTACTCCTCGTCGCCGTCCGGCTTCTCTACCGCAAGACGCCTGACACGCGCGCCGAGCGCCTGGAGCTTGGGAACGAAGTTCTCGTAGCCCCTGTCTATGTGATGGATGTCGGACACCGTCGTGATGCCATCCGCGACAAGGCCGGCCATGACGAGCGCCGCTCCGCCCCTGAGGTCGGGCGAACGCACCTCGGCACCCGAGAATCGCCGAACGCCATGGACTATGGCATGGTGCCCCTCGATGCGAATGTCGGCGCCCATGCGCTGGAGCTCGCTCGCGAACATGAAGCGGTTCTCGAAGACGTTCTCGGTGATGACGCAGGAGTCGCTCCCCTGGGCAAGGAGGCACATCGTCTGCGCCTGCATGTCGGTGGGGAATCCGGGAAAGGGCAGGGTCTGGATGTCGACCGAGCGCAGGGGGTGCGAACGGCTCACGGTGCAGCAGTGCTCGCCGCGCGCGATGCCGATGCCCATGGACTCGTACTTCTTGAGGACCAGCCCGAGGTGGACCGGCTCGAAGCCCCGGACGGTGACGGGCTCCCCGCAGAGGCCGGCCATCGCAATGAAGGTGCCCGCCTCGATGCGGTCCCCAACGACCCGATGGTTGACGGGGTGGAGCTCTCCCACCCCCTCGACCTCTATCACGGGAGACCCGGCGCCGCGCACCTTGGCGCCCATCTCGTTGAGGAGGTTGGCGAGGTCGACGATCTCGGGCTCACGGGCGGCGTTGTCTATGGTCGTGGTCCCCCTTGCGTGGACCGACGCCATCATGAGGTTCTCGGTGGCACCGACGCTCGCGAAGTCCAGGGTGACCGTAGACCCCACCAGGCCGTCGGGCGTGGTGGCGTGGATGTTCCCGTGGTCGATGTCGAAGCTCACGCCCAGGGCCTCCAGGCCCAGGATGTGCATGTCGATCTTGCGGGCGCCGATGTTGCAGCCACCCGGCATGGCGACGACGGCCTCGCCGAAGCGGGCGAGAAGGGGACCGAGCACCGCCGTCGATGCCCTCATCTGGGCCACGAGGTGATACGGGGTCTCCCAGCGGTTGACGTCGGAGGTGTCGATGACGAGCTCGTGCTCGCCCCTGACGTCGATGTGCGCGCCAAGGTACTTGAGCACCTTTCCCATGACGTGGACGTCAGAGATGTTGGGCACGTTGGTAAGGGTCGTGACGCCAGGGGCCATGATGGTGGCCGCCATGAGCTTCAGGGCGGAGTTCTTTGCCCCCTCCACCGTGACCTCGCCGGCAATGGGGTAGCCCCCCTCGACCTCGATGACTTCCAAAGCGCCCTCCCAGGCTATGAGGCAGCCTCTTCGTCCCCAGCCGCATGCTTCAGGAGGAGGTTGCACCACTTGATCTTGTTCTCATAGTATGCGCGACGCGGGTCTCCCTCGGGAAGGGCGTCACGCGAGTCCATGGCGTCCTGCCGCGTGTCACGGACGACGTCCGGCTCGATGTCGTCCGTGCGACGTGCATGGTCGGCGAGGATGATGACGCTCTTGTCATCAATCTCGGCGTAGCCGCCGGAGATGACGACGCGCACCTCTCCCCCACCATCCTCCGGGGTCGCGTGCAACCTCACCACGCCATCTCCCAAGGAGCAGATCTCGGCGGCATGGCCGGGCCAGACGCCCAGCTCTCCGCTGTGGGTCACCAGGACCAGGCTGGAGACCGGCCCCTCGTAGAGGAGCCGGTCGGGCCTGACGAACTGACAGTTAAGCTCTGCCATGTGCATTCCTACTCCGCGCTCTCCGCGCTCATCTTGGCAGCGCGCTCGCGCACGTCCTCGATGGTGCCGGCATAGCGGAAGGCCTGCTCGGGCAGGTCGTCACACTTGCCGTCCACGATCGCGGCAAACGAGCGGACGGTGTCGTCGACGGAGCAGTAGGTCCCGGGGTTGCCCGTGAACTTCTCTGCCACATGGAAGGACTGCGAGAGGAACTGCTGGATCTTCCTCGCGCGGGCGACGACGAGCTGCTGCTCCTCGGAGAGCTCGTCCATGCCCAGGATCGCGATGATGTCCTGGAGGTCCGAGTACTCCTGGAGGGTCTCCTGGACAGCCATGGCCACGCGGTAGTGCTCCTCGCCGACGATGCTGGGGTCAAGCGCCGAGGACGAGCTCGCAAGCGGGTCGACGGCCGGATAGATGCCCAGCTCGGTGATGGAGCGCGAGAGGACCGTGGTCGCGTCGAGGTGCGTGAAGGTCGTGGCGGGCGCGGGATCGGTGAGGTCGTCCGCAGGAACGTAGACGGCCTGGACCGAGGTGATCGAGCCCTCCTTCGTCGACGTGATGCGCTCCTGCAGGTCACCCATCTCGGTTGCCAGCGTGGGCTGGTAGCCGACGGCGGAGGGCATGCGTCCCAGCAGCGCCGAGACCTCGGAGCCCGCCTGCGAGAAGCGGAAGATGTTGTCGATGAAGAGAAGGACGTCCTGCCCTTGGTCGCGGAAGTACTCAGCGGTGGTCAGGCCGGCGAGCCCGACGCGCAGGCGGGCTCCAGGCGGCTCGTTCATCTGCCCGTAGACCAAGCAGGTCTTCTCGATGACGCCGGATTCCGTCATCTCGAGGAAGAGGTCGGTGCCCTCGCGGGTGCGCTCGCCGACGCCGGTGAACACCGAGGTGCCGCCGTGCTCCTGGGCGAGGTTGTTGATGAGCTCCTGGATGAGGACCGTCTTGCCCACGCCGGCGCCGCCGAAGAGGCCGGTCTTTCCGCCACGGACGTAGGGCTCGAGCAGGTCGATTGCCTTGATGCCCGTCTCGAAGATCTCGGTCTGGGTGGTGAGCTCGTCGAAGGCCGGGGCGGGGTGGTGAATGGGGTAGTACTGGACGTCGTCTGGCACGCCCTTGCCGTCCACGGGGTCGCCCATGACGTTCCAGACGCGGCCGAGCGTGGAGGGGCCGACCGGCATCATCATGGGATGCCCGGTGTCCTTGACCTTGAGGCCCCTCTGCAGGCCATCGGTCGAGGACATGGCGACGGCGCGGACGACGCCGCCAGCCAGCTGCGACTCCACCTCGAGCACCGTGTGCACCTCGCCCACCGGCGTCATGTCATCCACGACGAGGGCGGTGTAGATGCTGGGGACCTTGCCGTCGAACTTGACGTCGACGACGGGGCCGACAATGCGGACGATGGTGCCGGTGCCGACGCTCCTGTTCATCTGGTTGTAGGTGGCCTCCTCGAGGAGGGAGCGCGCCTGCGCTGTTGTCTCTGACATTAGTTGTCCTCCAATGCGGAAGCGCCGCCGATGATTTCGTTCAGCTCGGTGGTGATGCTTGCCTGGCGCTCGCGGTTGTAGGTGCGGCTCAGGGAGCCGAGGACCTCCTTGGCGTTGTCCGTGGCGGACTGCATGGCCCGCCTGCGGGCGCCGTGCTCCGCTGCTGCGGAGTCGAGCAGGGCGTGATAGATGACGGTCCTGATATAGGCCGGCATGAGGTAGCCCAACACCTCGCTGGCGGAGGGCTCGAACGCATAGTCCGTGTACGCGGCGTGCTCGACCTTGCTCATCGCCTCCGGAGTGCGCGGCTTATTGGGCATCATGAGCTGCTCGCGGGTGACGGGAAGCAGACTCTCGCTCACCTGCGTCTGGTCCACGCGGTTCTTGGCGTGCCAGTAGACCAGCTCGACACGGTCGAACCTGCCCGACGCGTAACCGTCCATGACGTAGGAGGCGATGCGATCGGCCTCGTCGCGGCTTGGCTCGGACGACATGCCGACGAACGAGAGGACGGGACGTATCTTGCGATACGTGAAGTATTCCGTGGGCTTGCGCCCGCACGTGATGACCGACGCGCCGATGCCACGCTTCTGCAGATCGCGCATCTGGCGTTCGACCGAGCGCTGCGGGAGGATGTTGAAGCCTCCCGCCAGGCCGCGGTCGGACGCGACGAGCACGAAGAGCACGTTCCTCTCGCTCAGACGACGCGCAAGGAGAGGCTGCGACTCGTCGAAGCCCGCGCTGGCAACGTTTGCCAGCATGTTGGTGATGGCCTCCTTATAGGGCCCCGCCTCCTCGGCCTTGCTGAGGGCCTTGTGGATGCGTGCCGTGGAGATCATCTCCATCGTGCGCGTGATCTGCATGGTGCTCCGGATGGAGCTCATGCGCCGCGATATCTCACGAAGGTTCGCCATGCCGGCCTACCCCCGCGTCTTCCCCGACGAAGGCTCGGCAGAGTCGCTTGCGACGTCCTCCGCAAGCTCCTCCACGTTCGTCGCCTGACCCCTGTTGGGGTGCTCGAGGAGGAACTCCTCCTTGAAGTGCGCGATGTGGGCCTTGATGCGCTCGCCCGTCTCGTCGTCGATCTTCTTGTCCCTGAGGCTCGCGCGGAGCTGCGGATGGCGCTCGGCCATGTAAGCGGCGAGCTTGTCGCGGAAGAGCGTCACGTGCTCGAGGTCGATGTCGTCGAGGAAGTCCTCCTTGGCGGCAAAGATCGAGATGACCTGGTCGGCCACGTCGAGTGCGGCATAACGCGGCTGCTTGAGCAGCTCCATCATGTGGGCACCGTGGTTGAGCTGGTACTGCGTCGTCGCGTCGAGGTCGCTGCCAAACTGCGAGAAGGCCTGCTTCTCTCGATAGCTCGCGAGGTCGAGGCGCAGCGTGCCCGCCACCTGCTTCATGGACTTGAGCTGCGCGGCACCACCCACGCGCGAGACGGAGATGCCCACGTCGACCGCAGGGCGCTGGCCCTGGAAGAAGAGGTTCGACTGCAGGTAGATCTGGCCGTCGGTGATGGAGATCACGTTAGTGGGGATGTAAGCCGAGACGTCGCCCTCCTGGGTCTCGATGATCGGGAGCGCCGTGAGCGACCCGCCGCCGTTGGCATCGGAGAGCTTGCAGGCACGCTCGAGCAGGCGAGAGTGCAGGTAGAAGATGTCACCAGGATAGGCCTCGCGTCCGGGCGGACGATGCAGCGTGAGCGACATCTGCCTGTAGGCGACCGCCTGCTTCGAAAGGTCGTCGTAGACCACCAGGACGTGCCCGCCGGGATGCTCGGCGTCGGCGGGGTTCCCGTTGGCATCGTTGTACATGAAGAACTCGCCGATGGCGGCTCCGGCCATGGGGGCGATGTACTGCATGGGGGCGGAGTCGGCTGCCGTGGCGGCGACGATGATCGTCTTGTCCAGGACGCCCCTCCGTGCGAGGGACTCCCTAATCGCTGCGACGGTAGACGCCTTCTGGCCGATGGCGACGTAGATGCAGACCATGTCGGTCTCGCGCTGGTTGACGATGGCGTCGATGGCGATGGCCGTCTTGCCCGTCTTGCGGTCACCGATGATGAGCTCGCGCTGGCCGCGTCCGATGGGGACCATGGCGTCGATGGCGAGAAGACCGGTCTGGACGGGCTCGCAGACAGGCTGGCGCTCCATGATACCTGGCGCCTTGAACTCGATGGGCCGACGATGCGCGGTGTCGATCGCACCCATGCCGTCGATGGGCTGTCCGAGGGGGTTCACGACGCGGCCGAGCATGGCCTGTCCCACGGGGATGTCCATGACGTGGCCGGTGGTGCGGCACTCGTCACCCTCCTTGATGGCGTCGACGTCACCGAAGAGGACGGCGCCGACCTCGTCCTCGTCCAGGTTCTGGGCGAGGCCGTAGACGCTGCGGCCCGTGGCCGAGCTCGTGAACTGCAGGAGCTCGCCCGCCATGGCGGTCTTGAGCCCCGAGACGTGCGCGATGCCGTCTCCGACCTCGGTGACGACCGAGGCCTCCTGCATGTCGACCGTCGCGTTGATCTGGGCGAGCTGCGTTCGCAGCGTGTCCATGATCTCGACGGAGCTGATCTTGTCTGTCATTGCTCATCACTTCCGATGAAGGTTGAGGAGAGCGTCTTGCGGATGTTCGCAAGCTGGGCCCTCACGGAGGCGTCAAAGCGCTTGCCGCGCGCCTCGAACACGATGCCTCCAAGAATGCTGGGGTCCACGCGCTCGACGAGGTACACCGGCGCCTTGAGGTCGGACTCGGCCTTCGCCTTGACCTTTGCGCGCAGCTCGTCGTCCATCGGGACCGAGGTGGTCACGGTGACCGAGACGGTGTTGTCCTCGCTGTCCAGAATCTCCTTGTACTGCCGGGCTACCTTGTCCACCAGTCCCAAGTCGTCGCTCTCGTGCATGGCGCTCAGGGTCTCGAGGACCTCCGGGGAGAACTTGCGCGCATGCTGCCATTGGACGAGGTCGGCGTTGGCCCTTCCCTCGCTGCGGCCGGCCTCGATGAGGGCCCTGGCATACGCCTCGATCTTCTCGTCTTCGCCGCGCTTAGTGCTCATCTGGGGCACTCACTTCCGCGAGGTATTTCTCGGCCAGCTTGCGCTGCTCGTCCTCGCTGAGGTCGTTGCCGATTATCTTGCTCGCGATCTCGACCGAGAGGTCGACGACGGAGCTCGAGAGCTCGATCATCGCCTTGCGACGCTCGGAGTCGACGGCGCCGTGCGCCTTTGCGATGACGTCGCTCGCGTCGCGCTGGGCGCGAGCGAGGATCTGGGAGCGCTCCTCCTCCGCCTCGCGCTTGGCACGGGAGATGATCGCGTCGGCTTCGTGGTTCGCCTCGAGGATGCGTGCCTCGTAGCTCTTTGCGCTCTCTGCGGCCTCCGCCTTGGACCGTGCGGCCGCGTCGAGGTCGTCCTGGATCTTCTGCTGGCGCTGCTCCATCATCGAGAGGATCGAGGGCCACGCGAGCTTCGCGAGGACGACCCAGATGATGAGGAACGCGATGAGCGCCGGTACGAACTCGGCGGGCTTCGGCAGCAGGAGGTCGGCTCCGCTGGGCGACTCCGCCAGAGCCAAGGCGGGCGTCAGAAGCGTCGCCGCACCCGCGGTGACGGCGACGACCGCCCCTCCTCCGGCAACCCGTATGTCTTTGCTCATGAATGCCTCCAACTAGCGATTTGCGCGTACCTGCGGCACGCCTCGCTACTTAGCGATGAGCGTGACAACGAAGCCGATCAGTGCCAGGGCCTCGACGAAGGCGGACGCGAGGATGAACGTCGTGAACAGACGGCCCTGAACCTCGGGCTGACGTGCCATGGAGGTAGTGGCGCCGTACGCTGCCAGGCCGATGCCAAGACCCGCGCCGATAACACCAAGACCGTATCCGATAACTCCCACGATTCCTCCTTTGTCATTCGCCCCGGGACGGGACGAGTACCATGACTTGCTATGCACGAGCGGGCGTGGCCCCGCTGGATGCCCTATGTTGGGGCTACTCGCTCTCGACGAGCTGGATGTAGACGGCCGAGAGGAGCGTGAAGACGTACGCCTGGATGATGCCCACCAGAATCTCGACGATGTAGATAATCAGGAGCAGCAGGACCCAGAAGATGGATGCGCCAGCCTGACCCAGCGCCGCCGCGGAGAAGCCCTGCAGCAGGGGCTGGACGAAGAGGGAGGCGAGGATGGCGAAGGTCCCCATGACCACGTGCCCGGCGAACATGTTGCAGAAGAGTCGGACGGCCAGGGTGATCAGGCGCAGGAAGGTCGAGACGAGCTCGATGGCCCAGACGAGGACGTTCATGGGAAACGACACGCCTTCGGGGGCGAGGCTCTTGATGTAGCCGATCACGCCGAGGCGCTTGCAGCCCAGGACGACGAAGTAGACGAAGGAGCAGAGCGCGAGCGCGGCGGTCACACCGATGGTGCCCGTACCGGGATGGCAGCCGGGAATGACCCCCACGATGCTGTTGCAGACGATGAAGAAGAAGAGGGCGGCGAGGAAGGGGAAGTGCTTCTTCCAGGTGTCACCCAGGATGGACTTGCACATGTCGTCGCGGACGAACTCGACGACGTACTCCATGCCGTTGACGAAGGTGCCCTGCGGAACGAGGCTCGACGCCTGCTTCCTTTTGAAGACGAAGATGACGACGAGCAGGAGGGCGAGGGCCACGCACATCCAGAAGATGTAGTTGGTGAGCCCGACCGTCGTGTCACCGACGATGGCATGGGTCATGAAGCCGTCGAGAAGCTCATCCATGGCCTCGGGCAACTTGGAAAGCGCGTCCACTTGTCCTGTCCTTTCCCTCTCGCCTCGTCAGCGGCTGCCGGCGCGGCTACCCGCCTTGTCCGTCGCGCGGGTTTGCCGCGTGCCAGGCACGTACGCTCTCTGCCGTCCAGATGGCGAGGAAGGTCGCCACGACGCTGACGCCAAACGAGAAGACGTTCTCCCTGTCGACCAGATAGGCCACCGCGATGGCGCAGGACATGGTGCCAAACGAGAGGAGCACGCCCGCGACGCCGAGTGCCATATCTGGCTTCTTACCCCAACGATGCACCCCCTCAAACAGCAGAGCGCCCGGAATCGCGCCGACCGCACCGACGGCAAGGCCAAAAAGCGCTGCTATGGGCACTCCCATGGCCGACCTCCGGGCGCGTAACGCGAAACGTCTGGATTCTAGTCTCTGCCACTGCGAAAAACCAGAGCCTTGTCTTTGGGAAAGGCGCCCCTTGCCTGCTCCGAGGAGTGGGATGGGCGCCCTACCAGCTTCTATACAAAATGTCATGCCGACCGAACTGTGTCAGTACCGTGAAGCGCACCGCCTGCGGCGCACGGATGCCGCGGGAAGCCCTACTTGGTGCCGTAGATGCGGTCGCCCGCGTCGCCCAGGCCGGGCAGGATGTAGGCGTTCTCGTTCAGCTGGCGGTCGAGGGCACAAGTGTAGAGGCGCACCTCGGGATCGAAGTCGAGCACTGCCTTGACGCCCTCGGGGGCGCTGACCAGCGTGAGGGCGCGCACGTCCTTAACACCTGCCTCGCGCAGGAACTGGATGGCCGCGGTGAGCGAGCCGCCCGTCGCGAGCATGGGGTCGACGATGAGGCAGGTGCGGTTCTCGATGTCCTGGGGGAACTTGCAGTAGTACTGGTGGGGCTCGTGGGTCTCGGGGTCACGGTACATGCCCACGTGGCCCACGCGCGCGGAGGGGACGAGGCTCAGGATGCCGTCCACCATGCCGAGGCCGGCGCGAAGGATGGGGATGATCGCGACCTTCTTGCCGGCGATGCGCTTGCAGATCGTCGTCTCGAGCGGGGTCTTGACCTCGACGTCCTCGAGGGGGAAGTCCCTCATCGCCTCGTAGCCCTCGAAGATGGCCAGCTCGCTCACCAGCTCGCGGAACTGCTTGGTGCTCGTGTTCTCGTCGCGCAGGATGTGCAGCTTGTGCTGCACCAGCGGGTGGTCGATGACGGTCAGGCGCTTCTCGTCGAACTCCATGTGAGGGACCCTTCTCCTCTTGCTGAACGTGTTCGCGCTTGATTCTATCTCAGGTGGAGCCCAGGGCACGGACGCAAGACGCCCTTACCCCTGGACGTCCAGGTCCTCGGGCACGCCGGCGAAGCTCGGGTCGTCCTCGCGCATGGCCTTGGCGACCCGGCCCTCGTGGCGTCCGCCTGCGAACTCGGTGTCGAGGAACTTGTCCACAATCTCCTCGTTGGTCGCAAGTGGCGTGAAGCGTCCGGACACGCAGAGGACGTTGCCGTCGTTGTGCTCGCGGAAGAGCTCGGCGAACTGGGGCGTCTGGATGACCGCGGCCCGCACGCCGGGGACCTTGTCTGCCGTGACCGCCATGCCGATGCCCGTGCCGCAGATGAGCACGCCACGGTCGGCCTCGCCGGAAGCGACCTTGCGCGCGACCTTGTCGGCGAAGTCGGGGTAGTCACAGCGCAGGGCCTGGGAAGGCCCGAGGTCGATGACCTCGTGTCCCCGCCCCGCGATGTAGTCGACCAGCGCGGGCTTCTGGTCGAACCCGGCGTGGTCAGATGCTATCGCAACCCTCATGGGGCGCTCCTCTCCTCGAAGTCTGGGGCGCCCGCCTCGGGGCCCTAGGGGAGAGGATAGCGCGCGGGCGGCATGGCGTGCGCCGCCGCGCCCGCCCGTACCGCCCAGCGGCGGGGCTAGAGCCCCGCGACCCGCAGGACCTCGTCGGCCGGAATGGCCCCCTCGCGGAGGATGACGGGCCTCTCGCCCACGCAGGAGACGATGGTGGACGCGACGGCGACGGGCGCGGGACCCCCGTCGAGCGTGAGGTCCGCCATGGCGACGAGCCTCGCCTCGACCGCGTCACCGCTGGTGGCGGACGGCGAGCCGTGGGTGTTTGCGCTGGTGGTGGCCAGGGGCACCCCAAGCTCGCGCGCAAGCCGCCTGACGAGGTTAGAGTCGGGGCAGCGCAGGGCGATGGTGTCGTCCCCCGGAAGGACGTACTCCCGCGGGACGAGCTCGCTCGCGCGGACGACGAGCGTGAGGGCCCCCGGCCAGAGCTCGCGCGCGAGGGCAAGGGCCCAGGCGGGCAGCTCCCTGCCGAAGCGCTCGAGGTCCTCTGCGTCCGCGACGAGCCAGGGCAGCGTCTGGGCGCGGTCGCGCCCCTTGATCTGGAAGATGCGCCCGTGGCCCGGGTTCTGCGGCGTGGCGGCGCAGCCTATGCCGTAGACCGAGTCCGTGGGCATGACCAGGACCCCGCCGGCAGAGAGCACGCGCGAGGCCTCCCTGAGCACGTCCGGGGACGGGTCGTCCTGGTCGACCGGCACGACGCGCCGAGGCGCGCAGAGCTCCCCGCCCTCGGCGAGGCTGCCCCCGCGCCACGCGACGAGGAAGCGGGGGCGGTGGGTGAGGTCCTCGCGGACCTCGACGGACGCCCAGCCCCCCTGGGACCGGCAGAGCTCCGCCGCGGTCGCGACGTTGTCCTCGAAGAGCTCGACGCAGAGGAGCCCTCCCGGCCTGAGGGCACGGGGGGCGAGCTCGAGGATGCGCCTGAGGACGTCCAGCCCGTCCTCGCCGCCGTCCAGCGCGAGGCCGGGCTCGTAGCCCACGACCTCCTCGGGCAGGGTGGGGACGACGGCGGAGGGGATGTAGGGTGGGTTCGATACGAGCACGTCGAAGCCACCCATGAGGTCCTCGTCGACGCCAGAGGCGAGGTCGCACTCGATGACGTCGACGCTTCGGCCCACGCCAAGGGCGTCACGGTTGCGCGCCGCGAGGGCGACCGCCCGGGGCGAGAGGTCCGTCGCCACGACGCGCGTCCCCTCGCGCTCGGAGGCGATGGAACAGGCGATGCAGCCCGTCCCGCAGCCAAGCTCGAGCACCTGTGCGGAGTGGCCCGCCGCGACCGCGCGGTCGACGCCCTCGAGGGCCACGTCCACGAGGACCTCGGTCTCGGGCCGCGGTATGAGGACGCCGCGCTCGCAGCGCAGGACTATGTGTCGGAAGGGCATCTCGCCCGTGACGTACTGGAGGGGCTCTCCGGAGCCGCGCCTCACGACCGCATCGTGCATCCCGTCGAGCTCCTCCTGGGTGAGGGGCCGGTCGAAGTTGGTGTAGACCTCGACGCGCGAGAGTCCCGTCACGTTGTTGAGCAGCCACTCGGCCGAGAGGCGAGGGTGCTCGTCCCCCTTGCGCTCGAGGTAGCCCGTGGTCCAGGACAGGATCTTGCCCACCGTCCAGGCTTCTTCCGCCATCGTCCTTCCTCTCAAGACGGGCGTGGCGCCGACCCTGCCGACGCCACGCGAACCCAATTCCTGTTCCTTGCCCCGTCACACCGCCTGGGCGAGCTTCTCCGCACGATCCGCCGCCGCGAGGGCGTCGATCACGCTGGGCAGGGTGTCGCCCAGGAGCACGCCGTTGTAGGTCCCGTTGAAGCCGATGCGGTGGTCGGTCACGCGGTCCTGCGGCTGGTTGTAGGTGCGAATCTTCTCGGAGCGGTTGCCATGGCCGATCTGAGCGAGACGCGAGGCCCCCTGCTCCGCCTGCTGCTTCTCGAGCTCCATCTCGTAGAGGCGAGCGCGCAGCATCTGCATGCAGACCTCACGGTTCTGGATCTGGGAGCGCTGGTCCTGGGACTGCACCACGGTGTTGGTGGGCAGGTGCGTGATGCGCACGGCGGAGTAGGTCGTGTTGACGCCCTGGCCACCGGGACCCGACGCGCAATAGGTGTCGATCCTCAGGTCCTCCTGGGCGATCTGGATGTCGATCTCGTCTGCCTCGGGAAGGACGGCGACGGTCGCCGTGGAGGTCTGGATGCGCCCCTGGCTCTCGGTCTTGGGGATGCGCTGCACGCGGTGGACTCCGCTCTCGTACTTCATGACGGAGTAGACCTTGTCGCCCGTGACCTTGAACTCGATGGTCTTGAAGCCACCTGCCTCGGAGGGGCTGGACGAGAGGACCTCGACCTTCCACTTGCGGGCGGAGGCGAAGCGCTCGTACATGTTGAAGAGGTCGCCCGCGAAGATGCCGGCCTCGTCGCCACCCACGCCCGCACGAATCTCGACGATGGTGTCCTTCTCGTCGTTGGGGTCGCCGGGAATCAGCATGACCTTGATCTGGTCCTCGAGCCCGGGCAGCTTTGCCTCGTTGGACGAGATGTCGTCCTGGAGCATCTCCTTCTCGTCAGTGTCCGCGGCGTCGTGCAGCATCTCCTTGGCGACCTCGATGTCATCGAGCGCCTGCACGTACTCGCGGGCCTTCGCCACGAGCTCGGCCTGGTTGGCATGCTCCTTGGCGATGCGCGCGTACTCCTTGGGGTTCGAGACGACGTCGGGATCGACCATCCTCTTCTCGAGCTCCTCGTACGCAGCGATGAGCTTCTCTAGCTTGTCTCGCATGGTGTCACTCCTTGCACGCGCCGCGGCGCAGCACGCCAGGGCGAATCGTTCGTGTTCAGCGATACGAAGTCTACCACCGCAAACCCGCGGCTATTCCGCCGGGCGGCCCGTCCCACGCTGCGCACACGATGCCATCGCTGGCAGCCCTGTGGCAGACTGGGGAGGAAGCGGGCTCGAGGGCGGGAGGCGCGATGGACGAGGACGGCCGCGGGAGGCTCCGCCCCGAAGGCGGGGAGGCAGATGGGAGGGACGCGGATGCTGAGGCCCAGAAGACCGCACTCCAGCCCACCGTCGCCAACGCGCGGGCGAGGGCCGGCGGACGCGATGGGGCGGGCGAGGGGTCTCTCCCCCGCCCCGAGGACGGCCTGGTCGCCCGGGCCGGGGCAGGCGCCGCCCGAGCGGGCGCCCTTCTTGCCGCACATCGCCTGGCCGCCCTCCTGACCGGCGCCGCCATCGCGCTCCTCGTGGTGGTGGGGACGCTGCTGAGTCCTGTCATGGCAGGCACTCCCGACGCCACGCGCGTGAGGGCCGACGCGCTCGCGCACACGCCCGTCCCCACGCACGACGGGGGACCCTGGAACCATGACGGCGTTCTCATTGCAACGGACGCGCAGCTCAGGGAGAAGTCGACCGAAGCGTCTGGGGGCATCTCCGCCCGCACCACCGTGACCTACTCGGACGGGAGTGTCGAGGCGAGCTGGGATGCCATCCTGCTCTACCAGAGGTCCGACGGGTCATGGGAGCTGGAGTCCATCGACGTCCCCCAAGCCGCGAGCTGGAGACCGACCTCCGGCCCCGACCATCAGAAGCTGCTCGCGTCCCTGGAAGCGCTCCTCACCCGCGCCGAGGCGAGGCTCGACTCGCAGGGCGACGACGGGGAAGAGAGCCTCGCCAACCTGTACCGGGACTGCGAGGCCAGCGTCACCAACGACGAGCTCGACGTCGCGGCACGCCTCGACAAGATGACCGTCCGCTGCAGCAAGCAGGAGGGCTTCGCCTCGCGAAACTGCGACCTGAGCCTGACCCTGCGCTTCGTCACGGCAAGCGGCGTCTGGGAGCTCACCGACGTCAGCGTGAGCGACGGGGCGAAGGAGCTGGGATACGAGCCGCTCAAGGGCAGCTGGTCCGGCAGCTTCCGAACCCAGTCGTCGAGCGGACACAAGTGCCTGTCCGGACGGGACGCCGGGCTTCGGCTAAGCATCGACGAGGTCGCGACGAGCGGCGACACCACCATGATCGCAGGCACGTTGGACGGCGTCGCGCACTTCCATCCCGAGCCCGAGCGGGACAGCACGGGCTGCGACGGGGACTCCGCGCTCGAGTCCCTGGCCTTCACGGGCACGCTCCAGGACGGCTCCGACGGCCTCGTCTTCGACTGCGAGACCGCGGACGACGTGCGAGGGAGCGTGAGCTTGAGGCTCGAGTTCGGGAATGCGCAGAACCCCTCCGCCGCGACGGCGACGCTCGTCTCCACCCACGACTACCAAGACAGCTTCCTGCTCGTCCCCTACCAGAGGACGGCGCGCTACGAGGACGAGTTCGTGCTGAGAAAGGTGTGACGCCGGGACCCCGACGCCACACCCTCCCACGCCGTCCCTTGGTCCGTGCTACTCGGACGCGAGCCTCTCTCCCATGAGCAGGCCCATCACGCTGGCCATCATGAGGCCGCGGGTCCAGCCACTGGAGTCGCCCAAGCAGTGCAGGTGGGCGACGTTGGTGTCGAAGTTCTCGTCCATGCCCACGCGGTTGCTGTAGAACTTGAGCTCGGGCGCATAGAGCAGGGTCTCGTCGGCGGCGAAGCCCGGGACCACCTTGTCCACGGCCTTGATGAACTCGACGATCTCTATCATCGCGCGGTAGGGCATGGCGGCGCTGATGTCTCCCGCCTCGGCGTCGGGCAGGGTGGGCACCACGTTGGAGCGAGTGAGCTCCTTGGGCCAGGTGCGCTTGCCGTCGAGCAGGTCACCGAAGCGCTGCACCAAGATGTGCCCGGCTCCGAGCATGTTGCAGAGCTTCCCCACGTTGCGCGCGTACACGATTGGCTGGTCGAAAGGCTTGCGGAAGTTGAACGAGACGAGCACGGCCAGGTTGGTGTTGGGGCTCTTGCGTTCCTTGTAGCTGTGGCCGTTGACCACTGCGAGGTCGCCGTCGTAGTTCTCCTGGCTCACGAAGCCGCCCGGGTTCTGGCAGAAGGTGCGCACCTTGTTCCGGAAGGGGTCTGGATAGCCCACGAGCTTGCTCTCGTAGAGCACGCGGTTGACGTCGTCCATGACCTCGTTGCGAACCTCGACGCGCACGCCGAGGTCGACGGGGCCGGCGGAGTGTGCGATGCCATGGGCCTCGCACATGTCGTCGAACCAGGCGGCGCCACGGCGCCCGGTGGCAACGATCGTCTCGCCCGCCTCGATGCGGGTCCTGACGCCATGGACGTCGCTCACCACGGCACCCTGGCAGCCACCCCCTTCCACGACGACCTCGTCGCACTCGTGCTGGAAGAGGATATGCACGCCCCCCTCGACGAGGGTCCGCTCTATGCGGCCATAGATCTCTTGCGCCTTCTCGGTCCCCAGGTGGCGGATGGGGCAGTCGACCAGCTTGAGGCCCGCCTTGATGGCGCGACGCCGGATGTTGGCGACCTCCTCCGGGTGCTCGAGCCCCTCGATGTGGGGGTCGGCCCCGAAGTCGAGGTAAATCTGGTCGACGCGTCCGATGGTCTCTTGCGCGAGGCGCTCGCCGATGAGCGTGGGCAGGTCCCCGCCAACCTCGTGGCTCAGCGAGAGCTTGCCGTCAGAGAAGGCGCCGGCGCCCGAGAAGCCCGTGGTGATGCGGCAGGGCTTGCAGCCCACGCAGTGGCCCGTCTTCTCCTTGGGGCAGGAGCGGCGCTCGACGGGGAGCCCCTTCTCCACCATGGTGATGGAACGCGAGTCTCCCTTGCGCAGGAGCCCCAGCGCGGTGAAGATGCCCGCCGGGCCCGCCCCGATGATGAGCACGTCGGTCTTGATGGTGGCGAGGCCATGCTCGCCGGAAGCTTCGCTCATGCGCGTCTCCTCTCGGGTCTTGTGGCGCCGTCCCCCAACGGCACACAAAAGGAGAGGGACGACCTGTGCCGTCCCTCTCCTCCTTTGCTCTGGTCTAGCTGGGGTTACTCCGCGGCGGGGGTCTCCTCGGTGGCCTCGACAGGGGCCTCCTCGACGACCTTGGCGGCGTCGGCGGCAGCCTTCTTCTCGTACTCGGCAGCACGCTTGGCCTTCTCGGCAGCCTTCGCCTCGGCAGCGGCCTTGCGAGCGGCAGCCTGCTCGGCGGCCTTCTTTGCCTTGGCCTCCTTGGCGGCCTGGGCCTTGGCAAGCTGGGCCGCGGCGGCTCCACCGAACTTGTCGGAGAAGCGCTGGACGCGCCCTCCGGTGTCGACGAGCTTCTGCTGGCCGGTGTAGAACGGGTGGCACTTGTCACAGAGGTCAAGCGTCATCTCGCTCACCGTGGCGCGGGTCTTCCAGGTGTTGCCGCAGGTGCAGCGAACGGTGCACTCGACGTACTCGGGATGTATTCCTTGCTTCATTTCAGGACTCCTTCTTTCGGCCTGGTTTCCGACCAGACAAGGGGTGTCGAGGCAAACGCCAGGACAATTGAGCCTTGCTAGGTTACCACAGTGGTCGCATTCTCATACCAAGACTGTGGAAAAGTGGTGCAAGCCCACGCGCGGGGCGCCCGGTCCCGCCACGCTACACTGGTTGGGCGCAGGCGGATCCGAGGAGGAGAGATGCTGCTCGTCGTTGACGTAGGTAACACCCAGACCACGTTGGGGCTCTTTGGTCCGGACGACCAGCTCGCCCGCCAATGGCGCATGGCCTCCGACAAGACCGACACCGCCGACGAGCTCCACGAGCGACTCTACGGCTACTTCATGATGCTGGGCCGCAGCCTCTCCGAGGTGAGCGACGTGGCCATTGCCAGCGTGGTTCCCATCCTCACCCAGGAATGGCTCTACATGATGGGACACGTCCTGGATGCCAGGGACGTGCTGCTGGTTGATCCCCGCCGCGACTGCGGCATCGAGGTGGACATGCCCGACCCCACCCAGGTGGGGGCGGACCGCATCGCCAACGCCGTCGCCGCCCGCGAGGCCTACGGCGATTCGGTCATAGTGGTGGACTTCGGGACCGCGACCAACATCGACGTGGTCGACGCGCGCGGACGCTTCAGGGGCGGGGCCATCATGCCCGGCCTGCTGCTGAGCGCCGGGGCACTCTTCTCGCACGCGGCGCGCCTCTCGAGCGTCCCCTTGGTGGTGCCCGAACGCGCCCTTGGCAACAGCACCGAGGCCGCCGTGCAGTCGGGCATCGTGATCGGCGCGGCCGCACAGGCCGAGGGCCTGGTGAGGCGCATCAAGGACGAGCTCGGCGAGCCCGATGCGACGGTGGTTGGCACGGGAGGGCTCTCGCGCGAGATCGCGAAGGCGACCGACCTCTTCGACGCCCTCGACCCCGACCTCACCATCCGCGGCATCAAACTCATCTGGGAGCATCGCGCCCGCAAGCGTGCCGTGCGCTAGGAAGGGCCGTTTGTCCGCAGAGGGCCTGGGGCCCACGCGGGCAGGCCCCCGCCCGACAACTGCCTACTCGCGGTCGGGCGACCTCAGGAGCGCCTGTTCGGCAGAGAACTCGAGCTCGTGTCCAGACTCGTCCACGACGGTGGCCCGGCCCCAGATGTCGAAGCCCGCAAGGCGCCCTCGCGCCATCACGCGCCCGTTGGGATACGTCACCTCGACCTCCCGGCCCATCCTGAGCTCATGGTCGAAGTAGTCGGGGAGAAACGCCGCCCACGGTCCCCCCGCAGACCTCCCAGCCGCGACATCCCCCTCCCAGGTGGACACGCGCTCGCGCACCGCCCGCTCGATCGCGGCGTCGTCAGGCATCGCGGCGTCGTCCCCATCGCCCAAGGTACGCCTTATGGCGAGACGGACGAAGACGCCCCCGTCGTCGTAGCCGCCGCGACCGTCCAGCTCGAAGGCAGGCCTTCCCGCGGGGACGAGGGCGACGTCCCGCGGCCAGAGCAGACCCGCCTCGGAGTTCCCCGTATCGACGAGCGCGTCCATCACGCCCAGGCTCGCAACGGCGGGAAGGGCCACCAGGTAGCCCATGGGCACCCTTGGCCTCAGCGTGAGCTCGAGCTCCCCCACGCCAGCCCCCCTACTGCCAGTCAAGCTCGCCCAGCTCGCCCACCACATGCCCCACGCGGTCCTCGGGGGCATAGACGGGCACGCCGGCATGCATCAGGAAGCGGACGGGGTCGTGCATGAGGTCCTCCATAGGCACCAGGACGTAGTCCCTCTCGCCCAGGTGCGCGTGGGGAAGCGTGAGCTTGCGCCCTGCGTGCTCCTCGTCCTCGACGAAGACGAGGTCGCAGTCGATGGTCCTGGGGCCGTGACCCGCCTGCTCGGGGTCGCGCACGCGGCCGAGCCTCTCCTCGACGCCGAGGAGGGCGTCCATGAGGACGCTGGGGTGCAGCTCGCTGCGAAGCTCGGCCACGGCGTTGGCGACCGGGACCTTGATGCCGTAGGCGGGTTCGGTCTCGTACACGCGGCTCACCTGCACCACGCAGGTGAGCGGTATCTCGTTGATGAGCGCCACGGCACGGCTCAGGTAGTCCATGCGGTCGCCCACGCTCGAGCCCAGCGAGACGAAGGCCTGCCGCGCGTCGGCGCGGCTGACCGCCCAGTAGGAGTTGAGCGCCTCGGCCGTGAGGGCCACGTTGTGGACGCGCAGGATGCGCGCGCCAGACTCGATGGCGCTCAGGCAGATGCCCAGCGTGGCGGCATCGCGGGCTGGGGCGTCCGTCACGCCCGAGACGGCCCCGACCATGCGCTTGCGCGAGACGGCCGTGAGCACGGGGTATCCCATGGAGACGAGCTTGCGGGTGGCGCGCTGGATCACGACGTCCTGGTCCGCCGCCTTGTCGAAGCCCGGACCGGGATCGATGCAGATGCGGTCGTGGGCAACGCCCGCACGCATGAGGGAGCGCGCCTGATCGCCCAGGAAGCCCATGATCTCGCGCATGAGGGGGGCCTCCTCGGGCAGGGTGAAGCGTCGCGCGCTCGCCTGGACGCTGCGGGCCGCCACCGCACGCGCGGGAGTGCTGTCCAGGCGCACGGACTTGCGGCTGGACTGCCCGTTGCCGCGATTCCAATGCATGACCACGCAGCCACAGTCGGACTCGGCGGCGACGCGCACCATCTCGGGGTCGATGAAGCCCGTGACGTCGTTGACGATGGAGGCGCCCAGGCGAACGCAGACCTTGGCCACGGAGGCATGGCGCGTGTCGACCGAGACTATGGCGCTGGGCGCGGCGGCGAGGATGCCCCTGACCACGGGAACGACGCGCTCGGCCTCCTCGTCGGCAGCCACGGGCTCGTGGCCGGGCCGCGTGGACTCGCCCCCCACGTCGATGATGTCGGCGCCCTCGTCCAGCATGCGGAGGGCGTGCTCGACCGCGAGCTTGGGGTCGAGGTTCTCTCCCCCGTCCGAGAAGGAGTCGGGGGTGACGTTGAGGATGCCCATGATGCGGGGACGCGAGAGCGAGATCTCGTGACGGCCGCAACGCCAAAGCGAGTAGTCCTGTCGAAGCATGGGTCGGGTCCTCCCCTAAGGCTGAGGGGGACGCGCCCGCGCCCCCAGGGTGTTCCTTTGTGATTGTAGCGACTCCCGGCGGCCGGCCTTCCGCTCGGCCTGGCCCGGCAAGTCCCGGAACGGGAATTCCGGGCGAGAGGGGCCACGGCCTACCAGTCGAAGGACCGGGCGATGTCACAGGCGCAGACCAGATCCGCGCTCGCGTCCTGGGGCGTGGGCTGGAGGTTGCAGATGGCCAGCTTGTCTCCCCCGAAATAGCGCAGGAGCCCCGCGGCCGGGTAGACCACCAGGGAGGTGCCGCCCACGATAAGGAGGTCGCAGCTGGCAATCGCCCGGATGGCGGCGGTGATGACGGCCTCGTCCAACGCCTCCTCGTAGAGGACGACGTCAGGCTTCACGGGCCCGCCGCAGGCCTCGCAGCGGGGGACGCCCTCGGTCTTGAGGACCCACTCCTGCGAGTGGACGTGCCCGCAGCGCTGGCAGACGTTGCGATGGGTCGAGCCGTGGAGCTCGACCACGTTGCGCGAGCCTGCCGCCTGGTGGAGGCCGTCTATGTTCTGGGTCACGACGGCGCTGACGAGCCCCTCGCACTCCAGCTCGGCGAGCTTGAGGTGCGCCTGGTTTGGCTTGGCGTCGGGGGCGCACATACGGCTGCGGTAGAAGTCGAAGAACTCCCGTGTGTGCTCCACGTAAAAACCGTGGCTAAGCATGACCTCGGGCGGGTAGTCAAAGTGTTGGTTGTACAGGCCGTCGGCGCTTCGGAAGTCGGGGATCCCGCTTGCCGTCGAGACGCCCGCGCCGCCGAAGAAGACCGTGTTCCCCGCGCCCTTCACGAGCGCCCCGAGCGCCGCTGCCGCCTCCCGTGGGTCAGTGATGGTCCTTGCCATGGCGGCCTCCCGTCGTTTGCCAGCGGCTCTGACTCTAGCACCAGGAAGGCGAGGTACCGGCATGAAGAAGCTCAGCTGCAACGTGGAGGGCTGCGCCCTCGTGTTCGAGGGCGGCGGCTATCGCGCCGCATACACCGCGGGAATCGCCCGCGTCCTTCTGGAGCAGGGAATCCACTTCCCCTTCGTCTGCGGCATCTCCGCGGGCTCCAGCCACACGGTCGACTACTGCTCGCGTGACCTCGCACGCACGCGCAACGCCTTCCTGGGCATGAGGCCCGAGGGCATACCCATCGCGGGCTTTGGCTCGGTGGTGCGCGGCAAGGGCTACTTCAACGCCGACTACCTCTACGAGGGATGCATCGCCGACGGCTTCATGCCCTTCGACTGGGACACCTTCCAGGCAAACCCCGCCCAGGTAGCCATCCAGGCCTTCGAGGTGCGGACGGGCCGCAGCGTGACCTTCACAAAGGACGACATGCGCGACAAGTACGACATGGTGGACAAGGTGCGCGCCAGCTCGACCCTGCCGGGGGTCATGCACCCCAAGGCGGTGGACGGCCGGCTCTTCATGGACGGCGGGCTGGGAGAGGGAGCAGGCCTTCCCCTGCACCTGGCCGAGCGCGGCGGCTACGACCGCTTCTTCTTCGTGGCGACCCGCCCGCACGGCTACCGCAAGGAGCCTCCCACCGAGCAGGAGCGCCGCGTCTACCGCGCCATCGCACACGGCCGACCCTACCTCCTGGACGCCCTCCTCACACGCTGGGAGAGGTACAACCGCGAGCTCACGCGCATCGAGCGCCTCGCGGACGAGGGTCGCTGCCTCATCGTGTACCCGGACGACATGCCCATAAGCTCGGGCACCACCGACAAGGCGAGGCTCCTGGCCGCCTATAACGAGGGGCATGCCCAGGCCATGCGTGACCTGCCCCGCTACCGCGAGTTCCTCTTTGGGGCGCCCGACGCGGGACCTCACCCAGACGAGGCGGCCCTCGCGCGCACCCTCGCGGCCATCGACGACGGATACGTGATCATCGAGGGCTGAGACGGCGAGGGGGCGGTGCTCGGGAGGTCGCGCAGACCCGTCGCGCCATGCGGGGACGGGCCCAAAGACGGCAAATCTCGTGAAATGCTGTCGTTTTTCGCATAAGGCCAGGTAAGCGAGAAAAGAGACAGCATTCTGCGAGAAATGCTGTCTTCTCTCCCTTGGCCCGTCCTCGTCGCGCACCCTGGCCGCAGCCCCGTCCCGCAAACGGATGCCAAGGTGGTGCCATATCCTGGACCAGCACGTATACTGGCCTGAGCGGGCACGGACACCCGCCCAAACGGACACGACGCCGGCGGGGCGACGCCCCCGCCAAGGAGGAGCGGCATGGCACAGAGCGAGGAGCGCGAGCTGAGGCTCGTCTCGTGGAACGTCAACGGCCTCAGGGCCGTCATGAAGAAGGACCCCAGCTTTCCCCAGATCTTCGAGGCGGCGGACGCCGACGTCTTTGCCATCCAGGAGACGAAGCTGCAGGAGGGCCAGCTCGACTTGGACCTCCCCGGCTACCATCAGACATGGAACTATGCCGAGCGCAAGGGCTACTCGGGCACCGCGGTCTTCAGCCGCGAGGAGCCGCTGCGGGTCATCAGGCAGATCGGCTGCGAGTTCGCAGACGACGAGGGCCGCGTGTGCGCCCTCGAGTTCGAGCGCTACTGGTTCGTGGACGTGTACACGCCCAACTCGAAGAACGGGCTCCTGCGCCTGGACGAGCGTATGGTCTGGGACAGGAGCTACCGCGAGTTCCTGTCGGGCCTCGCCAAGGAGAAGCCCGTGGTCACCTGTGGCGACTTCAACGTCGCGCACGAGGAGATAGACCTCAAGAACCCCGACACCAACCACATGAACGCAGGCTTCTCGGACGAGGAGCGCGAGGGCTTCGGCAAGCTCCTCGAGGCGGGCTTCGTGGACAGCTTCCGCCGTCTCTACCCCGACCGAGAGGACGCCTACAGCTGGTGGAGCTACCGCATGCGCGCCCGCGAGCGCAACGTGGGCTGGCGTATCGACTACTTCCTGGTGAGCGAGGACGCCGCGGGCGGCATCGTCGAGGCCTCGATCCTGGACGACGTCTACGGCAGCGACCACTGCCCCGTGCAGCTGACGCTCAGGGTATAGGCGAGAAGAGCCCCTCGCGTCGCAGTGCCAAATCGGACCCCACACGCCTTTGCCGCGTGCGGGGCCCGACACTTGTCTGCAGGCCGCATGCGCCCGGGAAATCTGTCACAGGACTGTGACCCTTTACTTACGCTTTGGCGCAGGATTTGGGCCGTTGGCTGCCCATACACTCTTCTCGTCGATCGGAGGCGACCAAGAAAAGGAGTGATCAACATGACCAAGGGAAGCAAGGGCAAGCGTCAGCTGGCAGCGGCAATCTGCACCGCGGGGCTTCTGGGATCGCTCGCCCTCCCCACCCTGGCGATGGCCCGCGCCCAGGGAGCGCAGGGCTGCCAGGCCTGCGGGGACTGTTAGACCCAGTCCATCAGCGAGGACGACCTCAACCTGCTCGAGGTCCAACGCGCCTTCCTCGAGGGCGCAGGCTATCAGGTAAGCTGATTCGCCACCGGAGACGCCCTTCGCGAGCGCTTCCTCGAGCGTCCCGCCGACCTCGTCATCCTCGACGTCATGATGCCGGGAACGGGCGGCCTCGAGGTCTGCCGCCAGCTCAGGGAGGTCTCTGACGTGCCCATCGTCATCCTCACCGCCCGGGAGTCAGAGATGGACTACATCACCGGGCTCGCCTTGGGCGGCGACGACTACCTCTTCAAGCCCTTCTCGCCCTCCATGCTGGTCATGCGCGTGAGGGCCCTGCTCAGGAGGGCAAACATGTCACGCGGGCAGGATGGTGGCACCTTGCGCTTCGCCGACCTCATGCTGCGTGACGCCGCGCACGTGGTGGAGTGGGCGGCAGGGAGCTGCGCCTCACGATGATGGAGTTCTCGCTCCTGAGGGTGCTCATGGAAGCGGCGGGGAACCCGTCTCGCGCGCGGAGCTCCTCCGGAAGGTCTGGGGGATGGACGCGGAGGTGGAGACCTGCGTCACCGACGAGTGCGCGCGTCGAGTGCGCCAGAAGCTGCGAGGCGCCGGCAGCCGCGTGGGCGTGAAGGCGGTCTGGGGCTTCGGCTACCACCTCGTGGATGCGGGCGAGGGGGATGCCCATGCGCCGCGCTAGGTGGCCGAGGGCCGGCAACATGCGCCCTGCCCTCCGGCTTGCCCTGCTCTTCGCGGGCTGCGTCGCCGCCGCGCTGCTGGCAGTGGTTCTCGCCTATGGCCAACTCGTGCAGGCACAGATGCGCGACAGTTCCGAACAGGCGATCGACGCCCTCCTGGGCGATGGGTACGAGGAGGGGGAGCCCTCCCGCGTCGCCATCCCCCTCACGCCGACGGCCGACTGGAGGCTCGACGAGTCGGACGGCACCCTACACGCCGCTGGACAGGCTCGCCGCCAGCTGGGCGTCTGAGCATCGCGACCAGACCGGTCGGCTCGTGCGCGTGGAACGGGATGGGCTCGAGTGCTATCTCAAGATGAAGGGAACGATTCCTGCACCACAGACGGAGGACGGCCTCGCGTCGGACGAGGGCGAGGAGGTGCTTCTTGCCTACGTGGTCGTATCCGGCGAGGAGGCGCTGGCAGGCCAGGTGCGCCTGCTCCTCCTGGGCATCATGCTCCTCTCGACTTTCGGCGCCGCAGCCGCCGGCTGGGCGCAGGGAAGGCAGGTCGAGCACCGCGAGCGCGCGGTGAGGACCTTCTACGAGAACGTCTCGCACGAGCTCAAGACCCCCCCTTGCCGCAATCGGCGGCTATACCGAGGGACTCCGGGAGGGAGTCATCGCGGATGGCAGGCAGGCGGGAGCGGTGATCTTGGGCGAGGTGCGCAAGATGTCGGAGGACGTCGGCCAGCTGCTTGACATCAGCAGGCTCGAGGGTGGGGCGGTCATGCTAGAGTGCGAGAGGCTCGACCTCGCCGAACTCGTGGAGGACTGCCTCGTGCCCCTCGAGGGGGCGGTCGCCTCTCGCCAGTTGGACGTGTCGCTCGACCTTCACACCATCCGGACGGAGGTCGACGCGAGGCAGTTCGAGCGCGCCTTCGACAACCTCGTGACCAACGCGATCAGGCATGCGAGGTCACGACTGCGCGTCTTCCTTGGAAACGGGGAGCTCGTCGTGTGGAACGACTGCGCGCGACCCGCCGCACGGGACCTCGACGCCCTCTTCGACCGCTTCAGGACCGACGCCGCGGGGGACAGCGGCATAGGGCTCGCACTCGCGCGCGAAGTCTTCGAACTGCACGGATGGCGGGTCGAGGCGCGCTACGAGGACGACGGGCTGGCGATGCGCGTACGCCTGGGCTAGGCAGGCACGAGGTGGAACACAGCGCCCTCGGCACCAGGTGCGCAGCTACTCCTCGACGCTCGTGCCCACGGCCCGTTCCAGTACGCCCAGGAAGGTCTCGGCGTCACGCGTGGCGACGAGCTTGCGCGGGAAGCCGATCTCTTCCAGCATCGAGCGGACGTGGTCGAAGTGGCCTATCCCGCACGAGATGTGGGAGTCGGTGCCCGTCGAGATCATGACCCCCTCCTCCGCGCAGCGCTCGGCTAGCCTGCGGCAGGTGCTCGTCGCGGATGGGTGGCTGGCAAGGGTCGCCTCGTTTATCTCGACGAGCTTGCCCTTCTCGCGCGCCACGGCGAGCACCTCGCCCACGTCGAAGGGCACGCCGGCACGTCCCGCGTGTCCCAGGATCAACACCTTGGGGTCCTCGAGGGCCCGCACGTACATCCGGGTCGTCTGCGCCAGGCTTGCGCCACGTGCGAATTCGTCGCAGTGCACCGAGGCGATAACGTAGTCGCAGCCTTGGAAGACGCGCTCCTTGAGGGTGAGCTGTCGGTGCAGGGGGTTGCCGTTTATCTCGTGCGTGAGGGGCACGTCATGGCCGAAGAGGTGGCCGTCGAGGTCCACGACGTCCGCCTCGCAGCCGTGCAGCAGACGCACGCCTCGCCACACGCGCGGCCAGGCGCCGTAGTTCATGAAGTACTGGAAGTCCCGCAAGTCGTAGCCCTGCGCACGCTCCATGCTGCCAACCTCGGAGAAGAGCATCGAGGAGTAGTGGTCGGTCGACCCCAGCAGCTCGAGGTGCAGCTCCGCCGCCGCCCGCACGTTCTCCTCTATGGTGGAGTAGGCGTGGCGCGAATAGAGGGTGTGGGTGTGGACGTCACAGGCCAGCTGAAGCATGGGGGCTCCTCTCTTGGAAGACCCTCCCAGCTTAGCAGCGCCCCCGGCAGGCGAGAGGTGCGTTGCCGCCCGCGCCGCAGGCTCGTCCGCATGGGATGCCTCCCTCGACCGCGAGACGCCCTCGCCCCAGCGTCCCCTGAGGCCGAAGCCCGCCTTGGGCGTCATCCTGAAGGCGGGACAGGCGGCGTCGGACGCATGCACCTCTCCCCTTCTGCCGTCTGGGGCGACGCAGACGCTGCGCGTGCGCAGGAGCCCCGTCTTTGCCTGGCAGAAGCTGCAGTTCTGGCAGATGCGCTCCCAGCTCACGCGTCCCCCTGGGCATACTGCTCGGCGAGGCGCCTCCATGCCGGCATCGAGTCGACGATGGTCTGGTGGCTCACGCAGTAGCCCACGCGCACCCAGCCCTCGCAGCCAAAGCTGTTTGACGGGACGGGCAGGAGTTCCAGGGCCTTCGCCTTCTGGAAGAAGGCCTCGGCGTCGGGCTCCAGGGACTTCACCCAGAGGTAGAAGGCGCCTTGCGGCTCGATGTACTCGTAGCCAAGCGCCGAGAGCCCCTCCGTGAGCGCCTTGCGGTTGCGCTCGTAGGCGGCGACGTCGCTCGGGACGTCCACGCAGTCCATGACCACGCGCTGGAAGAGCGCCGGCGCGCAGACGAAGCCCAGCTTGCGGCCGGCACCGGCGATGGCGGGGACAAGCTCGTCGTGGTCGGGGTTGGTGTTGGGGACCAGCACCCAGCCCACGCGCTCGCCGGGCAGGCTCAGGCTCTTGGAGTAGGAGTAGCAGACGACGCTGCGGTCGTACAAGGAGGGGATCCAAGGCACCTCGCAGCCGTAGCTGATCTCGCGATACGGCTCGTCGGACACCAGGTAGATGGCGGTCCCCAGGGCGCTCTCGCGCTCGCGGAGCACGTCCGCCAGCTCCTCGAGGTTCTGGCGGGAGTAGACCGACCCGACGGGGTTGTTGGGCGAGTTGACCACCACGGCCTTGGTGCGGCTCGTGATGGCGGCGCACACGGCCTCCGTGTCCACCTGGAAGGTCTGGGGGTCCGCCATGACCTCGACGCAGGACGCCCCGGCGGTCTGGATCCAGACGCGGTACTCCGGGAAGTAGGGGGCGATGACGATGACCTCGTCGCCGGGATCGACCAGCGCGTTGAAGCTGATGCTGAGCGAGGCGGCGGCACCGCAGGTCATGTAGAGGTCGCCCGCCCCGTAGTCGCAGCCGAAGCGTCGGTTGAGCGACTCCGCGACGCGCTGCCTGACCTCGACGAGGCCTGCGGCGGGGGTGTAGCCGTGCAGCTGCACGGGAGGGAGCTCCAGGGAGCGCTCGATGGAGCGGCGGACCTCCTCGGGCGCGGGCACGGAGGGGTTGCCCAGCGAGAAGTCGAAGACCTTCTCGGCCCCTATCTGCGCCTTGCGCTGGGCGCCGTAGGCAGCGATCTCCCTGATGCTGGACTTGGAGGTCCCGTACTCGTAGCTCCTCTGGTTGACTGGCATCTCCACTCCCCTCCTCGGCACCGGCCCGGCGGCGCGCCCCTGACAAAAAAGAGTGCGGCGCGGCATGAGCCGCGCCGCCAGCTTGCAGACTACTCGCCGCCGAGGACGGGCGACGATTCCGTCACAGACTCGTCACCGCCGAGCGGCGAGTCCACCGCGACCTCCGGGTGCTCGAGGACGTACTGCGCCCAGCGGTCGTCCAGAAGGGCGTTGACCACGTCGCCCTCCACCGTCTCGCGCGCAAGGAGCACCTTGGCCATGGTCTCCATCTGGCTGCGCCTCGCCTCGAGCACCGCGCGCGAGCGACCATGGGCCTCGCGCATGATGCGCTCGACCTCGTCGTCGATGCGTTTGGCCGTCTCGGCGGCGTAGTCGTTGTGGTTCGCGTAGTCGCGCCCCAGGAAGACCTCGTGCTGGGCCTCGCCGAAGACCTGCGTGCCCAGCTCCTCGCTCATGCCGTAGCGAGTGACCATCTCGCGCGCCATCTTGGTGGCCCGCTCGAGGTCGTTGCTGGCGCCGGTGGTGATGTCCTCGCAGAAGAGCTCCTCGGCCGTACGTCCCCCCAGGAAGACGGCGATCTGGTCCAGCATGCCGTCGCGCGTCTCGAGGAAGTGGTCCTCCTCGGGGAGCTGCAGGGTGTATCCCAGGGCACGACCACGGCTGATGATGCTGATCTTGTGCACCGGGTCGGAGTTCTCGAGTATGTGCCCCACCAGGGCATGCCCGCACTCGTGGTAGGCGATGGTAACGCGCTCCTTCTGGGTCATCACGCGGCCCCTCTTCTCGGGACCGGCGACGACGCGTTCCATGGACTCCTCCACCTCCTCCATCGAGATGCGGTCCTTGTGCCGGCGGGCGGCGAGGAGCGCGGACTCGTTCATGAGGTTGGCGAGGTCGGCACCCGTGAAGCCTGGCGTCAGCTTGGCGATCCGCTTGAGGTCGACGTCCTTTTTGAGGGGCTTGTTCTGGGAGTGGACCGAGAGGATCCTCTCCCTCCCCTTGACGTCGGGGCGGTCGACGGTGACCTGCCGGTCGAAGCGTCCGGGGCGCAGCAGCGCCGGGTCCAGGATGTCGGGACGGTTCGTCGCGGCGACCAGGATGACGGCCTGGTTCTCCTCGAAGCCGTCCATCTCGACCAGCAGCTGGTTGAGGGTCTGTTCGCGCTCGTCGTGGCCACCACCCAAGCCAGCGCCGCGCTGGCGTCCCACAGCGTCGATCTCGTCGATGAAGATGATGGAGGGGGCGGACTCCTTCGCCTGCTTGAAGAGGTCGCGCACGCGACTCGCGCCAACGCCCACGAACATCTCGACGAAGTCTGAGCCAGATATGGAGAAGAACGGCACCCCCGCCTCGCCGGCCACGGCCTTGGCGAGCAAGGTCTTGCCGGTGCCCGGGGGACCCACCAGGAGCACGCCACGCGGAATCTTGGCACCCATCTTCTGGTAGCGCTCGGGCTCGCGCAGGAAGTCGCGGACCTCCTTGAGCTCCTCTACCGCCTCGTCTATGCCCGCCACGTCAGAGAACTTCACCTTGGGCCGGGTCTCCTCCGTCGTGCGCGCCCTGTTGGCGCGACCGAAGTTCATGGAGCGTCCGTTCTGGCCCTGCATCTGCCTGGTGAAGTAGATCATGAAGGCGAGTATGACCGCCGTGGGGACGATCGACACCAGGATGGTCTGGAGCAGGTCGGAGCTCGACGTGTCGATGGTGAAGCTCACGTCGGGATGCTGCGCCATGAGCTCCTGCAGGCTGTCGGCACCCACGTAGTAGCTCACGAAGCGGCTCTGCTCGTTGCCGTCATGGCGGTAGTTGCCCCTCAGGCTGCCGTCGGAGGTCTTGTAGGTGACGTCGCTCACCCGCTCGTCCTTGACCGCGGTGACGAAGGCGTTGGTGGTGAGGGTGTCCGCTTGGCTCGCCCCCAGCATCGACTGACCGGCGGTGTAAGCGACGTAGGCGACCAACGCGATCATGAGGGCGGCGATGATGGCTGGCTGACGGCGTCCCCCCGGGCCCTCCTGCCCGGGAATGGGCGGGCGCGAGGGATCGAGGCCGTTGTTGTTGTCTGACACTTGGCTGGGCTCCTTGGAAGGGTCTGGAGGCTACCCCTGGTAGACCTCGGGCTTGAGCACCCCCACGTAGGGAAGGTTGCGATACTTCTCCGCATAGTCCAGACCATAGCCCACGATGAACTCGTTGGGGACGTGCGCCCCCACGTACTCGGGGTTGATGGCGGGGGTGTGGTTGGGGATGTCCTTGATGGAGAAGGCAGCCACGCTGACGGACTTGGGACCCCTGCCCTTGAGCAGCTCGACGAGGTAGCTCAGGGTGAGGCCGGAGTCGAGGATGTCCTCCGCGATGATGAGGTCGCGACCCTCGACCTTGGTGCTGAGGTCCTTGATGATGCGCACGACGCCGGAGCTCTTCACGCCATCCCCGTAGCTCGAGACCGCCATGAAGTCGACCTCGCAGGGGATGGTGATGGAGCGCAGGAGGTCCGCGGTGAACACGAAGGCGCCGCGCAGCACGGCTACGATAAGGGGGTTGCGTCCCTCGTAGTCGCGGCTGATCTCTGCGCCCATGCGCTGGACGATCCCCCTGATCTGATCCTCGGTGAGGATGACGCTCTTGATGTCGGCGGTGAGCTCGTCTGCCATGGACCTTGCCCTTCCTGTGCGTCAGTCGGTCTTGCCGGCTGGCTGGACGTATGCGCCTATGGTACTACGCCCTCGGGGCGCGACCGCCCCCGTTGGGTGCGACGTAACGCAGGCGCAGCTTAGCCGGCATGCTCAAACGCTCGCCCCTCTCGTCCGCCACGCTCGAACGCACGCAACTTTCGCTCACCACGCTCGAACGCACGGATGTCCCGACTGACAACTGGGCAAACGCGAAGGCGTCCGTGCTCTTCCGCGTGCGCGTCGCATGAGGCGTGCGTTGGAGCGTGGGCGCTTCGCGCGTGACGGGCGCGCCACACGAAGCGTGCGTTCGCGCGTGACGGGCCGCGCGCTCTTACGTGCTAGCTCAGGGCAAGCTCGAGGACGAGGCGGGTGGTGGGCACGCAGCGCACGCGCTCGTCGCAGCGAAGGGGAGAGACCCAGAGCACCTGGCCCGTGGGGCCGCTCCTCACCACGGGCACTCCCGGTCGGTCGGCCGCGGGTACGTGCACCTCGTTGAGGAGGTCGGAGAGCTTCTTCGACTGGCCGTGCATGCCCAGGGGGCACATGACGTCTCCCGCCGCGGGGGCGTCCACCCACAGCCTCCCCTGCCCCGAGGGAGAGACGCCGCAGGCCACGGCGTCGAGATAGACCGAGCGGCCACCCCATTCCAGGGCATGGGCGCGGGCCACCTCTTCAGGGGAGGAGCCCGCCGGAACCGACGCCAGGCGCGCGGAGATGGTGCGGCCGTCGGGGAGGCGCACGCTTCCCGGGACGTCGAGCCATGCCGGGCCCACCGAGGCCGTACGCCGGGGGACGCGCAGGAAGAGCAGGCCGTACTCGACGCGCGCGTCGATTCCCAAGCTCACGTTGCAGGACCCGCATCCCTGGGCCACGATGCGCAAGACCCTTGCCACCTGCGCGGACTCGATGCGTGCCGCGGGGCTCAGGCCAAGGATGGCGAGCCTCACCACGCGCCGGGCTATGGACACGTCGGCCGCGCCGAGGCGGCGGGCGTCCAAGGCGACCACCCCCTCGCCCGAGCGCCTCACGAGCTCGCGATAGCTGCGGGCGGCCACCTGTCCCAGGTAGGCGTCCTCGTCCGAGAGAATCTCGCAGGTGTTTGAGAGGGCGCTGACCAGCTGGGGGTTGCGACCCAGCGCAACGGGCATGATCTCGTGGCGCACGAAGGAGCGAAGGTAGCGCGTGTCCGCGTTGGTCGCATCCTCCCTCCAGGCGATCCCCTTGAGCGAGAGGAGCTCGCAGAGCTCCTCGTGGGTGCGTTCCAGGAGTGGGCGCACGATGCGGTTGCGGCGGCGGGGTATGGAGGAGAGGCCGGAGGTGCCCGTGCCCCTGATGGCATTCATGAAGAAGGTCTCCGCCCGGTCGCTCGCGGTATGCGCCGTGAGTATGCGTGCGGCGGAGCGCGGCGTGCCCAAGCTTGCCGAGAGCTCGTTGGCAAGCTCCCCGGCGAGGCGGTAGCGCTCCTCTCGCCCCACGTTCTCTATGTTGCCGCCGGCGGAACCGGCCTGCGCGGCAAGGCCGGCCACGTCCACCCTACGCACCGTGCAGGGGACGCCAAGCTCCGCGCAGAGCCCGCGCACGAAGGCCTCGTCACCCAGGGCGTCGTCGCCACGGAGCTGGTGGTTGACGTGCAGGACGTGGAGGCGCTCCCGGGCGATGCGCGCGCGGCCGCGGCCGTCGTCGATGTCGAGCTCGGAGCCCACGGCCAAGAGCAGGAGGGCCGTCGAGTCCGCACCGCCCGAGACCATGAGCACGACGGGCGCGCGTGCCTCGTCGTCGGCCGCGGGGCCAGGGCGGCCGCCCCTTCCCCGAACGCTTGCATATCTGCGCATGACGCTGGTCACGGGCCCTCCAAGCCTCGTCTTGGCCCAGCTCGGGCACGCCGGGCCATGCATGGGGCCCGGACGCCCCAGTGTCGCCCGGGCCCCTTGGGAACCCTATGATACCCGCGTCGCACAAAGCCCCGACGCGAGGCCCCGCCTCCGCTAGACCAGGACCTGAGCCACGAGCAGCAGCGCGTTGAGCAGGACCGTGATGACCAAGAGCGGCGTCACGAACTTGAACCAGCGGCTGAAGGGCACGTCCACCATGGCAAGGGACGCGAGGATGAGGCCCGTGGGCGTGACGTACGAGATGAGGCCCTGGCCGTAGTTGTAGGCCGAGATGATGGCCGTCTTCGAGACGCCCACCGCGCCGCCGAGGGGCGCCATGATGGGCACCGAGAGCACGGCGAGGCCGGAGGACGAGTTGATGAAGAAGCCCAGGATGATGTAGACGACCAGCATCATGATGATGAACAGCACGGGGCTCATCCCCGCGATGGCACCCGAGAAGAAGTACAGGATGGTGTCAGAGATGAGACCGTTCTCGAGCAGGATGTTGACCGCACGGGCGACGCCGACGACCAGCGCGACGCTCATGAGGTCGCCGCAGCCGCCGATGTACTCGTCCATGAAGACCTCCTCGTCGAGGCCGCAGGTGAAGGCGAGGATCATGGAGCAGGCTAGGAAGACGGCGGTCATGTAGTCGAACCACCACTGGTGGGCGACGATGCCGTAGACCAGAACGACGAACGAGACGCCAAAGACGGCGAGCGAGACCTTCATGGGCGTGGTAAACTCGGGAGCCTCGCCCCTCTGGCCCCAGCGCTCCTCGATCCTCTCCTTGAAGTCGTAGACGACGGACTTGGAGGGGTCGAGGCGAACCTTGTGCCCGTAGCGCATGACGTAGGCGAGCGAGATGACGGTGCCTATGGCGAGCGCCACGAACCTCCAGGACATGCCCTCGGCCATGGAGATGCCGGCCGCCTTAGTGGCGACGCCGATGGCGAAGGGGTTGACCGTCGAATACATGGTGCCCACGCAGGAGCCCATGAAGATGACGGCGATGCAGGTCATCGCGTCATAGCCCGCTGCGATGAATACGGGCATGAGGATCGGGTAGAGGGCGATCGTCTCCTCCGCGAGGCCAAAGGTGGTCCCGCCCGCGACGATGATGAGCGTCAGCACGATGATGAGCAGCCACTCACGCCCCCTCGTCACGCGCGAGAGCGCGGCGACCGCGGCGGTGAGGGCGCCCATGTGGTTGAGGACGCCGATGCAACCGCCCAGCAAGAACACGAACAGGATGATGTCGATCGACTCGTAGACACCGTTGATCGGGGCGAGAAGGAACTCCACGACGCCCTGCGGGTTCTGGTCGACTCGCTGGTAGGTGCCGGGGATCGCCGTCGGCTTCGAGATGGACCCGTCGAGGTAGCTCTCGACGTTCGCCGAGATGCCCAGCTTAGTGAGGGTCTCCTGCGTGGCGGGCTGCTCCTCCGTCGTGCCGTCCGCGTTGGTGATCGAGAACACGTCGTCGTCCGCGACGTACTTGAGCTTCGAGTACTCACCCGCCGGCACGACCCAGGTAAGCACCGCAGCGAAGAGCATCACGATGAAGAGCACCGTGATCGCGGTCGGGAAGTGGAGCTTGTCCCTCTTCTTGGGCGCGCCCCCCTCTGTAGCCGCTTCGACCATCGCCTCTTCTGCCATAGCAAGACCCCTTTCGTCCAAAGGGGCCGCCCTCATGGCGGCCCCTGATGCAACCCCCGCGCTCGGACCGCTATTCCCCGGCAAAGACCCTCACGAGCTCGACCGCCATCCTCGTGGCGGCATCCATGCCCTCGACCGTGATGTGCTCGTAGGGACCGTGATATCCGTGGCCGCCGGTTCCCAGGTTGGGACAGGGCAGCCCGCGGTACGAGAGCTGGCAGCCGTCCGTGCCCCCGCGTATGGGCGACACGTCGGGCTTGACGCCGGCGCGCTCCGCGGCCAGCTTCGCGTTGTCGATCATGTACATGCAGCCGTCGATGACCGAGGCCATGTTCTTGTACTCGTCCTTGATGGTCAGGGTGACCGTTCCCTCGCCCCACTCCTCGTTCATGAGCTTCTCGATGTGGCGCAGCGTCTGCTTTCGCGCCTCGAAGGAGCCCGCGTCGTGGTCGCGCACGATGTACGAGAGGCTCGCGTGGGCCTCGTCGCCGTTTATCTGGAGCAGGTGGTAGAAGCCCTCGTAGCCCTCGGTGTGGCGCGGGGTCTCGAAGGCGGGGAGCATGCCGTTGATCTGGCAGGCGAGGAGGACGGCGTTCACCATGACGTCCTTGGCGGAGCCCGGGTGCACGCTCACGCCCGTGACCTCGAAGCTGGCCTCGCAGGCGTTGAAGTTCTGGTACTGGATCTCGCCCTCGGTGTCGCCATCCAAGGTATAGGCGACGTCAGCGTCGAATCCCTCGACGTCGAAGCTGTGCACGCCGCAGCCTATCTCCTCGTCAGGGGTGAAGGCGATGCGCAGCGGGCCATGGGCGATGCCCTCGGCGAGCAGGGTCTCGAGGGCGGTCATAATCTCGGCGATGCCCGCCTTGTCGTCCGCGCCAAGGATCGTCGTCCCGTCGCTGGTGATGAGCGTACGGCCCTTGAGGGTAGGCAGGTGGGGGAAGTCCCTCACCGCGAGCGTGCGCCCACTCTGGAAGAGCGGAAGGTCCCCACCGTCGTAGTCGGGCGTGAGCTGGGGACGGATCTCGTGGTCACAGAACTGCGAGACCGTGTCCATGTGGGCGATGAGCCCCAGCTTGGGCCTGTCCTCGAGGCCTGGCGTCGCCGGTACCTTCGCATAGACGAAGCAGTCGTCGCTCAGGCGGACGTCGGTGACGCCCAACCCCCTGAGCTCCTCCACCAGCATGCGCGCGAGCTCGAACTGCTCGGGGCTGCTGGGGGTGTGCGCCTCGTTCCCCTCGTCGCTGGGCGTGCGCACGACGACGTAGTCAAGGAGTCTCTCGTATGCCCTCACGTCGCGCTCTCCTCTCCATGGCATGTCACGGGCGGCCGCATGCGAACTGGAGGTGCCAGTCGATGCAACGGCCTTTTGATTGGCTGGCCCATGACAATTTGAATGACGTTTAACAGTCTAGAAATACTAGGGAGTGAGCGCCAGGATGGCTTCCGCCAGGGGTCAAAACTGGGCGAGCCGCCCCAAATTCCAGGCGAGAGGTTCCTGGACACAAAAAAGGGGAGGCGACGCCGTGGCATCGCCTCCCCCACCTCGCTATGTCAGCAAATCAAACCTGGCCAAACCCCGATTCGAGCTAGTCGATCGAAATCTTGGTGACGTTGGCCTTCTCCTCCTGCTTGGGGACGTTGACGGTGAGCACGCCGCCGTCGAGCTTTGCGGAGAGACCGGAGATCGCGGCGTCCTTGAGGTACACGCCACGGGTGGCCTGCCACTCGTTCGTCTCCTTGTGGAGGTAGTTCTTGCCCTTCTCCTCCTCGGTCTCCTTCTTCTCGACCGAGACCGAGAGGCGACCCTCGTTGAGCTCTACGTCGATGTCCTCGCGCTTCACGCCGGGGAGCTCGGCCGAGACGACGTACTTGTCGCCGGCGTCCTCGACGTTCATCTTGAATGCGGCATCGCTCGAGAGGCTGGCCAGCGGCGCGTTGAAGAAGTCGTCGAACGCGTTGAAGGGGAACGCCCTGCGAAGGGCCCTGTCATAGCTGGTGTAAGGGATGAGGTTCGTCATCTTTACCACTCCTTCTGCTTGCGGATGCCCTGGTAGACACCCTTTGCTCTCGTTGGTATATATGCCCATCGAAGCTTGACTTTATACCTCAGGTCAATATTTTCTCAGTTGAGTTTGCTCATTAAATCTAAGTCTGTCTAAGTTAGGTGTTGCAGAGGAAGATTGCGTTAGATGTAGCTATCGCGCATGACACTTTGGCAGGCCTCACCTGCTCTATCATGACTGCCATTGATGTGTACGGGCTTTGCGTGCCACGGCGGCGGAGGTGCTCCATGGACAAGGGCTTTGACGAGGGTCTTCGGGAGCCCCTTCCCAACAACGCAACGAACGAGGAGGGCACGCCCAAGACGGCGGCGACCGAGGCCCGGCCGTCGGTCGTTTCGGCAACCCAAGGTGGGACCGAGGCCACGGGCGAGACGGGCGAGGGCGACTTCGCGGCCACCACCTTCCAGCCCGTGGCCGCCCGCGTGCCCTACGTGAGGCAGCGCGCCCCGCACCGCTCCCAGGCCGCCATCGACGACCTCGGACAGGACGGCGCCTCCGCCAGCGGCTACGCCCACGACTCAAACGTCGCCGTGAGCGGCAAAGTCTTCTCCGGCGCGTCCAAGTACCGCCGCTCGCGCGGCGGCATGGGCAGGATCCAGAACAGCCGCTACGGCCAGTACCTCGAGATTCCCAAGGGTCGGCGCTCCATCTTCTCGTCGCGCGAGAGGAGCCGCCGCAGGCGCTCGGTGCTCTCGCTCATCGTCGTGGTGGCCCTGCTCGTGGTGGTCGCCCTCATCATCCTGAGGCTGCTCTCCACCAGGTAGGCCGGACGGGATGCCCCCGACGATCTGACGCGCGCTTCACGGGCGACGGCGGCACCCTCCTGCCGGCCGGAGACCCTTCTAATCCCAGGGATCGGCCTCGAAGAGGGGCTCGCACGGGGCGGGACGGTCCGAGTAGGGGTCGTAGCCGTCGTCGTCCTCGTTCTCCGCCCGAAGGAAGCTGGCGTCAGATGACGTGACGGGCCTCTCGCCTGTCGCCCTTTCGCCTGACCAGTCAGCTTCCCGCACGGGACCGACACCCCCCGCCCTGCTCGCCAGCATGACGTCCCCTCCATCAATGGCGTCCTTGTGCATCCGCTCGCTATCCAACCTCTGCCCCTCGCTTGCCGTAGACGTCGCCGTAGGCGACGAAGTCACAGACGCTCCCTCCAAAGGGAGCCAGGTCATAGCTCTTGTACAGGGCCTTGGGAGCGGCCGTCACGACCACGCGCGCGTCCTTCCCGCCCTGGACTATGAGCACCGTCCAGCAGGCGTCGCCCATCTCTCCGTAACCGCAGACGAAGGGCGTGCCCTTGCGTTCCTGCCCCTGCGGGAGGACGACCGTCTGCATGTTGCAGCTTCTGCTCAGCCCGCTGAGACCGCAGAGCTCCATGACCCCCTCCAGGGCGTCGCGGCTGAGCCTGCCCGCTTCCGCGGGCCACTCTGACTTGGGCAGCTCCAGGCGCACGCCCTCGAAGCCGGCGTCAGCCTCTGGGGTCGCCCCCTCCCTTGCTGCCTCGAGGTCGAACTTTGCCGAGAAGGGATACGAGCCCAAGGTGACCCTGCCCCCCTCGCCCTCATAGAGCGCCTGCGCCTTGCCGTGCGCGTTTGCATAGCTTGCCTGGAGGGAGAATCCCTGCTTCTGGAGGTAGTCCCCGATCTGGCTGGCGGTGAACTCGAAGTACTCGGCCAGGTGGTGATAGTCGGACGGATAGGGCTCCGAGACCCTGAGGGTCACGACGTCGTCCCTGCCGACGCGCGTGCCCTGGTCAGGGCTCACCCCGACGACGCTCCCGCCCGGCTCGTCGGAGCTCACGTACTCGAGCTTGGCCTCGAGGCCCGCCGCCTCGACGAGCGACCTTGCCTCGGACTCATTCTTGCCCATGACATAGGGAACCGTGTAGGGCTGCGCCACGGTGAGGGTGATCGCGTCGCGGGCCACGAAGGCGCTCCCCGCCTCGGGGGTCGACCTGGTGACCGTTCCCCCCTCGGCGGACGAGGCCTCGTACTGGATCGACACGTCTTGCGCCCCCGCATCAGCCAGGACGGCACGAGCCTCGTCGAGTCGCATGCCCACGACGTCGGGAAGCACGCGCTTCGTGCCGACGACCAGCGTGACCTCGCTGCCACGCTCGAGCCTGGTTCCGCTTGCAGGGTCGCAGCGGACCGCCTTGCCCACCCCGTCGTCGACAGGCTCCTCCGCCAGCACGACCTCGAAGCCGCGCTGTTCCAGGTCGCGCTGGGCCACCACCTGGGACTTGCCCGTGACAGAAGGGACGCGGCGGCCGCCCCAGAGCTCCGCCTCATAGGTGACGAAGAGCGCGGTGACCGTGACGGCAGCGAGCAGGAGCACGGCAGCCACGACGGGACGAGATACGCTGCGGCTCTTGCCCTCGCCGGGAACGCTCTTTGGGGGCTCCAGCGATTCGGGCTCCCGCACGGGAGCCGCGACGGCCTGTGGGAGGACGGCCGTGACGGGAGGATCGGACGGCGATTCCAGGTCGCCTGCCGGCTCGGACCTTCCCACGGAGGGGCCCAGCCCGTCCGACGGGACCTCGGAGAGCCTGCTCTTGGGGTCTTCCATCTGCCCTCCCGGTGGGTTGTGCGCGCGATTCTTCCCTATGGTCGCGCAAAGGGCCGGCTCACGCCAGGCCGGCCCAGCAAGCGCGAGGGGACGGGCCTTCGGGTCCGTCCCCTCGCGAAATGGCGGGTACCGTGCGGTACGAAGGTCGATGCGATAGCAGCTACTCCACGGAATCGGGCTCCAACGCCTGCTCGTCACGGGCGGCGAAGAGCTTTCCGTCCGCCCCGACGTCCACCATGACGGTATCGCCCTCGTGGAGCTCCCCGGCGATGATCAGGCTGGCGACGTTGTCCACGACCTGGCGCTGGATGAGCCGCTTGAGCGGACGCGCGCCATAGACCGGATCAAGCCCGTCGAGCGAGAGGAGCTGCACCGCGCTGTCCGAGAGCCTGAGCGTGATGCGCTCGCGGGCGAGGCGGCTGCGCACGTCGCGAAGCTGGATGTCCACGATCTTCTCTATCTCGGCCAGCCCGAGGGAGTGGAAGACGACCACGTCGTCGATGCGGTTGAGGAACTCTGGCTTGAAGGCCTGGCGCAGCGCCTCCATGACCTGGGAGTTGACCGCCTTGGGATCGCTCGTGGCGTTGGCGGCCGCGATGAACTGGCTCCCCACGTTGCTGGTCATGATGATGATCGTGTTCTTGAAGCTCACGACGCGACCCTGCCCGTCGGTCAGGCGACCGTCGTCCAGCACCTGCAGGAGGATGTTGAACACGTCGGGATGCGCCTTCTCCATCTCGTCCAGGAGGATGACGCTGTACGGCTTGCGACGCACGGCCTCGGTGAGCTGGCCTCCCTCGTCGTAGCCCACGTATCCCGGAGGGGCGCCGATCAGGCGCTGGACGCTGAACTTCTCCATGTACTCGGACATGTCGATGCGCACCAGCGCGCGCTCGTCGTCGAAGAGGCACTCGGCAAGCGCCTTGGCGAGTTCGGTCTTTCCCACGCCGGTGGGTCCCAGGAAGAAGAAGCTTCCCAGGGGACGATTGGGGTCGGCAAGCCCCGCACGGCTGCGGCGCACCGCCGAGGCGACCGCGCTCACGGCCTCGTTCTGGCCGATGACGCGCTCGTGGAGCTCGGCCTCGAGGTTCTGGAGCTTGTCTATCTCGCCCTGCATCATCTTCGACACGGGGACGCCGGTCCAGGAGCTCACGACCTCGGCGATCTCTTCGGTGGTGACCTCCTCCTTGAGTATGCCGCCCGCCTCCTGCTTCTGCGATAACGCCGCCTCGGCGGCGTCGTACTCGGCCTGGAGCGAGGGGATGGTCGAGTAGCGCAGCTCGGACGCGCGAGCAAGGTCACCGGTACGGGTGACGCGCTCCATCTCGCCTCTGGCTTCCTCTATCTTGGACTTGAGGTCCTGGACGCGGTCGATGCTCGCCTTCTCGTTCTCCCAGCTCGCCTTCATGCCGTCGAGCCTCTCGCGCGTGGTCGCGATCTCCTTCCGCAGGGTCTCGAGGCGCTCGCGGCTTGCGGCGTCCTCCTCCTTCATGAGGGCCTGCTCCTCGATCTGCATCTGCGTGAGCTGGCGGTCGACGGCGTCTATCTCGGCCGGCATGGAGTCGAGCTCCATGCGCAGGCGGCTCGCCGCCTCGTCCACCAGGTCGATGGCCTTGTCGGGCAGGAAGCGCTCGCTGATGTAGCGGTTCGAGAGGTCCGCGGCAGACACCAAGGCCGCGTCGGTGATGCGCACGCGGTGATGCTGCTCGTACTTCTCCTTGAGGCCGCGGAGGATGCTGACCGTGTCCTCTACCGTGGGCTCGCTCACGAGCACCGTCTGGAAGCGGCGGGCCAGCGCCTGGTCCTTCTCTATGTACTTGCGGTACTCGTCCAGCGTGGTCGCGCCGATGGCATGGAGCTCGCCGCGGGCGAGCGCGGGCTTCAGGATGTTGCCCGCGTCCATGGAGCCCTCGGTCGCGCCGGCACCCACGATGGTGTGGAGCTCATCGATGAACAGGATGATCTGCCCGTCGGACTTCTCCACCTCCTTGAGCACCGACTTCAGGCGGTCCTCGAACTCACCGCGGTACTTCGCTCCCGCGACCAGCGCGCTCATGTCGAGCTCGACGATGTCCTTGTCCTTGATGGTCGAGGGTACGTCGCCAGCCACGATGCGCTCGGCCAGACCCTCGACGATGGCGGTCTTGCCTACGCCGGGCTCACCGATGAGCACCGGGTTGTTCTTCGTGCGGCGGCTCAGGACCTGGATCGTGCGACGTATCTCCTCCACGCGGCCGATCACCGGGTCGAGCTTGCCCTGGCGTGCAAGGTCCGTCACGTTGCGGCCGTACTGCTCAAGGGCCTCGAACTGGGACTTCTGGTCCTGGGAGGTCACGCGCTCGTCACCACGCAGGCTCTGGTAGGCCTCCTGCACGCGCTTGCTCGTGACGCCCGCGGCCTTGAGGGCGCTGCCCGCCTCGCCACGCTCGTCGGCAAGCGCGCAGAGCAGGTGCTCGGAGGTGACATAGGAGTCGCCGAGCTTGGCGGCAAGCTTCTCCGCGGCGTCGCCCACGCGCGTGAGCTCGGTCGAGATGCCCATCTGCGACAGGTCGCCACTCACCTTGGGGGCACGCGCGATGGCCTGGTCCACCTGGGCTTCAACCTGCGCCGGGTCCGCACCGACGCGCTCGACGATGGCGCGGAGGTTCCTCTCGCCCGACTCTATCAGGGCCTTGAGCAGGTGGATGGGTCGAACCTGCCCCGCCTCGGCATCGGCGGCGATGGTTATGGAGGACTGCAGAGCCTCCTGGGCGGTGACCGCCCACTTGTCAAACCTCATCTGCCTCACCCCTTCTGGCTCCCTCGGGGAGCACCGCTGTCTGTTGAGTTGATTGTTCCCTGGAGTGGTGGTCGCTATGCGCAAATCTAAGTGTATTCACAATAGATTATCTGAGTTGTCTTGTACGTTTGCGAAAGGTCTGTCACGCCGGCGCCCAGGCCTGCGGCGGACGGGGCGCAACGCGGCCCCCGGCTCGCGACAACAATCCCCGCATCGCGGCACCCGAACGCCTCGACGGGCTGTCCCAGAAGCAGACCCGCGTACCCGACATCATGTTTGTGGGCAGTGGAGTGGGAATCAACTACGACGGGGGCATGCACTACGACCTGCGGAGCATTGCCGAGGCCACGACGATGGAGCCCAACGAGGCGGACGAGGCGCTTGCCGCCGTCAGACGCGCGATCGTCGACGACAAGCGCCGCGACCGCGACCTCTGGCTACGCGGCCTCACGGTGCTACCCGCCACGAGCGAGGACCTGTACCAACCCCGAGGCCCGGACCGTCTCATGGGGCAGGTCATGGAGGCGATCGAGCGAACGGCCGGCAGGGACCTCTCACTGCAGAGGAGCGTCCTGACCAGACAGCCCTTCGTGCGGGAGCGGCAGCGGCTGGTCTGGTCGCTTCTTCCAGGCGAGAGGGGGCGGCGCATCTCACAACAGCTCGTCCGGGAGCTCCAACGCCCTCAGGGGCACGTCGAGAGCTGCATCATCGCGCTGTGACAAGGAGTGGGAGCTTGGATGAGATGGCACGATGGCACCCCCGTCCAAAATCGGACATGTTGGTGTGCACAATGCTCGAATCTGAAAGCATTTCTCGCCAAAAAAGCCCTTTTATCAGTGATTTCGCTCGTTTGTGTACACTAATCGCGTAAAAGGGACGACGACCGGAGTCGCGTGCGCCCAGCGCGACACAAAGGGCAGACCCAGACCAGACGAGAGGGGCATCACGGACAGAGTCGCGATGCCCCCTGCCTGGTGCGAACGTCGCCGCCGCTACTCGTCATCGTCCTCGAGGTGGGTCTCCAGGAGCCCGCGCATGACCTGTTCGGGACCCGTGCCGTCGTAGCGGGCAAGCGCCGTGATGCGCTCGCGCATGCGAAGCTCGTGGATATCGTCCTCGAGCGAGCGGACCCGCGCGCGCAGCTCGTCTATCTCCTTGTCGCGCTTGAGGGCGCGCTCACGCATGTCCAGGATGCGCACGACGCCCGCGAGGTTGATGCCCTCGTCGGTAAGCTTGCTGATCAGGTTGAGGCGTTCGATGTCGCCTTGGGAGTACAGCCGCGTGTTGCCACGCGAGCGGCCGGGGTTGACCAGGCCCTTCTGCTCGTAGACGCGCAGGGTCTGCGGATGCATGCCGGTCAGCTCGGCCGCAACGCTGATCATGTAAAGCGGCTTGTCCTTGCCGCTCGCGTCGCTACGCGCCATATGCCTCGACGTCCTTTCTGTAGTCACGGCCGTCGGCATCACGCAGGGCCTCCAGCGCGTCACGCTCCTTTTGCGAGAGTCGCGTGGGCACCTTGACCCTCACGGTCACGTACAGGGCGCCACGGGATCCCTTGCGACGCACATCGGGGGCGCCCAGCTCCTTGAAGCGGAAGGTCTTGCCGTCCTGCGTGCCTGCGGGAACCTTGAGGCGGACTTCCGCCCCCTCGGGCGTCGGCACGTCGATGGTGGCCCCCAGGGCAGCCTCGAAGGCGCTCACCGGAAGCTCCATGCGCACGTCGGCCCCGTCGCGCTTGAAGAGCGGGTGCTCGGCCACGCGGGTCGTCACCACGAGGTCGCCGCGGGCACCGCCGTTGGTCCCGTACTCGCCACGTCCGCGATAGCGCAGCTTGCCACCATCGATTGCCCCGGCGGGGACCTTGACGTTGAGGGTCTGGCGCTCGCCCGTCGAGGGAATCGAGTAGCTGATCTTGCGCTGCTCGCCCGCAAAGGCGGCCTCCGCGCTCACGTCTATGGTGGCGGTTATATCCCGGCCCTTGGAAGGACGGTTGGCGGCGGCCTGCCCACCGAAGATCGACGAGAAGTCGAAGCCAGGGAAGGCGCCGTCACCGTTGCGGATATTGTCGAAGATGTCGCCCCAGTCGGCCCCGCCCACGTTGGTGGTGTAGCTGTAGCCGCCGCTCCTGCCGCCCGCACCACCAAATCCCGAGCCGGGCATGCCACCAAACATCAGCATCTGGTCATACTCGCGACGCTTCTGGGTGTCAGAGAGCGTCGTGTACGCCTCGCTGACCTCCTTGAACTTTGCCTCGTCACCACCCGCGTCGGGGTGATACTTGGCAGCGAGCTTGCGAAAGGCCTTCTTGATGTCGTCCTGGCTGGCGTCGCGCTTCACGCCCAAGACGTCGTAGTAGTTCTTGTCTGCCATAGAAGCCAACGCCTCCTTCCTGGTGGCAGCGCCCGGACTTGGGCCCGGGCGCGCCAAGTGCGACTACTCCTTGGTCTCGTCGTCGCCCGTGGGCTCGCCCTCCGGCTCGGGACGCTTGGGCCCGCCATAGGTCACCGTGACCATGGCCGTACGAATCACCTTGCCGCCCATGCGATAGCCCCTCTGGTACACCTGGGCCACCGTCTCGTCATAGGCCTCGGTGTTCTCCTCGCGACCTACGGCCTGGTGGACCAGGGGGTCAAAGGGCTCGCCGGCTGGGTCGATGACCTCGACGCCCTCCTTGCCCAGGACGGAGACCATCTTGTCGTGCACCGCGTCGACGCCGGCGACGAACTGCAGCAGGGCCTCGTCGCCATCGGCGGTCTGTGCCGCATGGGCGGAGGCGCGCTCCATGTCGTCGAGGACCGGAAGCAGGTTGAGCACGAGCTTCTCGGCCGCGCGTTCCCTCTCGGCCAGGCGTTCCTGCGCAGTGCGGCGGCGGTAGTTGTCCCAGTCGGCCTGCAGGCGCGTCAGTCGGTCAGTCGAGTCCGCGGCCTCCCTCTGTGCCGCGGCGACCTTGTCCGCGACCTCGTCGAGCTGCCGTTGGAGGTCGTCGCGCTCCTGACGGACCTTGTCGGCATCGGCCTTGAAGTCGGCCTCAGCCGCCTGCTCGCCTGCGCGCTTCGCCGCCTCCACCAGGTCCTCCTCGCTGGACTCCTCCTCGGGCGCGGCGTCAGCGACCACCTCCGGCTCGACCGCCGGCTCACCCTCGGCCGCCGTGGCCTCGACGACGTCCTCGTCCCTCATGTCATCACCCTCGATAGGCACCTTCACGTCACCCTCCTCGGGCTGCCAAAGGGGCGGCCGCAAGGGCCGCCCCAGCCAACATCTTGTCCTAGGGCCTAGGCGGCCTTGGCCTACTGGTTGTTCTTGTCGTCGTCCACGACCTCGTAGTCGGCGTCGACGACGTCGTCGGTCGAGCTTCCGCCGGCAGCGGAGGTCTGAGCCTGGGTGTCGGAGTAGACGATCTCGGCCAGCTTGTGCCCGACCTCCTGGAGCTTCTCGCCCGCGGCCTTGATGGCGTCGACGTCAGTGCCGTCAAGTGCCTTCTTGGCTGCGTCGACCGCGTCCTGGACCTCCTTCTTCTGGTCCTCGGACACCTTGTCGCCCAGGTCCTTCAGCGTCTGCTCGGTGCTGTAGCACAGCGAGTCGGTCTGGTTGCGGACCTCGATCTCGTCCTTGTGCCTCTTGTCCTCCTCGGCGTGGGACTCGGCGTCCTTGACCATGCGGTCGACCTCGTCGTCCGAGAGCGCGGTGGAGCCAGAGATCGTGATCTGCTGCTGCTTGCCGGTGCCCTTGTCCTTGGCGGTGACCTTCACGATGCCGTTGGCGTCGATGTCGAAGGTGACCTCGATCTGGGGCACGCCGCGGCGTGCGGCGGGGATGCCGGTCAGGTTGAACTTGCCCAGGCTCTTGTTGTCACGAGCCATCTCGCGCTCGCCCTGCAGGACGTTGATCTCGACGGAGGTCTGGTTGTCGGCCGCCGTGGAGTAGACCTCGGTCTTGCTGGTGGGAATCGTGGTGTTGCGGTCGATCATCTTGGTCATGACGCCGCCCATGGTCTCGACGCCCAGCGAGAGCGGGGTGACGTCGAGCAGCAGGATGCCGGAGACGTCGCCGGTGAGCACGCCGCCCTGGACGGCAGCGCCGTCGGCGACGACCTCGTCGGGGTTCACGGACATGTTGGGCTGCTTGCCGGTCATGGTCTTGACCAGGTCCTGCACGGCGGGCATGCGAGAGGAGCCACCCACGAGGATGACCTCGTTGACCTCAAAGATCTGCAGGCCGGCGTCCTGGAGGGCCTTGGTGACGGGGCCCTTGCAGCGGTCGAGCAGGTCACGGGTGATGCGCTCGAACTCGGCGCGGGTCAGCGTGTAGTTGAGGTGCTTGGGGCCGGTGGCGTCGGCGGTGATGAAGGGCAGGTTGATGTCTGCCTGCTGGGCGCTGGAGAGCTCCTTCTTGGCGTTCTCGGCGGCCTCCTTCAGGCGCTGCAGCGCCATGGGGTCACGGCGCAGGTCGATGCCCATCTCCTGCTGGAACTTGTCGGCCATCCAGTCGATGACGCGCTGGTCCCAGTCGTCGCCGCCCAGATGGTTGTCACCGTTGGTGGCCAGGACCTCGACGACTCCGTCGGCCAGGTCGAGCAGGGACACGTCGAAGGTGCCGCCGCCCAGGTCGAAGACCAGGACCTTCTGGTCGATGTCCTTCTTGTCGAGGCCGTAGGCGAGGGCCGCCGCCGTGGGCTCGTTGACGATGCGCTGGACGTTGAGGCCGGCGATATTGACGGCGTCCGTGGTGGCCTGGCGCTGGGCGTCGTTGAAGTAGGCGGGGACGGTGATGACCGCGTCGGTGACGGGCTCGCCCAAGTACTTCTCGGCGTCGGCCTTCATCTTGGCCAGAATCATTGCGCTGATCTGCTCGGGGGTGAAGTCCTCACCGTCGATCTCGACCACGGCACGGTTGCCGGTGCCGCCCTTCACGGAGTAGGGGACGGTCTTGAGCTCGGAACTGACCTCGTCGTAGCGACGGCCCATGAAGCGCTTGATGGAGAAGACCGTGTTCTTGGGGTTGGTGACTGCCTGGTTCTTTGCGGCCTTGCCCACGATGCGGTCGCCGTCGGCGCGGAAGCCCACGACGGACGGGGTGGTGCGGTCGCCCTCGGCGTTGACGATGATGGTGGGCTCGCCGCCCTCGAGGACTGCCATCGCGGAGTTGGTGGTGCCAAGATCGATACCCAGAATCTTGCCCATTGCGATTCCCTTCTGTCTCTCCCTTGGCCCCTGGGGCGGGGAGCTTGTCTGCCCTTGTGCTGCCGCCGAGTCGCCGACGGAGCCTTCGTACACTGCGATTGTTCCCGCGGTATCTGATTCTATACGCAATCTAAGTCTCTACACATTAGATTTTTTGTTCTCTCATGAGTGAGGAATCTTGAGCCAGCCAGAGGGGGTGGTCACTCGCCGACAATCGAGCTTGTGGCGACGCATCGCCTGCGGGGAACGACGCCCATGGGTGGGTGGGGCGGCACGGAACAGGGTCGTGCCACAAGAAGGGGTCCGCGGCAGCTCGCCTCGGACCCCGATACACGTGCACTGTCTGGCAGCGCGAGTTCGCTACTCTTCCCCCTCTTCCTTCCCCGCCTTCCTGAGCTGGGAGAAGCCAACGAACGAGAGTACGGTCTGGGCGACCACGAAGAAGAAGTACATGGGGAAGAGAACCATCGCCACGGCGTAGAGGATGGCTCCCACCAAGGCGAAAGAGGGCTTGTGCATGAAGAGCCCGAGCCCGTTGAAGATGACCGCCACGGCAGTGGATGCCAGGTGGGGCATGACGAGGTAGGTCGCAATCGCGGCGCCGGCTCGATAGGCGGTCGTCCCCGAGGAGCCCGCACCACCCCAGTAGTAGACGCTGTACAGGAGGTACAGCGCCCCCAACACGAACGAGATGAGCAGCAGTACGTTGAGCTTCTTCTTCATGACTTCGCTTCCTTCGATTGCGTGGTCTTGCGCCTTGACATGCTCCGCCGATGAGCCGTCGTAGCCCCTACGAGAGACTGAAGGTCTGGGTGGCCAGGGGCTCGTCGCTCGCAGAGACGTACTCCTTCACCTCGACCTCAATGTCCGAGGTGTCCTGTAACGCATACGGGATGCGCACCTTTATTGTCCCGCCAGGCTTGACCTTGTTTGACCAGTCGGCAGTATCGACCCCGTCGACGATGCCCGGCTCGCACTGTATGCCGTTCTGGTACACCTCCGTTGACGCCACCGCCATCAGCGACTGCGCTTCGTCGGAGTTATTCGTGAAGCTGTAGTCGATGACCGCGGCAGGGTTGCCCTGGTAGTCGACGGCGGAGGTGCAGCCGTCGATTGTCACTTCGTAGTCGGACTTCGCCTTCTGAGCCTGGACGGGATCCGAGCCCGCGCCGTCGCCGCTCGACGACGGGGTGCCGGAGCAAGCCGCCAGCGGCAGGGCGACAAGCGTGGCAACGACAACTGCACAAACGGTCTTCTTGACGCTCATGTGTTCTCTCACCTTTCTCTTTGCTGGCTTCTGCCAGGACAAAGGAGATGGTAGGGGCGAGAGAACCCCCGTTCATTAGCTGTCAGCTAACTGTTCGCGAGCGGGCCACCCGGAGCCGCGCCGCCCGTGAGGGGCCGCTCCCTCTGCTCCCAGAGGAGATGGTCGCAGCAGGTCACGCCCATCCCGCGCTCGAGGCAGAAGGCGATGACCACATCCCGGCGGCGGTCGGGCCTGAGGGCGCTCAGGCCGCCGCGTTCCAGGGCGTCGCTCGCGTCCTCCACGCCCAGCCCCATCCCGAAGCAGACCTGGAGGAGCTTGTCACGCGTGGGGTTTCGCGACCCAGAGAGGATCTGATACGCGTAGGTGTGATTGAGGCCCGAGCGCCCCACGACCGCGCCACGCGAGAGCGAGCGCTCGCGCAGGGCGTCATCCGCCCAGCCGGCAAAGTTTCGGTCGTCAAGCGGCGCGCTTTCCAACGCGCGCCTGACGTCCGAACCGCAGTCCCTCAAGAAGCCCCACTCATCCATTGCACAACCCCTTTCGCGTGAAAGGGTAGGTGGCGCGACGCGGCGATTCATTAGCTGGCAGCTCATTGTTTCGCGGAAGGGCCACGTGGCGCAGGGGTGGGGAGCGGCCGCGCGGCCAGGCGCACCCAAGGCAGAGCAGCCTCCGCGCCACGCGCGACATTGCGCAAAGGGCCTAGACGAGACCGGCCGCCTGGGCAAGGATCTGTAGCGCGAGCATAATCGCAAAGCCTGCGAAAAGCTCCTCCGCCACACGAAGCAGCAGACGCCTCGGGAGCGCGCCCCGATCCAGACCCGCGTACTCCCCCACCCCTGCCACGGCGCAAGCGAGCTCGTAGGAGGGGAGGAGTATCCACCAGGCCATGAGCACGAGGTACGAGATGGCGGCAAGCGACTCCTGGGCAATCCCCACCTGCCGTCCCACCTGCTCTGGCATGCCAAGGAGACCCGCGGCGAACACCACGAGGAGGACCACCGCGAACACGAGCGCGACGGTCTTGCGCACGGAGCGAGACGCACGGAGCAGCGCCAGAACGGTCGGGGCGAGCTCCATCCAGACGTGGAGCGAGTGGGGGGCGAGGCTCCGGTCGCCCTTGGGGCGCAGCTCGACGGCCGGCACGGCAGCGGGTCCCTCCCAATCATCCTGTCCCGCCGTGCCCGAACCTTCGGCGCAGGAGCGCAACTCAGCCATGAGCTCTGCCGCAGACTGAGGGCGCGCGCTGGGCTCAAGCGACCGGGCACGGCCTATCAGCCCGACCACCTCCCCTGGCACGGCGGCGAGTCCCAACGCAGGATCGAAGCCCCTCTCGCCCGGCCAGGTAGCTGTGAGCATGTAGGCGAGCACGCTCGCCAGGAAGTCCACGTCGGACCTAGCGTCGGTCTGGGCGAAGCCGAACTGCTCTGGTGCGGCAAAGCCCCAGGTGCCTAGGAGCGTCGTGTCTCGCCCCGCCTCGTCCGAGCGCAGGCGCGCGATGCCCAGGTCTATGAGGTGGGCGCATCCCCCGCCATCCACGATGACGTTCTTTGGCGTGATGTCGCGGTGTATGATGCCATGCTCGTGGAGCGCCTGTGCGGCGGAGCAGATTCCGTCCATGAGCCGCACCGCCCGCGACAGGGAGAGCGGTCCCTCCCGCGTCACGAGGCCCTCGAGAGACTCCCCGTCCACGTACTCGAGCACCACGGCCAGGCGGTCAGGAAGGCGGTAGACGGTCTCCACTCGGGGAAGCCCCGGCTCGTCAACGCCCAGCAACGTGCCCCAGAGCCCAGGTGCGGCGAGTCCGCCAGCGAAGTACTTGCGCACGAAGAGGCCAGCCCCACCAAGGGTCACGAGCTCGGTCCTGAGCCCCTCTCGCTCGGAAAGCACCCGCTCGACCTTGTAGGTGTCGTCCAGCACAAGGGCGTGCAACACCTCTCCCTCGTCCACGCGTCAGCCCTCCGCAGGCAGGAGGGTCTCTTCCCCCATGCGGTAGAGCTCGTCGTCGCAGTTCTCGCGGCTGAGCCCGGGCTCGAGGCAGAAGATGACGATCGCGTCGCGCCGCCGGCGACTCCACAGCTCCGCATGCCCCGCCAGACGCAGTAGCCTCTGGGCCTCGTGCAGGGTGCAGCCCATGCCGAAGGCGAGCATCAGGGCCCTGTCGCGCCCGATGTGCCGCGTGCCTTGGAAGACCTGGTAGCCAAAGGTGGCGTTGAGTCCGGCGGCGGCAATGGCCTGCGCGCGCCCGAGGCCCTTCCGCTCCAGGAGGTCGCGCAGGTACTCGGCGAGGTCGCGCCCCTCGAGGTCGGGCTCGACGGCGCTGAGATAGCCCTCTATCGAGGTGGACGCGAGCAGGCGCTCGAGGAGCTCCTCGGTCACGTGCTCGTGGCCGCAAGAATCGACCTCCGACCGCTCTTTGGCCATGCGCTTCCCTTCCCCGTTTCCCAGGAGAGACCATCATAGCCCCCACCTGGGACGCGAGCAGACTCCACCCGGGACGCGCGCGGCCCCGGGGATGCGGGCGCTTGCGCTAAGCTCGACTGCATGCCAGAAAACATCGTCGGACGAGAGAAGACCTCGTCCTCGGCCCTTGGGAGGCACCACATGAAGCTGCTCCTCGCCTCTGACATCCACGGTGCGGCAGACCGCTGCGCCCGCCTCATGGACGCCATCGATGCGGAGCGGCCCGACCGCGTGGTGCTCCTGGGAGACCTCCTCTACCACGGGCCCCGCAACGACCTGCCCGCCGACTACGCCCCCAAACGCGTCATCCAGATGCTCAACTCCATCGCGGACCAGGTCATAGCCGTGCGCGGCAACTGCGACGCCGAGGTGGACCAGATGGTCCTGGACTTCCCCTGCATGACCGACCACAACCTGCTCTGGGACCCTGCCGCCCCCAACCCCGTGACCGGCGGCATGGGTCGCACGCTCTTCCTCACGCACGGGCACGTCTGGGGCGCAGGCTTCCACAACTCCGTCGACCACCTGCCCCTGCTGCCCGATGGCGCGGCGCTCGTGTACGGGCACACGCACCGGAAGGTCAACGAGCCCGCGCCGGGCAACCCCGACATCTGGTGCTTCAACCCTGGCAGCGTGGGCATTCCCAAGGACGGCAGCAGCAGCTACGGCCTCTGGCTGGACGGGCGCCTCGAGCACCGCGAGCTCTAGGACGATGGAGCGGGTCCCTCCGCCATGCTGCCCCCGGCGCAGGGACCCCACCTCAGCTTGCCCCGACGCGATCCCATGTCCGAGCTAGTGCCTTGACCTCAGGTCGCGCTCCCACACGGCGACGCCCGCACAGGCAATGCCTCCGATTGGCCAGGGGAGCCAGAAGAATTCATTCGGCGACCCGTTGGCGCCGTTGAGGTCGATGGACGTGAACAACAGGACCAGCGCCAGCGCGGTCGCGGCGAGCATGATGATGGCGCAGATCGCCCCAACCCTGCGATTCCCGCGCCTTACCGCCAGCGCACGCTCGAGCCCCTCTCCCTCGAGCGCCTCCGCAATCTCGTCCTCGCTGAGCTCGTCCAAGGCGTCCTCGTTGTAGCTGGCAAGGTTCACGCGCTCGCCCATCACGAGGGAGTAGACCAGAGTCCCGACACCCGCCGCGACGCAGAGCAGCATGGACACTGCCCAGACGTTTGCGTCCCCCAGAAGCACCGGAAACAAGATCCCGAGGAGTATCGCCCCGACGCCTAGGGCGATGCCCCGCCCCATGAGGCCCCGCGCGTCGGCACGCTGCTCTGGGGTATAGAAGTCCTCCACGAAGGGATGCTCCTTCTGGAAGGCCGTGTGGGCCATCACGGTTGGCACGATAAGCGCCACGCCAAGGGCCACGAAGGCAAAGAGGGCCAGCGTCGAGAGCGCGCTTGGGTCTGCCAGGGCCCCTGCGGGGTTGACCCCGTCAAGGAGCGCACCCAGCGCCACGCCCACGATGATGGCCGAGACGCCCAGGGCCATGCGCCGGGCAAAGGAGCGCACGTGCTCGTCGTAGCCACAGACGTCCGTGGCGGGTCCAGGCGAGACGAGCTCGGACCTCGGTGGTTCGACGTCCGTAAGGTCACCCTTCACGAGCTCGTCCAGGGTGCAGCCGAAGATGTCGCAGAGCTTGAGGAGCTTGTCCATCTCGGGGTAGGCCTTCTCGGCCTCCCACTTGGTCACCGACTGGCGGCTCACGCCCACCAGCATGGCAAGCTGCTCCTGGGTCATGTTGCGCGTGGCGCGCAGGTGCTGAAGGTTGTCTCGGAAGCTCATGGTGTTTCCCTCTGCCTTGCCGCCCGCGGCGGCCCCAACGTCTTCTGTGCCGGCACCTTCGAATCTATGGTAGCCGGGCGTCCCCGGCCACCAACCCGAGGCTGCATTTTATGGAATGTCAGGGCACCGGACGGTTGCGGGCCGCAGCTCAGAGGTTGCAAAGACCCACCGGGAGGGTTGCCAGAGGGTCCATCTTGCCTCTCGCCACATGCAGGTGCAGAACGGCCCCGGTGGAGGTCTGGTTGTCGGATGGTCCATCTTGTCTTTCGCCACACAAAGAGGTCGAAATCCGCCAAAAAGTGTGGCAGAAGACAAGATGGATGCCTCCGCACGAAGAGGCGCGCGTCGAACTCGAAAATCACCATGGCCCCGCGCGGACGTCCTCGCGCCAAAGGGGCACGATGACGAGGGGCGGTTCCCGGGCGAGAGGGGCCGCGGCGCCACTCGCGACGACCACGCCAGGACTGCGCCATGGAGTGCCGACCACTGGCCCGCAAATGCCGGCTCGCGCGGCCAAGTCGCGAGCAAGACACGCCGCGCCCCTCTCGCCCGCCTGGTCTATCCTGATAGCGAAAAATCGCGCCGGAACGGAGCCAGCATGCCCATCAACATCCCCGACGGCCTGCCCGCCAAGAAGGTCCTCCGCCAGGAGCGGATTTTCGCCCTGGAGGAGGAGGTCGCCGGGCAACAGCAGATCCGTCCGCTCAACCTGGTGATCTTGAACCTCATGCCCACCAAGATAGAGACCGAGACCCAGATTCTGCGTCTCATCAGCAAGTCCCCCCTGCAGGTGAGCTGCGACTTCATGCGCGTGAGCACGCACGAGTCCACCCACGTCTCGCAGGACCACCTGGTGAAGTTCTACGACTGCTTCGAGGCCTACGAGGACAAGAACTACGACGGCATGATCATCACCGGCGCTCCGGTGGAGCAGCTGCCCTACGAGGCCGTCGACTACTGGGACGAGCTCTGCCGGATCATAGACTGGTCGCAGGAGCACGTGCTCAGCACCATGTATCTCTGCTGGGGCGCGCTTGCCGGCCTCTGGCACCTCTACCGGATTCCCAAGAGGCAGCTTCCCGCCAAGCTCTTCGGCGTCTTTCCCCAGCGGCTCTGCGACGAGTACAGCTTCCTCACCAACGGCTTCGACGAGATGCATAACATGCCCCACTCGCGCCATGCCGCCATCGACGCAGGCGAGCTGGCCAACCACCCCGAGCTGCACGTGCTCAGCGAGGGTTTCTCCAGTGGACCCTCGCTCATCGCGACCCGCGACTTCCACGAGGTGTACGTAACCGGCCACTACGAGTACGGGCGCGACACCCTGGGCGACGAGTACTGGCGCGACTTCAAGCGCGGGCTTCCCATCCGCGTGCCCCAGAACTACTTCCCCGACGACGACCCCGAGCGGCAGCCCATCTTTACCTGGCGAGCCCATGCAAACCTTCTGTACCGCAACTGGCTCAACTGGGTGTACCAGATGACGCCCTACGACCGGGCGGACATTCCGGCACAAATCCGCACGCTCAAGGCGGACTCCGATGGCATGGTGGACAAGTTCGAGGCATAGGGCACGACAAGAGGTCCACCCAGAGCAGGACACGGCGGGCGAGAGGACCGTGTGTCCGAGAACGCGGCCGCCCCGCGCGCCTACACCGCCTACGCCATCTGGGCCTTGAGCCGCGCGGCCGCAGCACGTGGGTCGTCCGCCTGGGCTATGGCCCTGCCCACGAGGACGCAGGCGGGGCGCGCCGCCACCACCTGGGCTATGTTATCGAGCCCGATGTGGCCGACCACTGCGCTCTGGGCGCTCGTCAGGCACTCGTTGAGGCCACGCAGCAGCTCCAGCGGGGCGAAGGTGCCCGCCTCCCCGACGTCCGAGACGGCACTGAGCTCGTGACCATCGGCCCCCAGCCCCGAGGGAACGACGAGCTCCCCCACGCCCAGCGCCTCGAGCTCCACGGCACGGCTGAGCGGACCCGCCATGCCAGCCAGGTCGCCCACCACGCACCGTCCCATCACCTCGGCCACCCGCAGCACCGCGTCGAAGGTCTGGTCGGAGGCAAGTCCCAGGACGCTCACCGCGTCCGCCCCGTAGTCAAAGCACTTCCGCGCGACGTAGCCACCGCTGTGGAAGACCTTCGCGTCGGCGAGCACAACCTTGTCCGGGAAGGCATGCTTCACGTGCCTCACCATCGAAAGCCCCTCCTCCACCAGGAGCGGATAGCCCACCTCGACCACGTCGACGTAGTCACGGGTGTCCAGGATGAGGTCGAGGCAGTCCTCCAACCTCAGCGCGTCCAACGTGAGCTGCAGCCTCATGGCAACCTCCCAGGCGATTCGTCGCAACAGGCCCAGCGTAGTCGAGGGTCACGGGGCAATCGTGAGCCTTTGGTGTGCTCGGGCCCTCTGGCGCCATTCGCGCCGCAGACGGCTGCCCCACATAGCCGTCAGGACGCATGGCTCCGATGTCTGCCCTGCAGCACGAGGCAACTTGGGCGATACTTAGGCACATGACTAAGACATTTGCCGAGCTCGGGCTAAACGAGCACATCCTCGCCGGCGTGGAGGAGCTGGGCTTCTCAACGCCGACTCCCGTGCAGGAGCAGGCCATCCCCGCCGTCCTCGCCGGGCGCGACGTGATCGCCTCCGCACAGACAGGCACGGGCAAGACCGCCGCCTTCGCATTGCCGGTCCTGCAGGTCATCGAGCCCCTCTCTCGCGCGGCACGGCAGAGCCGGGCAGCATCCGCCGCCCCCGGCGCAAAGCCGGCTGATGCGGGCGAGAGTGACGACGGCCCTTCGCAGGACGGGGCCACCAGGGCCACACAGGACGACGGACCCGAAGTCCTCGCGGACCGCGTGGAGGACGACTCCGTGCTCTCGGCACCCGTCAACAACGAGAGCGTAATCCAGGACGCCGACGCATCGGGCAAGCCCCGGCGCCGGCGTCGCAGGCATCACAAGAAGGCGGAAGGCGGCGACGCACCCGCAGACGATACGAAGGCGAACGCGGATGCCGCGCCCCAGACCAAGTCCGCTCCCGAGACGCAGGGCGACTCCCCCACAAAGCCCAAGCGCAAGCGCCGTCGCAGGAAGAAGCCTGCCTCGAAGCGCACGGACGCCCCCATGGACGACTCGCGCGAGAGGGACCCCGACGCCAGGCCCTTCGGACCCTTCGCCCTGGTGGTGACTCCCACCCGCGAGCTCGCGGCACAGATCGAGGACGTGGTGAGCGTCGTCTGCCGCAAGACCGGACAGAAGACCGTCGTTGTCATGGGTGGTGCCAAGTTCGAGCGCCAGATCCGTGAGCTCGAGCGCGGCTGCGACCTGCTCGTGGCGACCCCCGGCCGTCTCATCGACCTCATGGAGCACGAGCACGTGAGCCTGGCAGACGTCAAGGTCCTGGTACTGGACGAGGCCGACCGCATGCTGGACATGGGTTTCTGGCCCAGCGTGCGCCGCATCGTCAAGGCCTGCCCCGCAGACCGGCAGACACTGCTCTTCTCCGCCACCATCCCACCCAGCATCAAGGGCACCGTGGACGCCATGCTGCACGACCCTGCGAGCATCGAGATTGCCCGCGTGGGCGAGACGGCCGACACCGTGGAGGAGCACCTCTGCCCCGTCTCGCAGGGGCAGAAGACCCTGCTTCTGGAAGCGCTGCTCAAGACTGGCGGGGCCGCAGGCGAGATCCCCGAGCGCGTGCTGGTCTTCTGTCGCACCAAGCACCGCAGCGACGACCTCGAGAAGTACCTCAAGCGCGCGAGCTTCAGCGTGGACGTCATGCACGCTGACCGCCCCCAGAAGGCCCGCGAGCGAGCACTCGAGCGATTCCGCGAAGGTGCCTGCCAGGTGCTCGTGGCCACCGACGTCATGAGCCGCGGCATAGACGTGAGCGGCATCGACGCCGTGGTCAACTTCGACGTCCCCATGGACCCAGAGGACTACGTCCACCGCATCGGACGCACCGGCCGCGCCGGCGCGACGGGACATGCCTACACCTTCGTCGCGCCCGACGAGATTAGCCCCCTGCGCGAGATCGAGTACTTCACGCACGCGCTCGTCCCGGTATGGGACCTCGAGGGCTTCGACTACGACGCGACGCGCATCGTACCCAACCCGGGGCGCTCCACCACCAAGGCGACGCGCACCATGTTCAGTGGCTCCCGCAGCCGGGGGCGCGGCATCAGCTCCGGACGCTACGGCAGGCACTTCTAGACTTTGCGATAAGACGTACGAACATATCAATGACCTGCTTCCGAGGCGCGTTCGCAGTCGTGGACGTGCCTCTTCTCTCCCCTGGCGCCATGGTCACGCGCCACATCCCACATGCCCCATGCCGTCCGCGCCGCAATGCGGGCTTCTCCCCTAATCGCCGCACGTCCCGTCGCCCGTGGTAGCAAGCTAGATGTCACGAGGGGTTGCCTGGGACGCCAGCACTCGACGCCGCAGGCGCGAGGAAGGGAGATCCCATGTACGAGAAGCTCTTCGAGGCGGGGCAGATAGGTGGCCTGAAGCTCAAGAACCGACTGGTCATGACACCCGTGGGCGTGGGCCTGGCCAACCTCGACGGCACGCCGAGCGACGAGATGATCGCCTACTACGAGACGCGCGCCGCGGGCGGGGCAGGGCTCATCCTGCCCGAGATCTGTCGCGTCGACGACGTGACCGGCCCCGGCCTCCTGCGCCAGATATCCGCCACGCGCGACCGCAACATACCCGCGCTGGCACGCCTCGCGGCGGCAATCCACAGCCATGGCGCGAAGACCATGATCCAGCTCCACCACCCCGGCCGCGAGACCTATAGCTCACTACTGGGCGGTGCCCCCGTGGTCAGCGCCTCGGCCATCCCCTGCAAGCGCTGCAAGCAGGAGACGCGCGCCCTCACCACCGACGAGGTCAGGCACATCATCCGGGAGTTCGTGGACGCCGCCGCGCGTGTCCAGCAGGCGGGCTTCGATGGCGTCGAGCTGCACTGCGCCCACGGCTACCTGCTTGAGCAGTTCCTCTCGCCCTACACCAACAAGCGCGAGGACGAGTACGGCGGGTCCTTCGAGAACCGCCTGCGCATGGTGCTCGAAATCATCTCGGGCATCCGCGAGCGCTGCGGGGAGGACTTCCCCCTGGGCTGCCGCCTCTCGGTCGAGGAGTTCCTCTCTGCCACGGGCGTCACCGAGGACTACATTCACATCCAGGACGGCGTGAGGATCGCCCAGGAGCTCCAGAAGGCCGGCGTCGACTTCATCGACGTCTCCTGCGGCATCTACGAGACCGGCATAACCTCCGTCGAGCCCGTCTCGTACGCCGAGGGCTGGAGGCACGACCTCATCGCCGCCGTGCGCAAGAACGTCTCGATCCCCGTCATAGCGGTGTCGAACTTCCGTGGCCCTGACGTCCCCGAGAGCTTCCTCGAGGAGGGGCTCATCGACTTCGCGGGCATGGGGCGCGCCTGGCTGGCGGACCCCGAATGGGGCCGCAAGGTCCAGGAGGGTCGCGTGGACGAGCTCCGCAAGTGCATCTCGTGCCTGCGCTGCTTCGAGAGCCTCGAGCAGAACGCCGAGGCGGCCATGCCGCTCGAGTGCGCCGTCAACCCGACCTGCGCGGCGGAGCTCCGTTGCGGCAGCCTCGAACCCGACGTCGAGCACCACCATCTCGTTGTGGTGGGGGCAGGTCCCGCCGGTATGTGTGCGGCAGAGACGGCTGCCACGCGAGGCTGCAGGGTCACGCTCCTGGAGGCAGCGCGCGAGCTGGGCGGCGACGTCGTCCTCGCGGCGGCGCCTCCCCTCAAGGAGAAGATGTCCTTCGTGCCCGAGTACTACGCCAAGGTCCTTCCCGACCTGGGCGTGGACATCCACCTGGGAGAGCGCGCGACCGTGGAATCCGTGCTCGCGCTCGAGCCCGACGCGGTGATACTCGCCACCGGCGGGAGCCCCATCGTGCCGCGCTCCATTCCCGGCCTCGACGGCCCCAACGTCGCCTGCGTGCCCGAGGTCCTCATCGGCAGGCGCGAGCTTGCCGGCAAGAGCGTCGTGGTCGTCGGCGCGGGCATGACCGGCATCGAGACCGCCGAATACGCAGCCGAGAAGGGTGCGGCCCACGTCGTCGTGGTGGACATGCTCGACTCCGTCGCGCCTGGCGTCAACCCCGTCAACGTGCTTGACGTCATGGGACGCCTGCGCAAGTACGGCGTGGAGTTCAGGCTGGGACAGAAGCTCGTCAGCGCGGACGCGCAGGGCCTGGCGCTCGAGTCGACGGCGGACGGAAGCGCCTCTCGCCTTGACTGCGACCTCGTCGTGCTCTCGCTGGGCAACCGCCCCAACACCGAACTGCGCGAGGGGCTCGAGGCAGCAGACGTCGAGGTGCGCGTCGTGGGGTCCGCCGTCAAGGACGGGAACATCTCACCCGCCACACACGGTGGCTATGCGGCGGCACGCGAACTCTTCCTCCCACACCGGCCGCAAGCCAGCTTCCATGCCCTGGACGAGGACGTGGCGAAGTTCGGCCAGCCCTCCATCATGGGTGACCAGCGTGGCATCTACATCGCCTTCACCACGACGCCCGAGGCCATCCGCCGCGTCCTGCCACCGGAGCTCACGCCCTTCAAGATGCCCGTCGTGGTCCTCTCGATCAACCACATCAATCGTCCCTCGTTCACGGACGACTACTACGAGGCGATCCTGGGCGTCTACTGCTACGCCGACGAGCAGCTGGGCCAGTACACGCTCTCGCTGCTCCTGGGCGGCAACGGCCAGGAGATGGCCACGCAGCTCGGGCGCGACAACGGCTCCATGCCCAAGAAGATGGGGGCCGAGTTCGTGCTGCGCCGTGACGGCGACGTGGTGACGGCCGAGGTCAGCCGCAGGGGCTGTCAGGTCGCCAGCGTGCGCATGGAGCTCGGCGAGTACAACACGCCCCTCACGCACATGATCTTCCAGGGGCCCGGGGCGGGCGTCACCACCAAGGGATGCGGCTTCTACTACCACTTCGACCGCATGGTGAGACCCGAAGGCGGCGCCGAGCTGACCTCCGGGGCGCTCCTCGGGGCGCTCGTGCAGTACGACTACAAGGAGTGGACGCCGGGATACGTCACCAAGCTCGAGCTTCGCTCGACTCCGGACGACCCCTGGGGCGAGCTGCCCGTCATCAGCGTCATAGGCGGTGGCCTCTCCACCCTGGACCTCACGGTCTGCGGCATGAGGCGCCTGGCCGACGTGGACGCCAAAGCGATCCTGCCCTACCTGCTCTCCGCCTGGTACGACCGCTCCGCGCTGGGCGAGTGCGGGCGCATCTAGCGAGCGTGTCGGCCCCGTCACAGGTGATCGTCCTGCGACGGGGGTCATGGACGACGAAAAGGGAGTCCCCGCAGCCCAGTCAGAGCTGCGGGGACTCCACCTTTGACACAGTGAGAGGGGCGCTCCTGCCGCGCCGGCAGCCCCGGGGAGGGGCGCGCCTACGCGCGGGCCGCCGCAGACGCGGCGCCTGAGGAAGCGTCCTCCGCGGCGCGGGCAGCGACGTGCTTGCGGCCGAGCTCGGACCACTCGGGCTCCTCGTCGGGCATGGAGCCGGCCTCGGTGGTGAAGAGCTCCTTCAGGCAGTTGTAGGCGACGATCAGGCCCAGGGCCATGAGCAGGACGGCAAAGACCAGCTGCAGGCCCTTGGTGGCCAGCACGTCCACCGTCATCCCCGCGGCAAGCGCCGTGACGCAGCCGTAGGCGCTCATAGCAAGTGAGGTGAAGGTGCTGCAGAGCAGGAAGGCGACGGGCAGGTAGAGCATCCAGCCCTTGCGGCCCGTGGCCTTGCAGAAGACGGCCAGGGTGATCATGGTCATGCCGCCCAGGAGCTGGTTGGAGGCGCCAAAGAGCGGCCAGATGTTGAGGTAGCCGCCAAAGGTGAGCGACAGGCCGATCGCCAGGGTCACGAAGGTGGCAAACCACACGTTGGTCACGACACGATATGCGAGGGACCCCTCTCCAGCCTCCTCGCCGGCGTCGTTGGTCTTGAGGAAGAACTCCTGGAACGAGGTACGGGCGATGCGGGCGACGGCGTCGAGCGAGGTCAGCGCCAATGCCGAGACGTTCATCGTCATGAAGACGGTGGCAAAGCTCGAGTTGATGCCAATCGCGGTCATGCCTCGCGCGACGCCGGCGGCAAAGATCTGGAAGGGCGTGCTCGCGGCGCCGGAGTTGAGGGCGCCGGTTCCTGCCGTGTTCATGTCGCTGAACATAATGGCGGCGACGACCACCGCCAGGACGCCCACGAAGGATTCGAGGACCATGGCGCCGAAGCCCACGGGCATGGCGTCAGCCTCGTTAGAGACCTGCTTCGAGGAGGTTCCGGAGGACACCAGGCTGTGGAAGCCCGAGAGGGCGCCACAGGCGACCGAGACAAAGAGCACCGGGAAGAGGTAGTTGCCCTTGGCGGACAGGGCGTCCAGAGTCTGGGACGAGACGACCATGGGTGCCGTCATCGTGGCCTTGCCGCTCACGCCCAGGACCACGATGCCCACGACGGCACAGGCGATCATGGCCACCATCATGATGGTGGTGAGGTAGTCCCGGGGCTGCTTGAGGGTCTGGATGGGCATGGCGGAGGCGAACACCAAGTAGACCATGACCACGGCGATCCAGGCGTTGAGGCTCAGGTAGATCGGGAAGAGCATGCCGAGGAAGAACATCGCGGCGATGAGCAGGACGGCGAAGGCGAACTGCTTCCAGCCGGAAAGCTCGTACCTGCGGCACATCCAGCCGAAGAGGATGGCGACGAAGGTGAAGAGGATCGAGATGGTGCCGGCGGCGCCAGCGGGATAGGACCTCGCGACGTCCAGGGCGCCGGCCTCGCCCACGCTCATCTTGAAGGTGCCGGCGACCATGGAGGTGAAGGCGGCGACGACGATGCAGCAGAAGAGGAAGCTGAAGAGCAGGAAGAGCCTGCGGCCGGTACGGCCGATGTACTTCTCGATCAGCTGCCCCAGCGACTTCCCGTTGTTCTTGACGGAGGCGTAGAGGGCGCCGAAGTCATGGACGGCGCCAAAGAAGATGCCGCCGACCAGGACCCAGAGCAGCACCGGCAGCCAGCCGAACATCATGGCGACGATGGTGCCCGTGACGGGACCCGCGCCGCAGATGGACGAGAACTGGTGCGCGAAGACGGTGAAGCGCGAGGCGGGGGCGAAGTCGTGGCCGTCCTCCATGCGCACCGCGGGCGTCAGCGCGTCCTCGTCGACCCCCCAGGACTTCGCTAGCCAGCGGCCATACCCGATATAGCCAATGACCAGGACAACCGCAGCAACAACGATCACAAACAGTCCGTTCATAGTAGTTACAACCTCCCTCGCAGGGGTCGCGGCGACGCGTCGCCACTCGTGCCGGCGGGCCTCTCCCGCCCTGGCTGACGCCGCGGCTCCAGTGGGTTGGGCCGAGTCGGACCCCTTGGGGCCACTCCCTCCCCATCCGACGCCGCGGGTGTCTGGCCATGTTAGGGGCCGGATGAGAGGAGCGTGGGCTACGAGGCCCAAGGCGAAACTCGGACGTAACGGTATCCGTCCCCCGCTCGTAACCTTTTGGGGCCGGGGCATGGGACAGGTCGGCCCATGCCCAGCGAACTTGGTGCCTCAAGGCTGTCGGCCAGCAGGGGGCGGCGTGTCGGCCATAATGCAAGACGCGGGACCAAACGAGACGTATTCGCCCGCAGACAGCGCAAGGACCGGAGGGACGCCCAGCATGAAGCAGCTCAGACCCTACCCCCAGGCAATCGTAAGCCGCAAGGCCGCCCGCTCCCTCAAGGCGGGTCACCCATGGGTGTTCGAAGGCGAGGCTCTGGAACTGCGTCCCTCTCCCCTGGACGGGCGTGAGGCCACGAACGGCTGTGCCATCGACCTCTTCGAGGAAAGTGGCACCTGGCAGGGAGTGGGGCTCCTCTCGCTCAAGAGCAAGATCTGCGTGCGCGTGGTGAGCCGCAACGCGAACGACCGGCTCGACGCCGCCTTCTGGTGGCGCAAGCTCCGCTGGGCGTGGGGGCACCGCAAGGCCACCATGGGATCGCGCGCCCTTGCCGGCTGCGAGCCGGACACCAACTGCTGTCGCCTGCTCTTCTCGGAGGCCGACGCCTTCCCCGGCCTCGTGGTGGACCGCTACGAGGACGTGCTCGTGGCGCAGGTGGGCACCGTGGGCATGGAGCTCCTGAGGCCCACCCTCTTCCCGCTCCTGACCCTCGTCCTCGAGGAGGACGGCGTCCGCGTGCGCGGCATCTACGAGCGCTCCGACTCACCCGCCCGCCTGAAGGAGGGGCTCGAGCCCCGCAAGGGCTGGTACGACTTCTCGGCCCCGGAGGCCGTGGACCCGCTCGCGATCGAGGCGAGCGGCGGCGCGCTGGACGGTTGCCTGACGCGGGAGCCCCAAGACGCGCGACTCGTGGTGCACGAGAACGGCCTGGCCTTCGACCTTGACATAGAGAACAGCCAGAAGACCGGCTTCTTCCTCGACCAGAAGTACAACCGCCGCGCCGTGAGGCAGGTCAGCGCGGGGCGACGCGTGCTCGACTGCTTCTGCCACGTGGGGCCCTTCGGCCTCAACGCCGCCGCAGGCGGGGCGGAGTTCGTGCGCTGCGTGGACGTGAGCCAGACGGCGCTCGACCTGGCGGCGCAGAACGCGCGGCTGAACGGGCTCGACGTGAATGCGGACGGGACGCCGCGCATGGGGTTCACCCAGGCAGACGTCCTGGCGTACCTGCCCGAACTCGCGCGCGACAAGGCACGGCTGCGCGCCGAGGGAGGTCCCTTCGACCTCGTCGTGCTGGACCCGCCCGCCTTCACCAAGAGCCGCAGGACCATCGACCACGCGATGCGCGGCTACCGCCAGATCAACCAGGACGCGATGCGGATGCTTCCGCGCGGCGGTTACCTGGCCACCTGCAGCTGCAGCCACTTCATGTCGCGCGAGCGCCTGGCGCAGGCGATCGCGGAGGCGGCACACGGGGCCGGGGTGCAGCTGCGCCAGGTCGAGGAGCGCCAGCAGGCACCGGACCACCCCATCCTCTGGGGCGTGCCCGAGACCCACTACCTGGACTTCTTCATCTTCCAGCTGGTGTAGGCGCACCCCTCGCCCGTTTGCACCACTGCATCCGCGGCGCCCACGGGCCGGCACACACGGCCCGCGTTGTCCGCGCCCTTGTGCACGCGCCACGGACCAAGCACGCCCTTGCGCACGCGCCGCGGGTCAAGCGCGCTCTTGCGCACACGAGACCCACGTGCCAACAGCGCAGACGCAGCTCTGGCTGTGCGTTGGTGCGTGCTCGACAAAAATCGTGTGCGCAACGGCGTGTGCGCTGCGACCTAGCGTGCGTTGATGCGTGCTCGACGTGACTCGATGTGCGCTGAAGCGTGCGCGGCAAGGCGAGGGGCGCGCGGAAGCGTGCCCGACACGCGATGCCAAGTCGGCCTACCCCTCGTCGCCGAAGTCCTCCTCGAGGATGGCCGAGAGCACGTCCGCGTCCAGGTTGCCGCCGCTTATCACCAGTGCGACGTTGTGGCCGCCCACGAGCTCCGCATGCTCTCGCACGGCAGCGACCACCATGGCACTTCCCGGCTCGATGCTCAGCTGCTCGCGGCTCACCATGAACTTGAAGGCGGAGCGGATGGACCTCTCGCTCACTATGATCATCTGGTCGAGGAGGTCGGGCAGCATGTCGAAGGCAATCTGTCCCACGCCGCCCACGATTGCCTCGCAGACGGTCCTCCCCGAGGTCGGGTAGCGGTTGTAGCAGACTCCGTCGCGCAGGGACTGCAGCATGGCCGGGCAGGCGCTGGTCTGCACGCCCACGATGCGCACGTCGGGCCTCATGGCCTTCGCTATGGTGGCGATGCCGGTGATAAGCCCGCCACCGCCCACGGGCACGACGATGGTGTCGACCTCTGGGTTCTGCTCCAGGACCTCGAGCCCGATGGTCCCCTGGCCGCAGTACACGCGCGGGTCGTACTCATAGGGGTCCACGAAGAACATCTCGTTGCGGTCTATGTAGTTGATGCCCAGCGTGATGGAGTCGTCGTAATCCGAGCCCAGCATCATGGAGCGGGCGCCGTAGTAGCGTATGCGGTCGGTCTTGGAATGCGGCGTCCCCATGGGAACGACCACCATGCAGTCGCGGATTCCCAGCTCGCGGGCGGCATAGGCGACGGCAACGCCATGGTTGCCCGTCGAGACCGTGCCCACGCCGTGCCGGCGCTCGCGGTCGCTCAGCCGCGACATGGTGTTGTAGGCGCCACGAATCTTGAAGCTCTTGCCGATCTGCTGGCTCTCGAGCTTGAAGAAGTAGCGCGTGTCTCCTCCGTTGAGATAGACGGCCTCCTCCAGCGGGGTCCGACGCACGTGGTCGCGAATGTGCTCGTATGCCTCGCGTACGTCGTCCGCGTCGAACCACTTGCCCATGCCCATAAGCCCCTTCGCCCGGAATACAGACAAAGATACTTCACTATTGGATAAACAGCGAGAAAAACTGCAGTTACGTGGCGGACGAGCGGTCGCACGGGCAGGGCATGCGTGGCCTCATGCGCCCTAGACGACGACCGTAAGCGGACGAGCCGGCTCCTGAGCCCGCGCGACCCTACTCGTCCGAGGCCACACCCCTCGCGGCACGCTGCTCCGCACGGCGGGCGCGGAAGAAGTCGCGAAGCAGCTGCGCACACTCATCCTGCAACACGCCACCCACCACCTCGAACTCGTGGTTCAGCCGTCCGTCGTGGCTCACGTCATAGAGCGTTCCCAGCGCGCCGCCCTTGGGGTCTGGGGCACCAAAGACGCAGCGGTCTATGCGGGAGTTGACCATGAGCCCCGCGCACATGAGGCAGGGCTCGAGCGTCACGTAGGCCGTGCAGCCCGTAAGCCGCCAGCGACCCAGCGCCTGCGACGCCTTCACCAGCGCGCTGAACTCGGCATGGGCCGATGGGTCATGGTCGAGCTCGCGCCGGTTGCGACCGCGTGCGACCACCCTTCCGTCGCAGACCACGACGGCGCCGATGGGCACCTCTCCCTCCTGCGCGGCAAGGCGGGCCTCCTCGATGGCCTCGCGCATGAAGGCCTCGTCGACCTCGCGCCGTCGCTCCGCTTCGGCCATCGTCCCCTAGCCTCCCCTCTTCTGCATGGGCTCATGCGCTAGGATATATCCGCGCACCCATTGGAGGGGTGGCAGAGTGGTTGATTGCAGCGGTCTTGAAAACCGTCGAGCGGTAACCCCGTTCCGAGGGTTCGAATCCCTCCCCCTCCGCCATGCGCATCAGCCAGGTCGCCCAGGTGCCTCCCGGTGCGATGGCGTCAGTCCCCTGCCTTACGGTCGCGTCGACATTGAACCCCCGCAATCCGACTTCGTTGCCCCGCGGACATCACATGCCGTCAGGACCACGTCCCAGGTCGAATGTGGGCGGGTCCGGGTATACTTGTCTGACAGGATACGAGCCGCGAGAAGGGAATCGCCATGACGCTCGCCATAATCATCATCGCACTCATCGTGGTGGTGGGAATCTGGTTCATCTCGATCTACAACGGCATCGTCCAGAAGAACAACCGCTGCGACAACGCGTGGGAGACCATCGACACGCAGCTCCAGCGCCGCAACGACCTGATCCCCAACCTGGTCGAGGTCGTCAAGGGCTATGCCAGCCACGAGTCCCAGACCCTCGAAGCCGTGATCAAGGCCCGCTCTGCCGTGAGCTCTGCCGTCACCCCCGAGGACAAGATGGCCGCCTCCAACCAGCTGACCCAGACCCTCGGACACCTCTTCGCCGTCGCGGAGTCCTACCCCGAGCTCAAGGCCAATGCCAACTTCCAGCAGCTCCAGGGCGACCTGACCGACACCGAGAACCGCATCAGCTACGCGCGCCAGAGCTTCAACGACTGCGTGCTCGAGTACAACAACGCCGTCACCACCTTCCCCGGCAACATCGTCGCCGGGTCCAAGTTCCCGCGCCGCAAGGGCTTCGAGGCCGCCGACGCCTCCGTGCGCCAGGCGCCCCAGGTCAAGTTCTAGAGCCTTAGCCTCCTTCCCCCTCGCACGAGCGGAGCCCGGCCGGATCATCCCGACCGGGTTCCTTCTTTAGGCGAGAATGCCCCGCACCTCGAGTGACGCGCAGTGCCAGCCCGGGGTTATGCCACGCCGGGGGCGTCGTCCGTCGTGCCCGCCGGCGTCTCGTCGGCATCTGCCGCTTCCGCCGGAGCGTCCTTCTCACGGGAGGCGTCCACGCGCTCGGGGTCGGCACCCTCGGCCGCCGCCGACGCCTCGCACTCGTGGCCAACCGCGGCGGACGTCCCTTCCCTTGTGGGCCCCGTCTCGGGGCGGACAGTTGCGACCCCCTCACCCCCGACCTCGTCCTTGTCCGTGGCGGGAGTGCCTGCGCGGTCGTCGCTCATGCCGTCGTTGACGGGCGTCGAGCCCTCCTCGATGGGCACGCCAGGATAGCGGTCCTCGGGGTCGTGCGTTAGCGTGCTGAAGCTGCCGTCGACGTAATAGACGTACCAGACGCTGCCCTCGTGCACGATGCGCTCGATCCTGGGGCCGCGCGTGAAGTCCGCCTCCTCCTCGTCTCGGGACTCCGCCGCATGTTCGTGGTCGCGCTCGACCTCGTGGTCGCCGTTCCGCTCGTCGTCGTGGGCATGGCCTCCGCCACCATGCCCCACCTCGGCGTCGCTCCCCCAGCCGTTCTTGCCCTTGGGACGCGCCTCGGGGTGCTGGACCAGGTACTTGAGGGTGGCGACGACGGCGCGCGGGTCGTTGCCGTGGAAGGTGTCCCCACCGTCCTTGCAGAACTGGATGATCGTCTGGATGGACACGTAGTGGTAGTGGTCGTGGTGGGGAATCACGAAGCCACCGGCGGCCTCGTCGTAGTCGACGGAGTGGACCACGTTGCCATAGTTAATCTGGTCAAGCGGAACCAGAAGCGCGGCGTCGACGTCCTCGTAGCGGAAGCTCTCGCCCGGCTTGAGGGGCTCGAAGTGGCGCCCCATGTTGGGGTCGTACTCCGTGATCTTGATGTCAGGGTAGGCGGAGGAGGGGTCCTCGTAGGCCACGCTCTCGGAGCCGTCTGCGTGGTGCAGGTGCCAGTGGTTGTTGTGGTGCTCGATGGATAGCACGCGCTTGGGGTCGTTCTTGTCCTGCTTGATGGGGGCGACGGGGCCCGCAGGCTTCGAGGCGCCCGCCTTGCCGCGCGAGCGGGGCGCGCCGTTCCCAGCCGCGCCACCCCGAGCGCCGCGACCCACGTGCGAGACATGCCCGCCATGGCTCCCCTCGAAGGTCCCTATCTTGATCTTGGGGAAGGCGCGGGAGGGATCCTCGCGGCAGATGAACTCACTGCCGTCCTCCGTGTAGGCGTTGTAGTGGTCGTCATGCTTGAGGATGCGGACGATGGGCTGGCGGGCGAGCTCGTCCAGGCTCACCATCCTCACGAGTATGCGTGGGGGTACAGTGCGCTCGGGTCCTCGTAGGTGACGAACTCCCGTCCGTCCCGACGACCTTCGCCGTGTTGCTGAGCTGCGAGCCGCTCTTGGCCTGGCTCGGGTCGCTGTAGGTGATGATCTCTCGCCCGTCCTTGGTGAAGACGTGCCAGTGGTCCCCGTGCTTGACCACCTTCACGATCTAGTCTGAATCCACCTCGGGGGCGTCGATGAGGACCTCAGTGGTGTCGTCCGTGGCGAAGGACACGTCCGCCTTGCTCGCAGGGTCGTCTTGGCGCAGTACCCGAACCTGCTCCTGTGCCGCGGGCGCCTGCCGGCCACCCGACGCGGGAACGCCAAGCCCGCGACCACCCAGCGCCGCGACGACGGCCGCCGCGGCAATGGCACCGGCAAGGCCCAGGCCTGCCTTCCTTACGTTGTTCATAGGTACCCCCACCTTCTCTTGGCGAGCATCGCCACTGATAAAGCAAGCACTGCGATGAGCACGATCACAGATCCGGGCCTGAGGTTCTGGTGGTACGAGACCGCAAGGCCCGCATGGACGAAGGCGAGCGAGAGGGCTATAGAGAGGAGCAGCGTCCCCCTGTAGCTGCGTGCGAACTGCATGGCGCAGATGACGGGTATGACCATCAGCGACGAGACGATCAGCGAGCCGATGGTCTTTGCCGCCACGCTCACCGTGATGGCGACGAGGAACGAGAACGCCAGGTTGAGCGCCCGGCCGTCGATGCCCATGAGAGGGGCCGCGACGGGGTCGAAGGCGCTCAGGTAGAGGCGGTCGTAGATCAGGCGGTAGGTGACCAGCACCACAGCCGCCACGACGAGCACCAGCGCGAGCTCGAAGTCCCCGATGGTCACGATCGAGCCAAAGAGGTAGGAGCTGATGGCGTTGCTCCCGCCCGTGAGGCTCGTGAAGATGCCCGCGAGTCCGATGGCGGTCGCAAGCACGATCACGGTCGAGATCTCCTGGTAGGCCTTGAGGCGACTGCTGATGAGCTCGACCCCCAAGGCTGCCACGACGCAGGCGACCACGGGGAACCAAGGAGCGGGTCGAAGCCCAGGCAGAGGCCTATGGCCACGCCGGCGAGCGAGGCGTGTGAGAGCGTGTCGCCCATCATCGAGAGCCTCTTGAGCAGAATTGGCAGGCCTATGAGCGGCAGGATCACGGCCAGGACGCTGCCCACGAGGTAGGCGCGCCGCATGAACTCGTATTCGAACATCACGCGCCGACGTCTCCTTCCGACAACTGAACGACCTCCTCGATGCTGCCGTCCCTGAGCCTGATCACACGGTCGGCACGGCCCTCGAGCTCGTCCGGATGGTGGGTCACGACCAGCACTGCCTTGCCCGCGTCCGCCATGTCCCTCAGCACCTGGAAAAGCTCGTCCGAGAAGCTGGCGTCCACTCCGTTGGTCGGCTCGTCGAGGAGAATGAGACGGGCGTCCTTGAGAAGGGCGACGAGCAGCCCCACCCGCTGGAGCTGCCCACCCGAAAGCTGGTCGAGCGCCTTGTCGAGCGAGCCCTCCAGGCGCACTTGGGCCAGGAGCTCGCCGACGTCGGACTTGATTCCCAGTTGCCGGCAGTGGACCTGGAGGAGCTCGCGGACGGTCGTGGGAAAATGGCGGTAGCCACGCACGGAGTCCTGCGAGACGTAGGCGACGCGCGGGTAGTGGCGGTGCGTCACGGGACGCTCGCCCAGGACGAGAAGCTCCCCCGCGTCAGGCGCAAGCTCGCCCAAGAGCAGCCTCATGAGCGTCGACTTGCCCGCTCCGTTCCTGCCCACCAGGGCGACCAGCTCGCCAGGGCGCAGGCTCAAGTCCAGGCCGGCTATGACGGGGACGCCCTCGTACGAGAACTCGAGCCCCCGCGCGCGCACCAGCTCACACATCAAACGACTCCGCCAGGGCGTCGAGGTTGCGCCTCATGAGCTCGACGTAGCCAAGCCCCATCTCCTCCTCGCTCAGGTTCTCCATGGTGTAGAGGGTCGAGGTGGTGGCGCCGGTGCTCCGCGCCAGGGTCTGCGCGACCTTGGGGGTCGCGCTACCCTCGAAGAAGATGGTGTCGATGCCATGCTGCCTCACGAAGTCGGCGATGGTCGCAAGCTGGGCCGCAGACGGCTCGTCCTCGGGGGAGATGCCCGTCACGGCCACCTGCCGCAGGCCGTAGTCGTGCGCCAGGTAGTTGAACGCCGCGTGCGAGACCACGAAGTACCTCTCGCCCGCCTTGCCCTTGTCCAGGCGCTCCTGGAAGCTCTGGTCGAGCTCGTGCAGCTCGTCGATGAGCCTCTGCACGTTTGCCCGGTACGTGCCCGCCCCGTCGGGGTCCATCGCGCTCGCCCGGTCGCGGATGAGCTCGACCTCGTGCTGGGCGTTTCTCACGCTCAGCCAGGTGTGGGGGTTGACGCTCGAGCGATCGTCCCCGTCCGAGTCCTTGCCCCGAAGCAGCGTGAGGCCCTGCGAGAGGTCGGGGAAGCGACCGTCGTCACCCTCGGAGCCCCTGAGGTCGTCCATGAAGTCCTCCATGCCTGCCCCGTTGTAGATGACGAGGTCGGCCTCGCCCAGCTCGGCTCGGTCGCCAGCCTGAAGCTCGAAGTCGTGGGGCTCCTGGCTGCCCTTGATGATGGTCCGCACCTCCATGCGGTCTCCCACCACCTGGCGCGTGAGGTCTGCCACGGGATAGAAGCTCGCGTACACCACGGGCTTGTCGCCGCCCGAAGAGCTCCCCCTCATGCTTGCCCCCTCCGCACAACCCGTAAGGGCGAGCGCCATGGCCCCGGCGGCCAACAACGCGCCCGGGGAGAGGAACGGTGGCCCCCCGATTGGGCACCTTGTCGAAATCGGTCCTTTTGGAGCGGGAGCGAGCGGCCCTACGCCCTGCGACGGCGGCGGATCCTCATGGCGGCGCGGACGACGACGGTCCCCGCGACAAGCGCGTCGACCAGCGAGACGACCACCAGCACGAGGGAGGTCCCCTTGGTCTTGGCGGGACGGTCGAGCGTGGCCTCGCCCGCCGCGGCCGCCGCGTCGTTGTAGCCAAGGTTGGACGCGCGGGCGTTGAGCCAGGTGTAGAGCACGTCCTTGCTGGCCGCCCGCAGGCGCCGGCGGAAGTTTGGGGTGGTAGTGTCAAGGGCGAAGCCGCCATCGTCAAAGACGCCGTCCATGAAGAGGCTGCCGCCGGCACGAAGCATCTGGTCGGCGTTCATATAGGCGTGATGGTCGCTGTAGTCGGTTATCACGGAGCCGCGGAAGCCCCACTCGCCGCGCAGCACGCCATCGACGAGAGCCTCGCTGCCGCCCGCCCAGATGGCGCCGATGCGATTGTACGAGCTCATGACGCCCGTGCAGCCACCGTCCTCGACCGACCTGCGGAAGGGCTCGAGGTAGAGCTCCCTCAGGGACTGCTCGCTCAGCCAGGTATAGAGGGAGTCGCGATAGGAGTCCTGCTCGTTCAGGGCGAGGTGCTTGAGGTAGGTGTAGGTCCCCGCCTGGCGCGCGCCCTCGATGGTACGGGCGGCCATGACGCCGGACACGAGGGGGTCCTCTGAGTAGTACTCGTAGTTCCGCCCGCCCAGGGGCGTGCGATGCAGGTTGCAGGCGGGGGCGTACCAGCCGTCGATGCCCAGCATCGCGCACTCCATGCCCACCGCCTGACCAAAGCGCCTTGACAGGGAGGGGTTCCATGTCTGTGCCAGCGTGGTGGGGTTGGGGAAGCCCACCCCCCAGCGGAGCTGGTTGAAGGAGGACGCCTGGGACGAGCCGTCGAGCTCCTTGCTGCGAGGCTTTCCTATCACGCCGAGCTCGGAGGTGTGGGAGTAGCCGTGCAGGACCAGCTGCTCCATCTGCCCCTGCGAGAGCTGTCCGAGCAGGGAGTCCCAGCGCTCGTCGTCGTAGTCCTCGCCCAGGGCGCGGCCTAGGGCGGTGAGCCTGCCGTGGCGCTCGAGCGCATAGAACCTCGCCTTGGCCTGCGAGGGCTGTTGGGTCATCTGGACCTCTCCGTCGTACCGGGAGTCCTGCGCGCGGGCCTGACCCGCGTCATAGCGGTTGAGGATGCGGACGGCGTCGGGCATGGTCCGGTCTACGTCACGGTTCTTGGGAAAGCTGCCCCTGAAGTCCGCCCGCGTGAGGAGTCTCAGCGGCGACCCCGTGCTGCTGCCGTCGATGGAGACGCCGGCCTCGGCCGAGCTACCCGTGAAGCGGTTCGAGACCCGCGCCCCCGTCCTCGCGTCGTCTGGATAGGGGTGGTCGTGCGGCAGCTCGTAGCTGACGCTCGCGTGCGCGCAGGTCGCGAGGGTGTGCGCGTCTCGCTTGAGCTCGATCCTGTAGCTCCCGCGCTCGAGCTCCCAGCCGGCAAAGCCGTTGCCATTGGCGTCATAGCAGTCGTAGCTCGCCAGGGACCGCACGTCGAAGCTCAGCGTGACGTCCTGGCTCTGGCCTGGCTGGAGCTCGTCGGTCTTCGCGAAGGCGACGAGCTGCGTCGACGGCTTCTCGATCCCGCCATGCTCGTAGGGTGGCGTGGCGTAGAGCTCGACCACGTCCTTGCCCGCCCGCGAGCCCGTGTTGGTGACGCGCACCACGGTAGTCACGCTTCCGTCTGGGTCAAGCTCCCCGCCCCTGAGGGGGTCGCGCGAGACCACCTGCCAGGAGAAGTCCGTGTAGCTCAGGCCGTGGCCGAAAGGGTATTGGACGACGCCGTTGTAGCCCTCCCCATGGCTGGTCCTCTCCCCCTCCCAGAAGCCCTCCGCGTCCGCCGTCTCGTACCAGCGGTAACCGACGTAGATGCCTTCGGCGTAGTCGACGAAGCGCACGGAGTCATAGGCCTCGCGGGTGCCCACGTTGCCGTTGAGCGTCCCGTCGGCCGGGTAGCAGCCCCCTGCGTCGAGGTAGTGGCCCTCGCCGTCCGCTCCCGCGTTGGCCCAGCTGGGGGCTGTGGAGAAGTCGTACGCGTAGGTGTCCGTCGTGCGGCCGGAGGGGTTCACGTCCCCCCAGAGGGCCCTCACCACGGCTCGCGCGCCCGTCGTCCCGGTGGCGCCCACCAGCATGCAGGCGTCCACCCCCTCGACGGACTCGACGACGCCGAGCTCCATGGGGTTGGTCGAGTTGACCAGCACGACGACGTTCTGGTAGTTGGCAGCGACGTAGCGGATGAGCGCCTCCTCCTCGGGGGAGGGCTCGAGATAGTGCCGGGCCATGCTCCGCTTGACGGGACCGCCCTTGGTGGTGACGCGGAACTGCTCGCGCGGGCAATCGATGCTCTCGCCGCTCACGCGACTCAGCACCACGATCGCGGTGGAGGAGTACTCCCTCGCCTCCTGGAGGAGCTCGGGGGTGTAGAGCCCCTCGTCCTCGACGCTCGGCTCGTAGAGCCGGCAGAACTCGTAGTCATGGGTGTTGAGCGACCCGTTTGAGAGAAAGGGCCTCTCGCCCTGGAAGTTACGGTACATCTTGGCGAGCGCCTCGTTGTAGGCGATGCCCTCGTCGGTCAGGGCCTGCAGGATGCCCTCGCACTCCCCCGCCACGCCACCCGAGCCCGAGCCGCCGCCCACCCACTGGGTCGAACCCCAGCCGAAGACGTTCACGCGGTCGACGTCGCGAGGGAGGGGAAGCACGTCTCCCCTGTTCTGCACGAGCACCAGGCCCTCGGCCTCGACCTCCTCCGAGAGCTTCTCGTCGCGGGCCATCTGGGCCTCGACGCGGACATCTGACACGTCGACCTCGTCGCTGCTCAGGTAGGAGTCGATCGTCTCGCCGAAGCGCACCGCAGCGACATTGGCGGCGACCACCAGGCCGATTCCCAGGCCGGCCGCCACGCGCAGGGCGATGCGGCACCTGCGTCCCGCATCGGGGGACAAGGATGCGCCACCGGGCCTTCCGAACGTGGGGAGGCGTGGAAAGGCGCGCGTCATCTCCGCCCGACCTCATCCTCGGGAGAGGCCGCAAGGAAGTGCTTGGCTTGCAGGGTCCTCACCTCGCGCCCCCTTCTCTGACTGCGGGTCCACCCCAGGAAGTATCCCACATCAGCTGGCTCGCGCAGCGTGCCCCTGGACGGGAATGGGCGACGGGACGGTGCGCGGGATGGCGCATGACCTTCCTGCGTGGTGATTGGCATTCGTGGGAGTTCTGGCAGCTCGACGCGTGTACAATGCTCAAGGCGCAGGCAGGTGGCCATTTCGACCCCGCCTTGTGACGAGAAGAAGCTACGAGAAGGGTCATTGATGAAACCTCGACCTCACAGTCGATGACCCCTCGGTGCGTCCTGGTTGGTCTCACCGCGGGGTACCCCCGGCGAAGGCGACGCGATCCACGGCGATGCGCGGCGACGGACCAACGAAGGAGCACGCATGATCTATCTGTCCCAGATGCTGGGCAACCCCGTTTACGACCTCGACGGTGAGAGGATTGGCAGGGTCAACGACCTCGGCATCGCCACCGGCGAGGTGTTTCCCCGCGTGACCTCGCTCGCGGTCGAGGGGCCCGGCAAGACACCGTTCATGATCTCGTGGCGCAAGTACGTAGGCTCCTTCGACGACGACGAGGTGCGACTCAAGGTCGTCTCGACCGACATCCGCTTCTCGTACCTCCAGCCCAACGAGGTCCTCATCGCCCGCGACCTGCTCAACAAGCAGATCGTCGACACGCGCGGCATGCGCGTCGTGCGCGTGAACGACCTCAAGCTCTCGGACACCAGCTCCTCTCAGCTGCGCCTCCTCGGCGCCGAGGTGGGCGTCCGGGGAATACTGAGGTCCCTCTCGCCCGCGTTCGAGCGCGCGTCCCTCAAGATCGCCCGCGTCTTCGGGAAGTCCATCCCCGAGCGCATCATCGCCTGGAACTACATGGACCTGGTGGAGAGGGACCTATCCAACGTGAAGCTGTCGGTCTCGCACAAGACGCTGGACGAGCTTCACCCCGCCGACGTCGCCGACATCATCGAGAGGCTCGACCCGCGCCTGCGCGGCCAGGTCTTCGCCCAACTCGACGACGAGCAGGCGGCGGACGCCATGGCCGAGCTCGACGACGACCAGATGGCAGCCGAGATCGTGGGCGACATGGAGGAAGCCACGGCGTCGCGCATGCTGTCGGAGATGGACCCCGACGACGCGGCCGAGCTCGTAAGCGAGCTCGACTACGACAAGGCAGAGAAGCTGCTTCGGCTCATGGGCGTACAGGAGCAGAAGGCCATCCGCCAGCTCCTGGGGTACCGCGAGGACACCGCCGGCCGCATCATGACCAGCGAGTTCGTCCTGGTGGACGAGACGGGCACCGTAGACGACGCCATCACGGCGCTTCGTGGTCTGGACGAGAACTTCGAGTCCGTCCGCTACGTCTACACCAAGGACGAGGAAGGCCGCCTCGCCGGCGCGGTGAGCCTGAACGACCTCATCGTCCATGGCGGCCAGACCGTGCTGTCGGACATCGCCGAGAGCGAGCTCGTCGTGGCGAGCCCCGACGACGACCAGGAGGACGTGGCCAAGGACATCGCGAAGTACAACCTCCTGGCCATGCCCGTCGTGGACGACGCGCGCAAGCTGCTGGGCATCGTCACGGTGGACGACGCGCTCGACGTCATGGAGGAGGAGCACGAGGAGGACCTGCAGATCGCCGGTGCGGCGAGTCGCGACGGGGACGGGTCGCGCGGTGGCCACGACCTCGTCTGGCTGCTCAGGAACGAGCTGTGGTTCGCCTTCTGGATGCTGGGCCTGGCGGCGCTCGCTCTGGTCGCGGGGACCAACGGGGCAAGCGACACGACCCTCCTACATGCGCTGGCGCTGCCCGTGGCCGTGATTGCCGCGAACGACTCCATAAGCTACGTCACCAACTTCTTCCTGGGCTACGACCCTGACGACGAGGACGCGCCGTCGCTTCTGGGCTTCACCATCAAGGGGCTCGGCCTGGGGCTTCTCTTCTCCGCGCTCGTCCTGCTCGTCGCCGGCGGCATCAAGGCGGCGCTCTTTGCGAGCGGCCTGGGCGCGTACGACCCGAGCTTCCACGGCTTCGCCTCCGCGGCCGTGAGCGTTATGGCGTCATTCCTCTGCGCGCCGGCATACCTCACCATCCTGCGCGTGAGGGACGCCAAGAACCTCGAGACCTCGGGCCTCGCGCTCCAGGCAACGGCCATGGCCGTTGCGATCGTGGTGTACGCCGTCGCACTCGCATGCCTCCCCGGCGGGCTGGGGGCCTAGGGTGGCGACGGCACGACGGGCGGCGGGAGTCGACGCGGCGCCCACGAGGGGGCAGCGGCTCCGCTCGACGCTCTCCGTGATGGGACCCGGCATCCTCACCGCCCTGGCGGGGATGGACGCGGGAGGCATCGCGACCTTCTCGTCCGAGGGCGCGCGCTACGGCTTTGGCATGCTCTGGTCCATCCCGCTCACCTGCCTGCTGCTTGTCGTGGTGCAGGAGACCGCCGCGCGCATGGCCTGCGTGACGGGCAAGGGCTTCGCCTCCCTCATCCGCGAGCAGTTTGGCATCCGCATCTCGACGGTCGCCATGCTGGCCGTCATCCTCTCGAACTTCTCCGTCACGGTGTCGGAGTTCGCGGGCATCGCCTCGGGCCTTCTGCTCTTCGGCATCCCGGTCTACGTCTCGGTGCCCGTGGCCGCCCTGGCGTCGTGGCTCCTGGCCATGTCTGGATCCTACCGCCGCATCGAGAAGGTCCTCCTCACCATCTCCGCCGTCTTCGTCACCTACGTGATCACCGGCGTCGTGGTGGGACCCGACTGGGGCAAGGCGCTTGGCAGCACGGTCGTGCCGCAGATGTCGGGAGACCCCGCCTACATCTCGCTGCTGGTGGCAAGCATAGGCACCACGATCTCGCCCTACATGATCTTCATGGTCTCGAGCAACGTTGCCGAGAAGAACCTCGACGAGGGCGACATCCTTGGGCAGCGCGCCGACAACGTGTCCGGCGCGCTCGTCTCGCAGGCCATCGCCTGGTTCATTGTGCTCACGACCGCAAGCGTCCTCTTCCCCGCGGGCGTGGTGATTCAGGACGCTGCCGACGCGGCCCAGGCGTTGGTTCCGCTCGCGGGCAAGTACAGCGCCGTGCTCTTTGCCGCAGGCCTTGTGGGGGCGTCGTTCCTCGCCTCCTGCGTCATGCCCGGCATCACCGCGGGTGCCGTGTGCGAGGCCTTTGGATGGGAGAGGGGCACCAACCGCAGCTGGAAGGAGGCCCCCGCCTACCGCGGCATCCTGACGGCCATCGCCATCCTGAGCGCCGCCCTGGTGCTGCTCCCGGGAGCGAACCTCTTCGGCATCATGATGGCAGCACAAATCGTGAACGGTGTGCTCCTGCCCGTGCTCCTGGTATGCATGGTAAACATCGCAAGCGACCGCCACGTCATGGGTCGCTGGGCCAACGGGCGCATCTGGAACGCGCTAACCTGGTTCACCATCGTCGCCGTGGTGGTCCTCACGGTGATCATGTTCGCGCTCCAGGCAATGGGATACTAGGCTGTCGGGACGCGGGGGCGCCCTGGCCCGCGTACCCCGGGGACGGCCGATGGGTAGGCCGCAGGACGATCTTCCCGCGAAGGCCGAGGGCGCTTGGCCTACTTGCTCGCCTTGCGATACTCGTCCATGAAGGAGCCGAACATTCCGCCGGCCTTCTTCATCTGGCGGCCCACGGCTCGTGCGCCGTCCGCGCCCGTGTTCTTCCGCGAGGTCTTCTTTGCCCCTGGCTGGGTGGCCGTCGCCTTCTTGGGCTCCAACCCACCTTGCGCTGCCCCCTCCACGGACCTTCTGGCCTTGCCGATCGCGCGGCCAAGCGCGCTGGACCCCCTGTCAAGCGCCTGAGAGGCCGTCTCGTCGGCTCGTGCCGCGACCTTCCTTCCGGCGATCTGCGCCCTGGCGCTCGCCTCGCCGGCCTTCGCCGCGGCACCACCGCTCAAAGAGAGCCGAGACGCAGCGTCGTCCACCACCATGTAGCCGCCTCGGTAGCCCCTGAGCATGGACGCGGGGACCTGAACCGAGCCCACGAGCGACTGGGCCACGCCGCCGTCTCCCACGGCAAAGCTCTGCACGCGACCGGTCCCGGCGTCGTAGGTCGCGTCACCCACGTAGCCCAGGACGCGACCTCGCTCCGTCTTGGCATCCATGCCCGCCCACATGACGCAGGAGTCCCATTCAAGGCCCAGCCTGCCACGGGCCCCGTCATCCAGCGCCAGCCCCGCGTCCTTCGTCAGGAATATGGCGTCCTCGCCCGACCGGAGCGAGTCAAGTGCCAGGAAGGCGTCGGGGCGCCTGACCATCCCCGCGATGTCGGGGCGCCTGACCATGTAGCCTACCAGGGACCTGCCGTCGGGGGAGAAGACCGCGGCATGCACCCTGCCGACTCTCCTGCGCCGAGGCTCGCCGCCCGCCTTGCGGGCAGGACGCAGCTCGTACACCTTCCTGCCCATGAGCTCCGAGATCCTGGCCATGCCCTTCTCCCCTCGATGGCTCCCGAACCGGCTGCCGGAACGTTCCGCGCGCCTCTCGCGCCGCGCGCACGAAACCAAGCGGGGCGGGCGACGTCAGAACGTCCGCCCGCCCCCAAACGCAGCGTTCGAAGGAGCGCTACCCCTCGTCCGTCGCATCGTCCTCGACGACCTCCACGTGGACCGCGGAGTCCGACGCCGTCGCCTCGGCGGCAGCGCTGACCTTGTCGGCGACGTCCGAGACCGTCTCCTGCACCTGCGTGGAAGCGTTGGTCACGGCCTCGGAGAGCGAGTCGCGCAGCTGGTCCATGCGCTCGCGGGCCAGGTCGACCTTGGCGCGCAGCTCGTCGGTGGTGGCGTCCATGCCCGGACGGACTCCGGCGATCTTGTCGTTGACCACGCGCGAGCCACGCTCGTATGAGTCGACCGCGCTGTCCCACGCGTCATTCATGGCGTCGGCGGCCATGGCTCGGCTCTCCGCGCCGGGACGAGGCGCCATCAGGATTCCCGCCGCGAATCCGGCCGTCGCTCCCGCGAACAAGCCTGCCACGAATCCAAGTGCTCCCTTTGCGCTCATGTCTTCCTCCCGTCGTTTCCCAGCCAAGGCCGAGAGATCCTTCCCGTATGCGGAGACAGACCGCCCCTGCATGGTGACACCATCCTAGCCGACCTGGGGCTACCAGAAGCGCAAATGCCCGGAGGAGTGCGTCGCGGTCGGTGACCGCGTTTCCTACCAGGGGAGCTCGACCTCAACGTCCCCGCCATCCGTGACAGGCCCCGGCTCGTCGACCGTCTCGACGAAGGGGGCCTGCGACGAATCGAGGACGTCGCCTGCGTCCCCGGAACGCTCGTCATCGCTCGAGCCGAGGCTTTCCTGGGCCGACTGCCAGGCCTCGGGCGAGGCCTCCCGCTGGACGAAGTCAGGGCCGCGGCCCTCCCTGACCTTCCGGACAAAAGGGTCGTCGGGATCCACCGCCCAGCTTGGCAGCTGCGAGAGTTCCTCCGCACGGCTCGACTCGAGCGCGGCCGACTCGGCGGCCGCGCGGGCGCGTGCCTGGTCGGCGGCAGCCGCTGCGGCGGCCTCAGCGAGGGCCCTCCTCTGGGCGAGCTCGTCCTCGCGCTGGGCCAGGAGCTCGTCCCTTCTCTTCTCCACCTCGGCGTCAATCTCTTCCTGGACTTCGCGCTCGTATGCCTCGGCAGGCTCGTCGCCCAGGCTCTGGACCAGTCCGGTCAGGCCCTCGGCGATGGCGTCGACGTCAGGGCGCGGCCCCTCTCCCCCGCCAAAGGCCCAGTCCATGACCCAGACGGCGCTGGAGAGCGCGGCGCACACCAACACGTCGTCGGGGCAGGAGAGCTCGACGTCGTAGGTGCGCGCCTCTCCCGGGACGGGGTAGGTGCGGCCAGAAGAGACCTCCGCGGAGGCGGCGGAGCGCGAGAGCAGCTCCACCGTCACGTGCTCGAGGAGGTGGGCCAGCTCGGTGTTGCCCATGACCTCCTTAAAGGTCTCGCTCGCGTCCCCCAGGCAGGCATGCTCGACGATGTGAGGCATGAGCTTGTAGACGCGCGTGGTCCCCTGCAGGTCCTCGCTGGTCATGAGCGGAGCCTCGTCCGAGACGCGCACCCGGGCAACGAGGTTCTTGAGGCCGACCTCGACCCGCAGGATGTCTATGAGCTGTGCCATGGAGCTGCCTTTCCTAGGAACCGCATGCGTCCATACATTGTAGTCAAAGGCGAGGAGGACGCCCCGCGCGCAGGTTGGGACGGGAGCCTTGCAGGGCCTCGTCGGCGAGACGCCCCACGGCACCTGGTGGCGCGCCGCGCCTGCCACCTAGCCCTGCGGCTCGTCTCCGGTCGTTGGCTCCGGGGCCGTGACCCTGAGCAGGGCGATGCGGCGGCCGCGCACCGACTGCACCAGGAACCTGTAGCCATCGACCTCGAAGGCATCGCCCGGCTTGGGGAGGCCGTCGGCTATCTCGAGCACGAAGCCCGCGACCGTCTCGTACTCCTCGCGGTCCTCGATGGGCCAACCGAGCTCGATGGCGTCGTCGATGCTGAAGCGGCCGTCCACCAGCCACTCGCGCTCACCCAGCTGGGTGAGGTACTTGTTGTCGGGGTCGAACTCGTCCTCGATCTCGCCCACGACCTCCTCGACGATGTCCTCGATGGTTATGACGCCGGCCGTGCCGCCATACTCGTCGACCACGATGACCATCTGGTCGTGGCTGGTGCGCATCTCGGAGAGCAGGGGGATGATGTCCTTCGTGTCGGGCACGAAGTCGGCCCCACGCATGTAGCGGGCGATCATGTTGTCTCCCGCGTCCTCCTCGAGGACGGGGCCGAGGAGGTCCTTGATGTGCGCGATTCCCACCACGCGATCGACGTCCTCGTGATAGACGGGAACGCGGGAGTAGCCCGTGCGGCGCATGAGCTCGATCACGTCGCCCACCGTGGTCGAGTCCTCGACGGCCGTCATGTCCACGCGGGGCACCATGACCTCGCGGGCGATGGCGTCACCCAGCTCGAAGATCTCGTGGATCATGGACTTCTCTTCGTCCGTCAGGTCGTCCGCGTCGGTGACCATGTACTTGATCTCGTCCTCGCCCACGTTCTGTCGGTCGTCGGCGCTAGCGATGCCGAGGAGCGCGGCGAGGCCATTGGTGCTCGCCGCCGTGAGCGCGACGAGCGGACGGGCGATGACGGCGAAGCTCCTGAGAGGCCCGGCCACGCTCTTTGCCACGCCCTCGGCGTCGGCCATCGCGATGCGCTTGGGCACGAGCTCGCCCACCACGATGGAGATGTACGAGACCAGAAGGGTGATGAGCACGGTGGCGAGGACGTGGGCCAGGTCCATTGGGACGCCCCAGGACGCAAGCTGGCTCGCGAGGGGACCCGAGAGGCTCGTGGCCGCGAAGGCGGACGAAAAGAAGCCGACCAGCGTGATTCCCACCTGGATGACCGCGAGGAAGTCACCCGGATGCTCGCTCATCTGGGCCGCGCGCGCCGCCTTCTCGTCGCCCTCGTCCGCGTCATGGTCGAGTATGACCTTGCGTGCGGTCGAGAGGGCCATCTCGGCCATCGAGAAGTATCCGTTTACGAGTATGAGGAGCGTGGTGACAGTGACGCTTATGGCTATGTCCATGCGCGGATGCGCAACCTCCCTGTTCAGCTATGGTCCCCAGAAGGATACCAAAGGCCAGGTCGGTTACGTCGGCACGAGGATTTAGGCGGCACTTATGCGATAAAGCGCCATATCTCCCTGCCTCATCACGAGCTCGAAGCCCGGGGTGCCCTCGTTGACGGAGTCGATGCCCTTCCAGAGGTCATGGTCGTAGTTCCAGAGCATCGAGTAGGCCTTGTCCTCCTTGAGGTGCTCGAACCTGATGACGTAGCGCGCGCCGAGCTGGTTGACCGCCACCCTCACCTCGGGGTCGTCGGCAACGTGATCGAGCCTCGCCCTCACCGTCGCCTCTGCCCCGCCATCCGCACCTATCCCCTCGCTGAGCTCCCTGAAGTAGACGCGCATGCCCGCGTCTCCGTACGCATAGGCGCTGCCGTCAAAGGGGTTGTTGATCACCAGGGCGTCCGCTCCCCCCTCGGCCTCGATCAGCTTCTGGCAGTTGCGGGCAAAGGCGCGCTCTCGCGTGGTGTAGAAGCCGTACTGCGAGTACGCCTCCTGGACCTGCAGCCTCGTCTGCTCGACCTGGGTCTCGATCCGTCCCGAACTCGGAAACGCGCTGAAGGTGAGGGTGGGAATCCTGACCCCGGGATAGAAGACGAGGATGGCGAGGGCGGCGAGGGTTCCCGACGTGAGGGCGGACGCGGTAAGGTGCGAACCATCCCCGACCCGCACCCCCAATGCGCGAGAGACGCCGGTGACGACCCAGTCCATGCCCAACGCCGCCAAAGGGACGGCGCACAGGGCGGCGACGGCGGCGACGCGAGGCGGATCCGAATACCAGAAGCCCGAGAGCAGCTGCTTCGCCAGGCCGCCCATGGTCGCGTTGCCAAAGACGATGCCCGCAGCCGCGACGTAGGACACCGACATCCAACGCAGTCTCCTGTTCCTCAGAGTCCAGACCAGACCCAGCAGCACGAGGAGCGCAAGAAGGGGCTGTCCCAGGTCGGGAACGAAGAAGGCCTGGTAGGCAAGGGTCGCGACGTTCACGAGGGCCTCCCAGGGAGAGATGCGATACCCCCAGAGCCCGAAGCCGACCACGTCGGACATGAACGGCGCCCGATTGAGCGCAAGCCAGACGAGACCACAGGCCACGACCCAGAGGGCTGCCACCAGCCCGGATGGCAACTCATGCAAGAGGACCCTCAGGACGCCGCCCGAAGAGACGATGCGCGCCGCGACGTAGGGAACCAGGATGACGGCGGCCACGAAGATCGCGTTTGGCTGCGTGAGGGCGAGCGCCACGCCGCCCACGAGGAAGAGTGCGAGCGCCCTGAGGCGCGCGGGGCGCTTCCACGCAGGCTCCACGAGAAGCATGAAGGCGACGACGCAGGGAAACACGAGGGAAAATCCCGCGAGGTTGGGGTAGATGGGGCCGAACTTCATGAAGTACCAGGGGAACGCCATGAAGCTCACCGTGGCGAGCGCGCCGGCGGCAAGGGGGCGGCGCTTGCCACGAAACGACCAGGCAAGGAAGACGAGGGTGCCCAGCGGCCACACGAAGGACGAGATGGTCACGTTCACCGCGTTGATCGCGACCGAGATCTCTGTGACTCCCATCTGCACCACCAGGGTGACGGCGGCATGCCAGCCTGCAGGATAGAAGCCCGGAAGAGCGTAGGGGTCGACGGAAAGGTCCTGGGAAAGCAGGTACGGACCCATCCTCAGAGACGAGAAGGACTGCGTCGAGACGAACGCCCTGATGCTGTTGATGTGGTGAGCCAGGTCCCTGCCCGTCATCACGGCGTTGGCGCTGGGAAGCATCCGCACGAACATGAACGTGGTGGCCACCAGGCCCATCGCGAGGTAGAGGGCGATCATTCCCCAGCCAATGCGGGGGAGGTCGGGCAGCCGGAACGAGCGGCCCAGGAGGGCAAGAACCGCGAGGA
>NZ_DBEZHV010000016.1:0-29769 GCF_048189965.1 Olsenella phocaeensis | reverse complement strand
CCGTTCGTCTAGCGGTTCAGGACGCCGCCCTCTCAAGGCGGAGATCACCAGTTCGAATCTGGTACGGGCTACCAGACACCCCGGGGGTCGGCCAGCGCGCCGGCTCCTTTCCTTTTGCCGCGAGGCCCCGACGCCGTCGCGAACGGCCAACCCCCCCGCACAAAGGGCGAGGGGAGTGGCGTGCCACCCGGGCAGACGCCACCTCCCCTCGCAGGCAGTCGAACGCCACGAGTCCGTTCGTACGGCTACTCGGCCGTCCCGACGGCCGAGTCGGCACTTCCCGCCGCGCTTTCGTGCTCCTTGTCCCAGGTGTCGACCAAGAGGTCGCGCGGGACGGAGCGAATCTCCCACAGCTGGGCGAGCTCGTCCAGGACGGCGCGGTCCGCCTCGTCCTCGAGGCCGCCGCGCGCCACGTCCACCAGCTGCTCCACGAAGTTGGGCAGGCTGCGGCCGTACACCCGCGCGTCCCAGCCCCTCTCCCTCAGCTCCTGCTCGAGCTCGGCCACGCCCTCCTCGCTCGCCTCGGCGCAGAGGATGCCTGCCAGCTCGGATGCCTTCTCGTCGCAGAAGATGCCCCGCATGAGCGCCGCGTAGGCGCAGGCAAGCCGGGGCGGCAGCGCGTCTGCGGAGCGCACCTCCAACTGGCCGTCCCAGCGCACCAGGGGATGCGCCGCCTCCAGCAGGCTCGCCACCTCGGCGCGGTCGAGCTCGTGGTCGCTCATGACGTCCTCGACGAGCCGCTTGTCGCAGGAGCTCGTCTCGCCGGCGTCGTTGGTCACCAGCACCGCCTGCACGCTCTCGAGCCACTCGCCGTAGGCGGCAAAGCCGAAGTCCGTGGCGAAGCAGCCGGGGATCGCCTCGCTGCGCTCGGGGTCGGCCTGCCTCCACAGCTGCGTGCGCATCATGCGCCCCACCTCGTGGGGGTCGCTCCCGCGCAGGCTCAGCGCGTCGTCCGTGAGGAACGCGATGACGGGAGAGAGCGCGCTCGCCAGGCGGAAGGCCTCGGCGGCCGCGGTCTCGCCGGCGTGCGAGAGGCGGACTCCCGTGCTCGCCGTGAGCCTCATGAGGTCGCGGCCCGTCCTGCCGCTCGTCCCCAGGTGGGCACCCATGACGCCGTGACGGGTGAGTGGGACCAGTGGCACCTCCGCCGCGGAGCGCGGGCGCGGGTTGACGCCCTGCGCCAGGAGCTCGTAGTCTGCCCCCAGCTCCCTCGACGCGAGGTGGAACTGGCGGTCGACCACTTGGAGCGCCCCCCTGAGGCGAGACACGCGCGCGATCGGCCCCAGGCACACCACGAACTGCGCCGCGGGGCCCAGCCCCAGCTCGACGCCCACGCGGATGCCCGAGGAGCCGACGCTGCCGCGTAGCCCGACCAGGCGGCCCTCCTCCATGACCTGCCCGTCGGGGTAGTAGGCGCCAAGCGCCTCGAGCACGCGCTCCAGGCCGCGCTCTCCCTGGTAGGAGACGGTGGTCCCGGTCTGCCGGTCGATCACGAAGCGCTCGAGGCGGAGGGTGATCGACTTGTCGCCCGGGCGGGCCTGGGCGTCGCCGCGCAGCTGGGCGAGCATGCGCCGGCGGTTCGAGCCGAGCAGCGCCTGCCTGACGAGCTCCTCGGCGGAGGGAAGCTTGTTTGTTCCTTGCATGGACGAGACTCCCTTTATTGGCAGGGCGGCAGCTAGATGCCGTGCCCCCCGTCCCTTGTTCGCTTGCTGAGTCCCGCTTAGTATGCCCGATTCCGCCGAGCGAGTATGATGAGCGTGCCCACTTGGCAGGGAACGGCATGCGGACGTCACTTCTGCCGTCCGCGGCCACGGATCGTGGGGTCGGAGGGACATGGCACAGGACAGCAACAGCGAGCGCTCGAAGGCCAAGGTGCCCCTGAAGGTCACCGGCCCTCATGTCGTTGCCCCCGCGACCACCCCCGGCGCGCCCGAGATGGGCGAGAACAGCACCAAGGCCCGCAAGGGCGCCATCTTCCTTGCCGGGGTCATCGGGGTCTACGTCGTCTTCCTCGTGGCCACGGGCCAGATGGGCGAGTTCCTCTCGGCCCTCTCGAAGGTGGACACGGGCTGGGTCATGTGGGCCGCCTTCGCCTTCGTCCTCTACTTCGCCTTCGGCGTCCTGGCCTACGTCATAGCCGTCTACCTCGACCACGAATCGCCCGTCGGCGTGCGGGACCTCATGAGCGTCGAGGCCTCGGGCGTCTTCTTCGGCAACCTCACGCCCATGATGGCCGGCGCCGTCCCCTCGCAGATTTATCGCCTGACGCGCACGGGCCTGGACGTGGGGGAGGCCAGCGCCACCCAGTTCACGCGCTTCATCATGTTCCAACTGGGCGTCGTGCTCTTCGCCGCGATCATGCTCTTCGCCAAGCTCTCGTACTTCTTCCAGACCTACGGCGACATCATCATCCTCAACCTGGTGGTATTCGCGGTGCACTTCCTCGAGCTCGCGGGCCTCTTCGTCGTCTGCCTCTGTCCCAGGCTCGTGATTCGCGTGGGCAACCGCGCGATTCGCCTTGCGGACTCCCGGCACTGGCTCAAGGACCGCTCCCACTGGGACGAGATGGTCAACGTCCAGGTTATGGAGTTCTCTGACGCCTTCAAGCGCGCCGCCCAAGACGTGCCCTCCATGCTCCTCACCCTCGTGGTGACCATGGCGCAGCTCGCCTGCCTCTACATGATCCCCTGGTTCGTGCTGCGCGCCTTTGGCATCCAGGCGGACTTCGTGGAGTGCCTGGCGGCGGGCTCGATGGTCCAGATGGTCGCCTCGGCGGTGCCCCTGCCGGGTGGGACGGGCGGGGCGGAGGGTGGCTTCGTCATGTTCTACGGCCACATGTTTGGCCCCTCCACCTCGGCGGGCTTCCTCGTCTGGCGCATCGTCACCTTCTTCGGCCCCACGCTGCTCGCGACCCCGCTCCTGGGGCTGCGCTCCCGTGGCGGGAGGAGCATCTACCGTCGCGTGCAGTCGCTGAGGGACCGGCTCGCCTCCGTCGCCTCCGGTCGCAGGGGCGGTGGGCACGGGCGTGGCGGAGGCTCCGTCACCATCAGCATGCGAGGCTCGGCGGGGCGCAGGGGATAGGCCACGGTGGCCCACTGCCCGGGCTTGTGCGGGTCCGGACCTGCGTGCCTGCTATCTGCGGCCCGGACTTACGCGCTCGCGTTCTGCGGCCTGGACCAAAGTCGTCGGTATTCTCGCCTGCCCAAACAACCGACATTCCAGGGCTTTCTGGTTGATTCAGGCACATAGAGGCCGTTCGTCGGTACCTTGGGCGGGTGAGAACACCGACAAACGTGGGCGTGGAGCCCGTTTGCCCCGCGACGCGCGGCTTTCCCGCCGCTGCCAACAACTTGCCGGCGATGCCAACAATTTGCTTGTGCTTTGCTAGGGGAGAGGCGCAAGCAAACTGTGCCCGGACGGGCAAAGACTGCCCGGAGCCTCGGTTTGCCTGTGGTTCGCCGGGGAGAAGCACAAGAAAAGCGCGCCCCGGCTGACGGGGCGCGTCGAATGCCGCATTGCCTGTGACGTGGTGCGTTGGGTGCCGTTTTGCCTGTGGGTCGTCGCGCCCGCCTGACGCTACTCCTGCCGCGTGCAGCCCCGGCAGCCCGAGCAGGCGTTCCGGGCGCCGGCAGCGGAGGGCGCCGCCGCGAGGCCGCCCAGGGCGGTCTCCCTCAGGGTGGCGGGCAGCGCGTCCCCCACGGACCTCATTGCCGCGACCACCTCGTCGAAGGGCAGCGGGTCCAGTACGCCCGAGAGTGCCAGCTGCGCCGCGACGTAGGCGTCGGCCACGCCGATGGCGTTGCGGTTCTGGCAGGGATACTCCACCAGGCCGCGCACCGGGTCGCAGACCAGTCCCAGGAGGTTGGCGATGGCCGTCGAGGCGGCCGAGAGGCAGGTCGCGGGATTCGCCCCCAGGAGTTCCGCCAGGGCGCTCGCAGCCATGGCGGCGGCACTGCCCACCTCGGCCTGGCAGCCGCCCTCGGCCCCCGCCACGGAGGCGTTCTGGGCGATGATGGCCCCGACGGCGCAGGAGTTCCAGAGCGCTCGCGCGAGCTCCTCGTCGCTCGCGCCCACCGCCTCGGCCACCGACAGCAATGCGCCCGGCACCACGCCCGCCGACCCCGCTGTCGGCGCGGCCACGATCACGCCCATGCTGGCGGAGCGCTCCAGCACCGCCATGGCGTAGCTGGTCGCGCGCGAGAGGCTTTCTCCCATGAGGGGGCCGCCCAGTCTCCCCGCGGCGTCGCTCACGGCGCGGGCCTGGCCCCCGATGAGGCCGCCCAGCGAGGGGGAGGGGCTTGCGATCGGCCCCGCGACCTCGTCCCTGAGCGCCGCGATCACGCGAGCCATCTGGGCGTCCACGTCAACCGCGGGCGTGAGCTCGAGCTCGCGCAGGCGCATGGCCTCGCCGATGCCCACCCCCTCACGCGCACAGAGCGAGAGCAGCTCGGCGCCGTTGTCGAAGCCGTGTGCCAGCGTCGCGTCCGCTGGGACGTGGGGCGCGCCCGGCACGTCCACGACGCTCGCCGAGAGGATGTTGGGCCCGCGCGAGAGGAAGTCGACGAGCCCCTGGTCCACGGCCTCGTCGAGCTCGAAGACCGTGTAGGCCTTGCCCCCGCGGCTCTCGCGGAAGGTGCGCAGGGTGGCGATGTTGGAGGAGGAGGCGGAGACGCCGCTGGTGAGCGCCGCCAGCACGCCGGGCTTGTCCTTGTGCGCCACGAAGAGGGTGGGGTAGTCGCCCGATATCTCCACGCGCACGCCGTCGATGGAGACGATCCTGACCCTGCCCCCGCCCAGGGACTCGCCCGTCACGGCGACCCTCGAGCCATCGGCGCTGTGCATGGTGACGGTCACCGTGTTGGGGTGCATGCCCGCTCCTTCCTCGCTGGGCAGGAACGAGAACTCGATCCCCGCCTCGCGGGCCAGGTCGAAGGAGTCGCGCACGCGCACGTCGTCCGGGGCGAGTCCCAGGATCCCGGCCACGAGCGCCCGGTCGCTGCCGTGGCCCCTATAGGTGTGGGCGAATGAGTTGTAGAGGGTGAACTCTGCCCTCCTGAGCTCGCGGGGACCCAGCGAGCGGGCCACGAGGGCGATCCTCAGGGCGCCGGCGGTGTGCGACGAGGAGGGGCCCACCATGATGGGGCCCAGGATCTCGAACGCCGAGGTGGTCATCATGGGGCGTCTCTCCTAGCTGCCGCCGGCCCCTGCCGGCGAACGTCGTCAAAGTTGGCGGGCCGAGGCAGCTCCCGTGGGGTGCCCCGGCCCGCATGCATGCCCATTGTGCCCAATCCGGGCGGCTAGCCCTCACTCGTCTCGGTGAGGGGCAGGGCGCGCTCGAGGCGCGCCAGGACCATGTCGCGGCCCAGGAGCTCGAGGGACTCTCCCAGCGGGGGAGAGACCTGGTTCCCGCACTCCGCCACGCGTACGGCGCCGTAGAACTTGCGCTTGTTGGCGCCGAGCCTCTCGGGTAGCGCCTCGAGGGCGGCGTCGATCCGCGTAGCGTTCCACTCGTCCTCGCCCAGCGTGGCAAGCGCCTCGGCGGCCGCCTCGAGGTAGCCGCGTGCGCCCTCCTTTGCCAGGTTCTTGGCGACGGACCTCTCGTCGAAGGCGAGCTCCTCTCCCTCGAAGAGGAAGCGGGACTTCTCGACCACGTCGGGGGCCAGCGTGGTGCGGGGCTTGAGGATGCTGGACAGGAGGTCGAACCAGGGGGCGCTCGCGCGGTAGACGGCCTTGGGGTCGTCGGCGACGAGCCCTGCCTCGTGCAGCTGGGGGAGGAGCACCCGCTGCGAGAACTCCGCGTCGCTCATGGCCTGGACGTACTGGCCCTGGATCCAGTCGAGCTTCTTGAAGTCGAAGGTCGCTGGGTTCTTGGACACGTGGTCGAGCGAGAAGCGGCTGGCCAGGACGTCGCGGGGGACGATGGTGGTCTCGCCGTCCAGGGCCCAGCCGAGGAGCGCCAGGTAGTTGACGAAGGCGTCCGCGTCGTAGCCCTGGTCGCGGTACTCCTCGACGGAGGTCGCGCCGTGGCGCTTGCTGAGCTTCTTGCCGTCCGGCCCCAGAATCATGGAGATGTGGGCGAAGGTGGGCGTGGGTGCGCCCAGGGCCTCGTAGACCATGACCTGGCGCGGGGTGTTGGAGAGGTGGTCGTCGCCGCGGATGACGTGGGTGATCCGCATCATGGCGTCGTCCACCACGGTGGCGAAGTTGTAGGTGGGCGTGCCGTCGGAGCGGAAGATGATGAAGTCGTCCAGCTCGCGGGCGTTGAAGGTCACCTCGCCGTGGACGGCGTCCGGGATCACCACGTCGCCGCGGTCGTCGGGCACCTTGATGCGGATGGTGTAGGGCTCGCCGGCGTCCACGCGAGCCTGGGCCTCGGTCGGGTCGACGTTGCGGCAGGTGCGCTGGTAGCCCTGGAAGGGGTCGTGCCTCTCCTCTGCGGCCTTCTTGTCCGCCGCGAGCTTCTCGGGCGTGCAGAAGCAGTAGTAGGCCTTGCCCTCGGCCACCAGGCGCTGGGCCGCGTCGCGGTACAGCGCGAGACGCTCCGTCTGTTTGTAGGGACCGAAGTCGCCGCCCACGTCGGGGCCCTCGTCCCAGTCGAGGCCCAGCCAGCGCATGGCGCGCAGGATGATCTGGGTGTTCTCGTCCGTGGAGCGGGTCGGGTCGGTGTCGTCGATGCGCAGGACGAAGCTGCCCCCGTTCGCGCGGGCGAAGGCCCAGTTGTAGATGGCCGTGCGGGCGCCTCCCACGTGGAGCTTGCCGGTGGGGGAGGGCGCGAAGCGCACGCGTACGAGTCTGGTGTCTGACACGGGGTCTCTCCTGACGTGCTGGCGCGGGATGCCGCGCGAGGTGTTGTCCAACTCGCCCAGTATAGGCGTTCGGGACGGGCGTCCGCAGGCAGCGCGACAGCGCGAGTCCTGCTATGGGGGGTGACGCAGCGGCAGGTGCGTGTGGAAGTCGTGCGCCCGCCGGTCCCGTTGGCCCTACATCAGCCTCGTGGACTCGAGGCTGCGCTCCATCCAACTCGTGAGCCGCGCCACGGGCTTGCGCAGGAGGAGTCCCAGCAGCAGCGCCGGCGGCAGGAAGGCGAGCAGACGTGCCAGGGCGAGCCAATAGTCCGCCCCCCAGAGTCCCGCGATGGCGCAGCGCATGGCCTTCTCCGCGTGTACGAAGGGCAGGAAGGGGTAGGCCGCCTGGAAGAAACCGGAGGGCAGCATCTCGCGCGGGAAGGTCCCGCCCGAGCCCGCCACCTGGATCACCATGAGGAAGACGGCGATGGCCTTGCCCACGTCGCCGAAGCTCGCCGTGAGGGCGAAGGTCAGGTTCACGAAGACGAGGGAGGCCAGCCATCCCGCGAGCAGGAAGAGCCAGGGGTGCAGGCATTGGATCCTGAGGAAGAAGAGGTCCCCCAGGAGCACGAGGGTGGTCTGGGCCAGGCCGACGACGGCGAAGAAGGCGAGCCGGCCCAGGTAGGCGTGACGGGGCCTGGCACCGGTCCGTCTCAGGGCCTCGGGCGAGAGGCCCGTCCTCACCAGGGCGCAGAGGATGACGGCACCGACCCATATGGCCAGGGTGGTGTAGAAGGGCGCCATGGCCGAGCCGTTGTTCTGGACCGGGAAGACCGCGTCACGCTGGAGGCTCACGGGAGACGAGACGAAGTCGGCGAGGTCGGCGGGGTCGCCGCTCAGGACGGCGCGCACGCGGTCCACGTCCGCGGAGGCGAGGGCCTCGTCGAGGCTCGCCCTCGTCGCGTCCATGCGGTCCGCCGCGGAGTCGAGGCGCGCCCGCGCCTCTCTCAGGGTCTGCCCCATGCCGTCGAGGCCGCTCGTGGCGTCCGCCACCTTACCCTGGGCGCCTTGGATGGCCGAGCTCGCCTGGGACGAGACGGAATCGGCCCTCCCGGCTGCCTCCTCCATGTCGTCTGCGAGCGAGCCCAGGCTCTGCCCGAGCTCGCCCTGCCACGTCGAAAGCCCCGAGGAGAGCTGGTCCTTGGCGTCCGCGACGAGGCCCTCGAGCTCGGCCTTGCTGCCGGTTGCGTCCCTCCGGGAGCCGTCCACGTCGTCAATGGCCCCCTGCAGGGCGTCGGAGAGCTGCCCCAGGTCGTCGAGGGCGGAGGAGACGCGGCGGTTCAGTCCCTGGATGGTGAGGCGGAGCTGCCGGACGTCCTGGAGCCTGGCGGCGTCGTCCCCCAGGCTGTCCTCGAGCTGGGCCGAGAGCGTGTCGCTGCCGTCCAGGTCGTCGCTCAGGGCCTGGAGGTCGGCCCTCCTCTGGTCGACCTCCGCCTTGGCCTTGGCGAGGCCGTCGGAGAGGTCGGAGCCCTGCCCGTCCAGGGTCTTGTATGCGGAGTCGAGCGCCGAGGACACGCCGTCCAGGCTCGAGGCGCCCCTCTGGAGCGAGCTCGACACGGTCGTGCCGGCGTCCTCGAGACCCCCTCCGAGACCCCTCACGCCGCCCGCCGCCTGCGAGAGCGACTGCGCCAGGGTCCCGCCGTCACCCTGGGTGCCGGCGAGGAGGGCGTCGGCGCTCCCCATGAGTCCCCGGAGCGAGTCCACCACCGCCTGGTAGCTCTGAAGGGTGCCCGAGGCCTGCCTGAGCGACTGCGAGCTGCGGGCGAGCAGCCCCTCGAAGGAGGAGGCGAGGCGGGTGGTCTGGTCGTCGTCCAGGTAGCTGCCCAGGTCCTGCAGGACGGAGGCGCCGACCTGGGTCACCGCGTCGGCGAAGGAGGAGTCTATCTCCTCCTGGACGGAGGTCGACACCTTGCCCGTCACGATCTTGCCGATGGCGTTCTTCTTGTCGTTGCTGTAGTAGCTGACCTGGGCCTTGGTCGCTCCGGGAGAGAGGATCCCCAGGATCTTGCGGCTGAAGTCGCGGGGGATCACGATGGCGGCGTAGTACTCGCCGCTCCTCACGCCCTCGAGGGCCTGGTCCTCGTCGCAGACCACGTATCCCACCTTGTCGCTCTGGCGCAGGCGCGCGACCACGCGGTCGCCCACGTTGAGCTCGACGGGCACCAGCTCGCCCTTGTAGCCCTCGTCGGAGTTGGCGAGCGCCACCTTGAGGTTGCCCGTGCTGCCGTACGGGTCCCAGGCCCCGGCGATGTTGAACCAGGCGTAGAAGCTGGGGACCACCACCAGCCCCACGCAGACCACGAGTGCGATCACGTTGTGCCTGAGCGCCAGGAAGTCCCTCCTGGCGACCTCGAGGACGCGGCTCATCGGGCATCGCCCCCTTCCTGGCCTAGTTTCTCGTCCAGGAGCTCGTGAAGCCTCTCGTGCGGGAGCGAGCCCAGCTCGGCGCGGCTCGAGAGGTGGCTGTGCAGGTACTCCACGACGATGAGGTAGCTGCAGATGACGACGAGCGAGACGATCCACAGCACCAGGAGCGGCATCTTGGCGTCGAGGGCGAAGAGGAGCGCGCAGAGCGCCACGGGAATCACGGCGAGGCAGGCGAACCCGCGTCTCACGAGGGTGGGGTAGGCCTCCTCGAAGCGCGCCGCGCGCCGCGTCAGGCGCTCGCGGTACTCCTCGGAGCCGGAGATGGCGCGCAGCAGCTCCCGTATGCCCGGCCCCTGCCGAGGGGGCGCGACCCTCTCGCTCACCATGAGCTCCGTCTGGGCGAGGCGGGCGTCGAAGAGGGCGTTGATGTTCACGAGCCTGCGCCGGGCGGCGAGGCCCACGAGCAGGGCGGGCGCGAGGAAGGCAAGGAGCACGAGCAGGTTCTGCAGGTAGAGGTTGCCATAGTGGCCCGCGATGGCCTCCCTCATGGCGTTGATGCCGTAGGTGAAGGGGAGCCAGGGGTTCAGGGCCTGGAAGAAGCCAGGCATCATCTCTATGGGATAGGTGCCCGATGAGCCCGGGATCTGCACGATCACGAGGAGGACGCCCAGCGCCATGCCGATGTGCTTGAAGGCGACGCAGAGGGCGAAGACTACGCTGACGTACACGAAGGACTCGACTAAGCCGGCGAGGACGAAGGCCACGGGATGCAGGCACTGGATGCCCAGGGCGAGGTCGCCCAGGCAGCAGACGAGGGCCTGCACGAGCCCCAGGAGGCTGAAGAGCGCCCAGCGCCCTAGGTAGCCCTGCCAGGGACGGATGCGCCCCACGCCCAGCCCCTCGAGGTCCACCTCGCGCTTGTAGATGGCCACGAGCACGAAGCCACCCACCCAGAGCGCGAGGTTGGTGTAGAAGGGCGTCACGCCCGAGCCGTAGTTCTGAACGGGGAAGACCGCTTGGCTCCGGAGTTCCACGGGCGAGCCGAGGAGCTCTCCCACGCGCTGCGCGTCGAGCTTGCCTGCCGCGGAGAGGAGCCTCCAGGCCGTTCCGCCCTGGATGGCGACCAGGTCGTCGGCGAGCTGGGAGACGCCGTCCCTCGCCGTGGCAAGGGACCCCGCGGTCGCGTCAAGGGCCGCCTTCGCCTGGACGAGGGTCTGGTCGAGCTGCACTAGGCTGCCGTCGGCGCGGGCGAGGGTGGGCGAGACCTGCCGCGCCGCGCCCGCGAGGCCGGCCCCCGCGTCCGCGAGTTGGTCGAGCGAGGCCTCGAGCTGGGGCAGGGAGTCGTTGGCGAGGGCCGACCTGAGGTCGTCGAGCTCGCTGGCGCTGCCCTGGATGGCATCGTTCACGGAGGAGGAGAGCCCCCTCACGTCGTCCGCGCCCGCGGACACGGAGGACGAGACGCGCCTCAGCTCCTCGAGCCGGGCGGCCTGGGCGTCGCTGAGCCCGGCCAGCACGCTGACCTCCGCGTCGATCCTGCCCTGGAGCTCGCGTCCCAGCTCGGCCGAGCTGCCTCCCGCCCCCTGGAGGGAGGCCGTGGTCGAGCGCAGGCCCTCCAGCGTCACCTTGAGCTCCTGCGTGGACTGGAGCGTCGTCTGGAGGCGTGCGATGGCATCGTCCAGCCGGCCCTGGGCCCATCCCACGTCGCCCGCGAGCCTGCCCAGGTCGTGGGAGGCGGTGGTGGAGAGCCCCGAGACGCCGGCCGACCCCTTGGCGACTGCGGCGTCGAGCTCCGCGGCGAGGCTGCGGGCCTTGCCGCGCGCCGCGCCTATGCTGGCAAGCCCGTCGTCGAGTTGCGACGCGACCCCGTCCCCGTCGCCAGAGAGCCCCTGCAGCGCCTGGCGCGCCTCTCCCACGCCGCCGCGCGCGCCGTCCACCCTTTGGCTCGCGTCAGAAAGCCTGTCCTGGAGCTCCCCCAGGCTGTCCCGCACGCCCTGGAGGTCTGCGAGTGCGCCCCGGCTGGCGTCCCTTGCCTGGCCTTGAACGGTCCCGGCCAGGTCTGCCGCCCGCTGGGTCACGACCTCCCCCACGACCTTCACGAACTCGTCGCCCACCTGGTCCTCGAGGGTGGTTGCGCCGGTGTCGGTCACCTTGGGGGCAACGGCGTTCTCCTTCTCGTTGACCAGGTACTGGATGTCCGCCTTGGCGGTCTTTCCCTCGAGCACCCCGGCGAGGGTGGAGCTGAAGTCGGGGGGGATGATGATGGCAGCGTAGTAGCGGCCGGAGCCCACGCCCTCGCGCGCGGCTCCCTCGTCGGTGAAGTCCCAGCCCAGCTGGTCGTTCTGCCTCAGGCGCTCGACCACCATGTCGCCCGCGTTCACGAAGCCCCTGCTGCCGGCATTGGCGCCCTGGTCCTCGTTGACCACCGCGACGGGCACGGTCGAGGTGTTGTTGTAGGGGTCCCAGTTGGCGAGGATGTTGAACCACGCGTACAGGGAGGGGATGACGCAGACCCCCAGGGTGACCACCACGGCCATGGGGTTGCGCAGGATCCGCCTCAGGTCCCGGAGGAATATCTTTGCCGCCGTCTTCATAGCGCTCCTTGCCACGGGGCCCCAGGGCCCGACATTTTCCTGCGACAGTCTACCCAAGGCGTACGTTCATTTGAATGGGAGTCAAAAATTTCATCAACGAACTACAGGGGGAGAGGGACGAACCAACCGGGTCGTGAGCTGCGCTTATCTTGCATGAGACGGGCGTCGCGGCATCAAGACACCGCGCTTCTCTCCCCCTCGAACGGTGCGTTGGGGGGAGAAGTTCAAAAAATCTCGTTCCTGCATGCTAGAATCGTCGCGGCCAAGGGGGAAGGACGGCGATGGGTATCATCAACGAGCAGGCTGCGGTCGAGGTCGCCGGTGCGGCGCGCGCCATGAGGGGCGTCGCACATGGCGTCGTCGAGGGGCGGGTGGAGCGCACGCGCCAGCGGCTCAGGTCCTCGTCCAAGACGCGCAAGAGCGCCGCCACCCGTGAGCGCATCATGACCGCCGCCTCCGAGCTCATGGCAGAGCACGGCAGCACCGACTTCCAGATGAGCGAGGTCTCCGACCGCTGCCGCATGTCCAAGGGCGCCCTCTACTATTACTTCGCTGACCGCGACGAGCTGGTCCATGCGATCTTCGAGGTTGCGAGCGACGAGCTGGTCTCGTCCATCGAACGTGTGGTCTCGGAGGCGCCCACCGCGCGCGACGCGCTGAGCGGTCTCTGCGCCGAGCTGGCCCAGCGGCTCAGGACGGGAAGCCCCCTCGCCCTGGCGCTCACGCGCGAGCTCACCGAGTCGGGGGAGGGCACGCTGCCCCTCTCCAACAGCCATTTCCTCCGCACGGTCAGGATCCTGGCCGCCCAGATCGAGCGTGCGAAGACCGAGGGCATCGTGCGCCAGGACGTAAACAGCGAGCTCGCCGCCACCTTTGCCGCGGGCGGCTTCCTGGTGACGTCGCTCGTGTCCGCCGGAGGCGAGCGCTTCGGTGACAAGGACGTGCTGGCAAGCTCCCTGCTCGACCTCTCGATCGAGGGCATGGGGACGCCCGGAGAGGCGGCTGCCATAGCTGGCGCGCGCCTGGCGTAGGGGGCGGCACTGAGCCGCTGCCGTGGGGTCCTGGCGGCAGCATCGCCGTTTGGGGTAGGTTCCTGCCGTGGGGGCTCTGGCGGCAGCATCGCCGTTTGGGGTAGGTTCCTGCCGTCATGACATCTTGATTGCCTGTCATCGTGGTCGCGGCCCATCGGCGTCATCCTGTCCGACGTCCGCCCCGTCGCGGCATCGTGAGTTTTGAACTGCTCTCAAAAATCTGGTTTACAGCGCGGGCGCGATGTCATACTGTGTACTCGCTCGTCAAGAGGCGCCGCGAGGCGCAAAGAGCTGAGGGACCGAGCCCCATGAAGCTCCGGCAACCAGCCTCAGGGCATGGTGCCAAATCTCGGCAGGCCAAGGGCCTGGAAGACGGGGGAGCGCGTGCCAGCAACAGCGATGTCCCCTCTATTGGAACAGGGGCCGCCATGGCCCCGCAAAGGTGCGCTGGCACCGGGAAGGGGCGCTGACATGGCGCACAGGAACTACCTCTTCACCTCGGAATCCGTGACCGAGGGACATCCTGACAAGATCTGCGACCAGGTGTCGGACGCCATCCTCGACGCGATCATCGAGAAGGAGGCACGCCTTGAGGCGGAGGGCTACGTGTCTCCCTCCGGGCACCCCGCTCGCCTCGAGGACGTGCGCGTGGCCTGCGAGACCTTCGCCACCACGGGCACCATCGCCGTCATGGGGGAGATTCGCACCCAGGCCTACGTGGATGTCCAGGGCATCGTGCGCGAGACCCTGCGTCGCATCGGCTACGACCGCGCCAAGTACGGCTTCGACTGCGACTCCTGCGGCGTGATCAACATGATCCACGAGCAGAGCCCCGACATCGCCCAGGGCGTGGACGGAAGCTTCGCCCGTGCGGGGGATGAGGACCCCTGCGAGCGCATCGGTGCCGGCGACCAGGGCATGATGTTCGGCTATGCCACGGACGAGACCGACGTCCTCATGCCCATGCCCATCTACCTGGCGCAGAGGATGGCGCAGCGCCTGGCCGAGGTCCGCAAGGACGGCAGCCTGGGCTACCTGCGCCCGGACGGCAAGACCCAGGTGACGGTGCGCTATGAGGATGACCGCCCCGTCGAGGTTACGGCCGTCGTCGTGTCCACCCAGCACGCGGCCGACATCGAGCTCGCGCAGATCCGGCGCGACATGATCGAGCAGGTCATAAGCCCCGTCCTGGACGAGGCCGGCATCGCCTGGAAGGACGCGACCATCTACGTCAACCCCACGGGGCGCTTCGTGGTGGGCGGGCCCATGGGCGACACGGGCCTCACCGGCCGCAAGATCATCGTGGACACCTACGGCGGCATGGGCCGGCATGGCGGTGGCGCGTTCAGTGGCAAGGACCCCACCAAGGTGGACCGCTCCGGTGCCTACGCGGCGCGCTGGGTGGCCAAGAACGTCGTGGCAGCGGGGCTCGCACGCAAGTGCGAGGTCGAGCTGGCGTACGCGATTGGTGTGACCGAGCCGCTCTCCATCATGGTGGACACGCAGGGCACCGGCGTCGTAGACGACTCCGTGCTGGACGCGGCCGTGGCGCGCGTCTTCGACCTGAGGCCCGGCGCGATCATCCGCGACCTGGACCTGAGGCGGCCCATCTATCAGAAGACGGCGGCGTACGGCCACTTCGGCCGCAAGGATCCTGACTTCACCTGGGAGGCCACGAACCGCACGGACGAGCTCAAAGCCGCGGTGGAAGAGCTCGCGAGGTAGGGGAGCGGGGCTAGGAGCGACCGTTTTGCAGGCGAGAGGGACGGGCGGGGGCGAGGCCGCCGGTCCCTCTCGCCTGTTTGTGTTTCTTGCCTTTTCCTGTCGCTTGTCTCCCGCACCCGCCCTCGAGTGCGCAATCGTCGCGAGCCCCCTCCCGCGCTTACGCGAGTGCGCAATCTGAAAGCTTCAGCTTGCGCACTCGGAGGTCCTAAGCGCTGCAGATTGTCTCCAAGTTGCTGTCGAGTGCGCAATTCCGTGCTTTAAGCTTGCACACTCGGGCGGGGATAGGCGTGCCTGACAAGTTCTGCCTGGCTCCGTCAGGTGTTGGCCAGAGGCACCGTCGCTGCACAATCCGCTACGACCTCGCTGTCGATGGTGGTGCGCGTGATGTGGAAGCCCTCCACCTTGTCACTGACTCTGGCGCGACAAGGAAAACCCGCTCCACGAGACGAGCGGATGTGCCCCCCTCGCAGAGGAGTTCCCGCATGGGCGCTCCGGCTCCGGCCGCGGCGAGATGGATGGCCGGCCGGACCTCTTTTCGGTGACCACGAGTTCGTTGCAGGACCGTCCCGAGAAGGTCGTGATGGTGCCTGGCTGGGCAGTGACCGGTCCAGTCTCGCTTTGCCACGGGGGCCGCCGCCGACGATGTGACAGTCAGCCGAATCGGATAGTAAAACTCAGGCGTACACAATGGTAGAGGGGGAGTTAACGCCTATTTTTAATTGCTTACAAACTGCTGAGCCGCATCGCTCCTGTTCAGATTCAGGATTTCCGCTACTTCCAGGATGTGTTGACAGACGATTTATTTGAACGTTGGATATTGCTCCTTGAAGAGCTTGACATAATTAATCAAATGTACCTGTATGCGGTTTCAAAAAACGGCATGCCAAGAGACGTGTCCTTGGCCTTTGCGGTTGAGCTGGCAGAGCCCATGGTGGAGATCCTCGTTGCGCGGAAAAAGTTGCCCGCTAACACCAGACGTCAAACATTGAAAGAGTGTCTCGAAGCTCTTCTTGTCGAATATGACAACGTGGTCTTTTATAAAGAAACTTCTGCTGACAGCGATGGGTTTCTTGACAAGCTTAAGAACAATAGAGTACGAATTATGCATATCAAGCATAATCAGAAGAAGGAAAAATGCTTCGACGGGGCTCACTGCGTTCTTTACCTATGCAAACTCAGCCTGCTCTATAGGTCGATTCCCCTTGATCTTTTTGACATTTCCGCCTGTGCCTACAAGGGCAAGCTCAAGATGAATGCCGCTGCCCTAGATGCTTGGGCAGAGAACCTCTAAGAGTCAAATGCGAATCGAATCGCTTATTTGATTCGTACGTCAAGCGCGCCCTCGTTGGCTTGCTACCTCTACTGCCTGGATACATAAGGGCTGCTACGATATATTTCTGCTGATTGAAAATGCATTAATCAGCATTTTGCGACAGCTGTGAGTCACTTATGACCGAGCGAATGTCGAGCACCGAAATAAGGCGAGACCACTATCTCAATCTGCTCATCGGAAAGAAATGGAACGGCTTCATCAAGGTAGTGACTGGCGTGCTCCGCTGCGGAAAGTCCTTTCTCATCTTCGAGCAGTTCAAGAGGCACCTGCTGGAGAGTGGCGTCGCGGGGAATCAAATCATCGAGATGGTATTCGACGATCCCGAGAACGAGGAGTACCTCGACTACAAGATGTTCTACTCCCCCATAATGGAGCTTACTTCCGATGAGGGACCCTACTATGTACCGCTCGATGAGGTGCAGGAGATGGAGGGCTTCGAGAAGGTCCTCAACGGCCTTCTCCGCAGGCGTAATTTGGATGTATATGTCACCGGTAGCAATGCCAGGTTCCTATCTCGGGACATCATCACTCAGTTCCGTGGGCGCGGCGACGAGGTCCGTATGAGGCCACTCAGTTTCTCTGAGTTCATGTCGACGTATGATGGCGAGAAGTCTGATGGCTGGGCGGAGTACGTACAGTTTGGCGGCATCCCCCTGGTGGTGCTCGAGGGTACGGACGAGGAGAAGATGGGCACACTGCAGGCGCTCAACCGTGAGACGTATATCAGGGACCTGGTCGAGCGCAACGCGATACGCGATGACGCGGAGTTTGCCGACCTTCTCAGCGTGCTTGCCTCCGGCATAGGGTCCCTGACAAACCCGACGAGGATGGCTGACACGTTCAAAACCGTAAAGGGAAAGGGCGTGAGTCCCACCACGGTGCGTAGCCGGATTGGCTTTTTGGAGGACGCGTTTGTAATCGAGGAAGCTCAGCGATACGACATAAAGGGCCGCAAGTACATCGGTTCGCCCGTCAAGTACTACTTCTCGGACATGGGACTGAGAAATGCCCAGATTGGTTTCCGTCAGATCGAGGAGACCCACATAATGGAGAACGTCCTCTACACAGAGCTCGTCTCCCGGGGGTACAACGTGGACGTGGGCGTCATCAATACCTCGGAAACGAATGCCGAGGGTGGGTCGTCCCGGAAGCAGCTGGAGGTCGACTTCGTCTGCAACAAGGGTTCCCGGCGCTACTACGTCCAATCCGCGTACTCCCTACCGACCCACGAGAAGACCCTGCAGGAGCAGAGGTCGCTTCTCAAGATCGACGACTCGTTCAAGAAGGTCATCGTTGCCAGGGACGCAGTTGCCCCCTGGTATACCGAGGAGGGCGTCCTGGTGACGGGGCTCTTCGATTTTCTTCTCGACGGGGAGAGCCTCGAGAGGCTCTGACGGAATCGCCGATATCCGTCGGTGTGGACTTGACCCTGATTCCTAATCACCGCGAAGTGAGAATCAACGGGTAGCGTGACCCTTCGTGTCTTGAAAAGTGATGCCCACCATGTTGAACGGCTGTGGCTAGACGACTGGAACCACGAGCGCTTGCCGCCCATAATGAGTGTGACGTCAATGCGGGACCACGACCTACCAAGGGGGCGGCGTGAAGGCATCTGAGGCGGCGAAGGCCTGGGGTTGGTCGGAGGACAAGGTCCGCAGGTACTGTCGGGACGGCATGGTCCCCTTTGCGAGCAAGGAGCTGGGGCGATTCGGGCGCGAGGAGTGGGTGATTCCCAACGGCAGTGCCGTGCCACCCATCTCGCTTTATGACGCAGCCAATTGGATGACGCTGATTCGTGACGTCTCCGAGGGCGCCACCCCCGACCTTCAGGGTCCCGAGGGGAGTGACGTCAGAATCGCGGACGCCCTTGCGTACCTGGGCCAGCTTGGCTGGTGCACACGGCTTGAGCTCCGGAAGGACGCGCGTGGCAGGCTGCTGCCGCTCGAGACCGTACGCGGAATCAGGCTCACGACGAGCGGTCTGCGGTGCCTGGACGAGTTCAACGACTCGCGGAAGTGCAGCATCACGGTCGTCCGGTCTGGGGCGCTGACCAAGTCGGCGGCGGGGTTGCTGGGGCTTTCCATGAAGGGAGAGGTCCAGGAGACGAGAAGCGTCTACCGCGGGTAGGGGCGTCCGGGCTTATCGTTGATCACCGAGCGCGACGAGACATACCACCTTAAGACGAACGTCCATGACACGGAGCGCGAGGTGGAGCTCATTGATATCCTCCGGCGCATCGAGCCGGGCAGCGACCATGAGACCAACCACTTTGGCGTGTCGCTCGACTACGCCCAGACCGAACGGCAGATCCAGGAGGTCGTCACCCTTCTCACCCAGGGGATTTGCACGCTTTGCGAAGAACGCGGCTGAGCGAGCGGAGCGTCGGCGTCACGCCTACTGAGTTATTCTCATCCAAAGAAAGCATCGGCGCGAGCGACGACATCGGGATGGACGTCGGAGGCACCTTCGCGGCGGCCTACCACAGCGCCTCTTATGACACCGACGAACTGGCCATAATCATCGGCAGCGTGCGTGAGCTTCGGCTGCTCGGTTCGGGCATCTACTCTCAATGATGCTGCCTCGCTCATTGGCAGAGTGGTCATGAGTCCTTCTTTGACGAGGGGCATCTGTCGTGGTTCCGGATTGCGTTCAGGCGTCTGCAGGAGTTGGTGTGGTGAGATTCTCAGGGGCAACAGGGCGCAAGAATGGATTGCTTCGCCGTAATGATCCTCTCATGGTGAAGTGGAATCGTCGGATTCCCCAGTCTGATGAGTGCCAAAACGTAAAGCTCGTTTGTGTCGACTTGGGGCTCCGTTTCGGCACCCAAATGGACGGGAAGTGCGTTTGTGTAGGAAAAAAGACTGTCTGTCGGCATGAAAGCGCTCTTTTTCTCTACACAAACGCACTTCCCGTCCAAACCGAGGGTCATTGGGTGTGTGGAATCGACACAATCGCACTTTCCATGCAGTAGACTCCGAAGTCTCGTGTGTGCTTTGTCTTATGGCGCATGTACCCTACCGCTCGATGGGTGTGCGTGACCGGGCGGCGGCATGTCATTGGCATGTGCGCCTGGTTAACTAGCGGCGACGTTATGACAAATAAATCGCCGCGCTTGCAATTATGCGCACACCGCATTGGTTCATGGTAGGTCGGCGATTCGTAGGCATCAATGCTATTTGTTATCAATTTACGGAATAGAATCTATCTACACAATTTATAGATTTTGTAATTTCTTCTTTATCTTCAGTAGGTATGATCACGTCATTAATGGCATCGTATATGCAACAAGGCCATCGACTTCCATATCGATAGGTTACAAGCCACAACGAGAAATTTCCCACGCCGGAAGTTCCAGATTTTAAGCGGTCTTCGCTGGGATTAAAATCACAGGGCGCTTCGATGCGATAAATTGCATGACCAGCGGCCAATTCTTGTTCATAGAAATCCATCATTCGAGAAATAAGCTCATTGTAGTTAACATTCTCGGCATAGAATCCAGCGCTGCCATTCGTCGCGATGACGAAGTCGCAGGTATCCATCTCTATCGTCATTCGACCAAGGTGGCAGTCACTAGACAAGGTTTCCTTGGCGGCCTTCCTTATCTTTCTCATTATTCCTTTTATTGCTTCGACGATGAGTCCCGACGTAACGCCGGTCACGAGCGAAATGACGACATCTACTCCGAGGCTAACGCCAGCCGCTACAGCAAATTGACCTCTAATTATTGGGTCAATCCCATCCTGTAATAGGTTTGATCGGACCTGGGCATCGAGCGTGGTCCTGTATGCGCTCCCATGAAAATCGAGTCGAAGATGCCTGATTTCGTTCATGGGACTCTGCGATTCCATAGTGGTGTCTCCTTTCGGAAGGCAGGGCTGTTCGCTGACCCCTTGGCCTTGGCTGTAGACTTTTGGTTGCGGACTCTGAAAGGTGAGAACTCCACAGGTGACTAGCATTTGGAAGGGTCCGGGCGCGTTTGCGCAGATGGTGCGTACTCAGCTGCGGACCCTGAAAAGCCCAAGCTCCGTAGCTGACTCTGCCGAGCCCGCACCGATGGGTCCCAGGTCTGGCGCGAGGGTCACTCTCGCCCAAGAAATCGTGCGAGTGTACAATCTGAAGGCTTCAGCTTGCGCATTCGAGGGGCGAAACGGTGACGTTTGCCTGCGGACGGCCGTCGAGTGCGCAATTCCGCGCCTTAAGCTTGCGCACTCGACTAGGAGGGACGTGCCCGAGCGAGGACACGCATGGAGACGCGCCGCGTCCGGGCCGGAAGAGGGATCCAAGACCGTGGAAGGGGAGGCGAGAGATGCCGGCGACAACGACAACCATACGAAGCCTCCTCGTGGGGCCCGAGTCCGACGGCGTGCGCCTCGACTCCTTCCTCGCCGCCCAGCCGGGCATGCCCAGCCGCTCCGCCTGCGCGCACCTCGTCGAGGGTGGCTCCGTGACCATCAACGGCACCCTCGCCACCAGCAAGAGCGAGCGCGTCCTCCTGGGCGACCGCGTCCAGGCGAGCGTCCCCGAGCCCGAGCCTGCCCCGGGCTCCCTGGCCCCCAACCCCGAGATACCCCTCGATGTCCGCTTCGAGGACGACTACCTCATCGTCCTCTCCAAGCAGGCGGGTCTCGTCTGCCATCCCAGCCCGGGGCACGTGGACGACACACTGGCAAACGCCCTCGTCGCCCACTGCGGCATCTCTCGCCTGGGAACCCTGCAAGGGGACGACCGTCCCGGCATCGTGCACCGCCTTGACATGGACACCTCGGGGCTCATGGTCGCCGCAAAGGACGACACGACCCAGAAGGCGCTCCAGGACCTCATCCGCATGCGCGTGCTCGACCGTCGCTACGTCACGCTCGTCCAGGGCTACGTGGCCCCCGAGCAGGGCACCGTCACCACCGGCATCGCCCGCTCCACCCGAGATCGCCTGCGCATGGCGGTCTCGGACGACCCCATGGCGCGCGAGGCGATCACGACTTTCACCACCCTGGAGCGCTTCGAGGCGGGGCGCTTCGACGATGGCTACAGCCTCCTCGAGTGCCACCTCTACACCGGGCGCACCCACCAGATTCGCGTGCACATGCGCCACCTGGGCCACCAGGTCGTGGGCGACCAGCTCTACGGCCGCGGGGACGACCGGCAGAACCGGGGCCTCAGGCGCCAGTTCCTGCACTCCTGGCACATTCGCTTCGACCATCCCGCCACGGGCCAGACCATCGAGCTCGCCGACCGCCTGCCATCGGACCTCCTGGCTGTACTAGAATCTTTGAAGGGAAGCTCGATGGGTCGCACCGAGGCAGGGGAGAGGATCTGCCCCCAGCTGGGCATGGGCGACCTCTCGTAGCGCGCACACGAGGAGAGGTAGGGCCGTGTTCAACAGGTTGGGACTCACGCCGATAGTCATCTTCAACGGCATCATCTGGCTGTTCTTCACGCTCGCCTACTTCTACCAGCTGGTCTACATCATCCGCGTGATGCTGCGCGGCACGGTCGTGCTGCCGAAGGCGAAGCGGAACCACAGCTACGCCTTCGTGATCGCCGCCCACAACGAGGAGCCGGTCATCGGCAACCTGGTGCGTTCCATCCTCACCCAGGAGTATGACGGGATCATAGACTGCTTCGTCGTGGCGGACGCCTGCACCGACTCCACCGCGGACGAGGCGCGCAAGGCCGGTGCCATCACCTGGGAGCGCAACGACCTCGTGCGCAAGGGCAAGAGCTGGGTGCTCGACTACGCCTTCGACCGCATTCTCGACGAGTACGGGGAAAAGTACGAGGCCTTCTTCGTGATGGACGCGGACAACATCATCGCGCCCGACTACGTCCAGGTCATGAACCAGGCCTTCGACGCCGGCTACCTGGTCTGCACCAGCTACCGCAACTCCAAGAACTTCGACTCCAGCTGGATCAGCTCGGCGTACGCCCTCTGGTTCCTGCGCGAGGCGAAGTTCCTCAACAACGCCCGCATGATGCTGGGCACGAGCTGTGCCATCTCGGGATCGGGTTGGCTCGTCGCCGCGAGCATCATCCGCGGCATGCACGGCTGGAACTTCCACACCCTGACGGAGGACATCCAGTTCTCGACCTTCTGCTGCGCGCACGGCATCCAGATCGGCTACGCTCCCGCGGAGTTCTTCGACGAGCAGCCCCTCACCTTCAAGGCGTCCTGGATTCAGCGCATGCGCTGGACAAAGGGTTTCTACCAGGTGTTCTTCTCGTACAACAGGAACCTGCTCCATGGCATAGGCAAGGGGCAGTTCGCCTCGTATGACATGCTCATGACGGTTGCCCCGGGCATGATCCTGACGCTCCTCTCCGCCTTCGTGAACGCGTCCTATCTGATCGTAGGCTACCTGAGCCACGGCTTCATCGCCACGGATGGCGAGCTGGCCATGTGCGTGGGTTCGCTCATCATGACCTTCGCCTCTATGTACGTGGTGTTCTTCATCCTCGCCGTCATCACCACGATCAGCGAGCGCAAGCACATCCACGCCAAGAAGAAGTGGCGCATCTTCACCAACCTCTTCACCTTCCCGCTCTTCATGATGTCCTACATCCCCATCACGGTCGCGGCCCTGTTCAAGAAGGTCGAGTGGGTCCCCACGAAGCATGACATCGCGGTCAACTTCGACGATGTCATGGGGGAGGGCGCGAGGTAGCCCGAGCCTGTGCCGGATGCTAGAATCGACCACAACTTAGTCTGCAAGATGCGCCACGGCCCAGGTCGTGGCGCATCGCGAAGAAAGGGGAGCTGCATGGCAACGTTCTTCGAGGGAGAGTCCCACACCTTCTCCGAGTATCTTCTGGTTCCCGGCTACTCCTCCCACGAGAACGTCCCGGCGAACGTCTCGCTCGAGACGCCCCTCGTCAAGTTCAGGCGCGGCGAGGAGCCTGCCATCAAGATGAACATCCCCATGGTCTCGGCCATCATGCAGGCCGTCTCCGGCCCGCGCCTGGCCGTCGCCCTCGCCCAGCAGGGCGGCATCTCGTTCATCTACGGCTCGCAGACCCCCGAGGACGAGGCCGCCATGGTCCGCGAGGTCAAGACCTACAAGGCCGGCTTCGTCGTGTCCGACTCCACGCTCACGCCCGACATGACCCTGGCCGACGTGCTCGAGCTCCGCGACCGCACGGGTCACACCACCATGCCCGTGACCGAGGACGGCAGCCCCCATGGCAGGTTCTGCGGCATCGTGACCAGCCGCGACTACCGCGTGTCGCGCGACGACCGCGGCAAGCTCGTCAGCGAGTTCATGACCCCCGCCGCCGAGTGCGTGACGGCGGACACCACGGTGCCCCTCAAGGTCTGCAACGACATCATCTGGGACAACAAGGTCAACACCCTTCCCATCGTGGACAAGGACGGGAACCTCTCGTCCCTCGTCTTCCGCAAGGACTACGACTCCCACAAGTCGCGCCCCGACGAGCTCCTCGACGAACACAAGCGCTATATCGTGGGCGCCGGCATCAACACCCGCGACTATGCGACCCGCGTGCCCCTGCTGGTGGAGGCCGGTGCCGACGTGCTCTGCATCGACTCCTCCGAGGGCTACTCCGAGTGGCAGAAGCTGACCCTGGACTGGGTGCGCGAGCATTACGGCGACTCCGTCAAGGTCGGCGCGGGCAACGTGGTCGACGCCGAGGGCTTCCGCTACCTGGCGGACTGCGGGGCCGACTTCGTCAAGGTGGGCATCGGTGGCGGCTCGATCTGCATCACTCGCGAGCAGAAGGGCATCGGCCGTGGCCAGGCCTCCGCGCTCATCGACGTCTGCCGCGCCCGCGACGAGTACTTCGAGGAGACGGGCGTCTACGTGCCCGTGTGCTCCGACGGCGGCATCGTGTACGACTACCACATGACGCTTGCCCTGGCCATGGGTGCCGACTTCCTGATGCTGGGCCGTTACTTCGCTCGCTTCGACGAGTCGCCCACGCGCAGGCTCAACGTAAACGGCTCCTACGTCAAGGAGTACTGGGGTGAGGGGTCTGCCCGCGCCCGCAACTGGGCTCGCTATGACCTCGGGGGAGAGAAGAAGGCCCTCTCGTTCGTCGAGGGCGTCGACTCCTATGTCCCCTACGCGGGCCCGCTCAAGGACAACGTCGAGAACTCCCTCACCAAGGTGCGCTCCACCATGTGCAACTGCGGGGCTCTTAACCTTCCCGAGCTGCGCGACAAGGCCAAGATCACCCTGGTCTCGGCCACTTCGCTGGTCGAGGGCGGCGCGCATGACGTCATGCTGAAGGACTCAAACTCAGACATGAACTTCCGCTCGTAGGAGGCGGCGCCCGCGACGAGCCAACCTCGTCTCGGTCGAGGCCATGCGACTTTGGGCGAGAGGTCCCCGGCACGAAGCCGGCGGGCCTCTCGCCTTGTTTTGGCTGCTGGACGTTGGGTATGATATGTAGAAGAATATCCATATCAGGGGGTGGAAGGATGAATGCCGTCGCCACGATGGAAGGCACTACGAAGCTCGGTCGTTGGGGTGGCTCACGGGCGGTGCGCATACCCAAGCCGATGTGCGACTTGCTTGGGGTCGATGTCGGAGCGACGCTTGACGCCGTCGGTGGGTCGGATGAGGAGGGACCATTCATCACCCTCAGACCCCTTGGTCCCCACCGTTCGTACGGTGACGCCCCCTATCAGAGCATAGAGAGCCTCTTTAGGGGCTACGAAGGAAGTGAGCCGAGCCCAGAGCCCGACTGGGGGGATGACGTCGGGGCGGAGGTGGTGGAGTGACGCCGCTCGAGCAGGGCGACCTCGTCGAGGTGAGCTTCACCCCGGCAGTGGGACATGAGCCTGCGAAGTCCAGGCCTGCCGTGGTTCTGAGCACCTATGGCTTCAACTGCAGGTCGAGCCTGGTTGTGGTTGCGCCAGTCACCAGTACGAACAACGGCTATCCCTTGCACGTCCCGTTGAGCACGGGGCTGGTACGGGGTTACGTTCAGGTGGAGGCCCTGCGTTGCCTCGACCTCGAGCGCCGTGGATACGAGCTGCTCGGCGTCGTGCCTGAAGCCACCATGACCCGCGTGATGTCCCACGTGCGCTCGATATTTGACCTCAGGTAGGTGCCTGCCGCAGCCGGTTTGCAGGTTGCCCGGCCTACGACAGCGTTCCTTCGGATGGCAGTGGCTTCGTTGCCGTCCCTCCCCGCCCGATTGGCCTGCCTGCGTTCGGTCGGGCTTGCGGCCTTGTCGGACGGACCCCCTTGGGTTTCGCACGAGTTTTTTGCCGCCGGGTCCCTCTGTTCCATCCGGTGGAGATAAAATCACTCTGTATGAAATTTAGTATATAAAAGCAAAGGAGTGAGAATGTCCACAAGGAGCTCTCGGGAGCTGGGCCTGGGAAGGCGGTCTCTCGTCACCGCGCTCACGCTCGCCCTGGCACTGCAGGGATTCCCTGCGGTCCCGGGCTATGCCGAACCGGCATCGGGCGCCGCCGCCGCATCGACCTCTGAGCCTGTGTCCGACGGGCAGGACGTTCCTGACGGGACGGCAGCGTCAGCAACATCGGGAGACGCTGGCGCCGAAGGCGTCGAGGCTGCCGACGCCGCTCCTGCTGACGAGGAGGCGAGTCCCTCTGCTTCTGCTGAAGCGACGGCCGCCGAAGCACCCGCCCTCGCCGCGGCACCGCCCGCGTCCGCCCCGACAGAGACGGTGGAGCTCTGGGTCGACGGCAGCACCGGAAGCGACGCCGACGATGGGTCGAGCACAGCGCCCCTCAAGTCCCTTGGCAAGGCGCTGGAGCTCCAAGCGGCAAACCCGGCGATAACGACCATCAAGATCAAGGGCAGCTTCTCTGCGCCCGCTGCGGCCACCATCCCCGCAGGTGTGACCCTGGTCGTCGCCGGCGTCACCACCATGGAGGGCACCGGCGCGGACGGCATCACGCTTGCGAGCGGATCGACCCTCAGGTGCCTGGATGGCGCCACGCTGACCATGTCCGGCTTTGGCACGGCACTGACCGCCAGGGCGGGTTCGACCATCACCGACGGCAGCTACGTGTTCGAGGACAACGCCGGCGGGAACGTCACCCGTGGCATCGCCCTGGGCGGAACGGTCAGGGGCAGCGGCGGCAAGGACAGCCTCACCATCACGGCTGATGACAAGAATGACACCAACTTCTACGAGTCGGGCATCACCTTCGAGAACTGCACCGTGAGCGTGAACTCCCAGACGCGCACCTGGTTCGACGCTCGTGACCTCAACCTCAAGAACGCCTCGCTCACCGTGGCGGGCTTCGGCCAGACCTACTACATGAACCAACTCAACATGAGCGACTCCGAACTGACAATCAACAAAGGGAGTTCCTGGCGCTATCCCACGGGCATGGCCATCCAGTCGTCCTGCAACATCGTGAACTCGCACATCACCTCCAACACCGGGTCGACGGCCGGCATCTCGATCGGCGGCAACGCGAGCACGACGGTCACCGTGACCAATTCCACCATCGAGCTCAACAACGGCGGCACAGGTGGGCTCAACGTCAACACCGGAAAAGTGGTCTTCGACAACTCGACACTCAAGGGCAACGGCAAGAACTCCGGCGCGCTCTTCGGCGCGCAGGGCAACGGCTACATCGAGTTCGACGGCAGCTCGCTCGTCGAGTCGCCTGCGGCGAAGAACGCAGACACGGGCGCGGGCCAGACGGGCACGAACTACGTCGTGCTCGGTGGCTCCCACCTCGTGAAGTATGCCCCGGACTACAACTCCGGCAGTGGCAGTACCGTTCCCACTAACGGCGCGGACAACGGCAACGAGCGGCTCATGCTCTTCACGCTGGCCGACGCAAGCACGAGCGCGCTTTCGCCTCTTAACTCGAACGGTACAAGCTACAGCTACCCCGTGGCCAACGCCTCGTCCGACGGACAGAAGCACGTGTGGGTCCCCGCCGAGAGCGTTACCTTCAGGCTCAATGCCCCGGACGCCGCCCAGGCGGTCGGGGCGAGATTCAGTGACGGAACGGTCGCGGACAAGGCTGCCGTCGCCATGCGCGGCTACGCGCTCGCCGACGCCACGCCCGCAGCCGGCAGCGCGCAGGTCCCAGGCGACCCCACGGCACTTGGCTATCACTTCGAGGGTTGGTTCTACAGGGATGCGGACGGTGTGGAACGCGCGTACGACAGCTCCGTCACGGTCAATGCGCCCCTGGTCGCCTATGCCAAGTGGTCGAGCGACTCCACCAGCTATGGCATCGTCTACCACAGCAACCTTGCCGATGACGCCACCTATACCGTCTCTGCGAACAGGCCCGACCGCAGTGCGACCGTAGCGTCGATCGATGCTGCCATCGCCGCGAATGGCGCCTTCTCCCAGCCGGGCAAGATCTTCAAGGGCTGGAACACCAGCGCCGACGGCAGGGGAGAGGAGCATGCCTCTGGCGACGTCCTCACGCTTCCCACCGACAAGAGCTCCGTAGATCTCTATGCGCAGTGGGAGGACCAGCTTGCGACGGTCCGCTTCTCTGCCAACGGGGGAACTTTTTCCGATGACAGCGTGTTCAAGACCAAGACGGACGTGTTCTCCATCTCCACCGAGGCCAACGGGGGAGAGGTCGCGACCGTCAAAAGGCAGGCCAAGGTCTCGGACAACCAGAAGCTGGGCGACCTCCTGAAGTCCCTTGACGGCTCCGTCGACGCCAGCACCGCTGGCATCGCGACGCCAAGCAAGGACACAGCGGGCTTCGAGGGCATGGCGTCCCGCGCGGGTTTCCTGCTTGAGCACGAGACAAAGGATCTCACGTTTCTCGGCTACGTTTATGGCCACGAATACAGTTATTGGTACGACGACCCCCAGGGCTCCGACGTTGCGGCCCTTGACTCCGGAACCACGGTCAAGGGCGACGTCACGTACTACCTCAAGTGGAAGGACGACCCCTCCGTCCCCACCATCCAGGCGAGCGGCGCGCTCGATGCCGACATGTGGGGGGACTCCAAGGACGTGTCCAACGAGATCAAGTTCGTCGAGGCGGGCAAGGAGTTCAGCCTGACGGGGGCCATCGACACCACTGCGATCAAAGACCAGATGCGCTCTATCGAGAAGAGCTTCGGGGAGGGTCCCGAGCACTTCTCGGACATCGCGCTCTCTGGTGCCGCGTCGACGTTCACGGCTAAGATCACGCTTCCTGACGAGGTGAGGGTCCCTGCGGATCCCCAGGTGCAGGTCGCGGGCATGGGCGACCTCTTCAGGCTCGACTCCGTCACCGCCTCCGGGCAGGAGGTGACCGTCACCTTCAGGCTCAACGACGGCTTTACCAACTACCAGCTGCTGAAGGATGCCGTGGAAGGCACCGGACTGGCCGCTGGGCGTGCCACCGGCATCGACGACTCGAACTTCATCACGGCGACCATCTCTGGCCTCACGCTGGCCGACGGCGTCCAGAACGGCGTCGAGTTCGCCGCGACCGGCGACGTGAGCGGTAACTTCTTCGCCGTCGCCAAGAAGGGGAGCGAGACTAAGCGCTTCGTCTTCGACTGGACCTCCCAGCAGCTGGAAGCCGGCAGGGACCCACGCGGCGACGACGTCCGCCAGACCATGGTCTCCGTGGTCCCCTCCACCATCGGGCTGCCCGCAGACCTCGAGGCGGACGGCGACACAGAGCACGAGGCAGTGCACGAGGTCCTGCCAGGCGAGGAGGTGAACCTCACGGGCGTCGTGGGGGTGGCGAGCGTCAAGAGCCAGATGGAGGCCATCGAGGGCCAGTTTGGCACCACCCCCGACCGCTTCGAGTCCATCGCGCTCTCGGACCTCAGCTCGGGCTTCGTGGCCACGCTCACGCTTCCCGATGGCGTGAGCCCCAAGGTCGGGCTTGGGAAGAGTGACGTCACGGTCGAGGGCTTCTCCGACACCTTTGCCGTGTCGGACGTCACGACGGAGGGCAACAAGGTCACCGTCACCATGGACCTCAAGCCCGGAATCACGAACTACCAGCAGCTCAAGGATGCCGTCTCCGCAGTCTCCGACACGATGAGGCTCACGGTTCCCACGCGGGTCTCGGATGACGTCGCGGCGGGTACCCGCCTGAGCGTCACGGGCACGGTCACGGGGACCTTCCACTCGAAGGCGACCTCCGAGGGTGGGAAGACCAAGGTCTTCGCCTTCACGTGGAACGGCGAGCAGACAGACGAGGGGCGTGATGCCATCCTGTCCGCAAGCGATCCCACCATCCAGCTGACCCTCGCCACCACCTCGCCCATCGAGGGCGGTCTCGAGGGTGACATGCTCGTCGCCGGCGACACCGAGCACGACGCGGTCATAAGGGCCGAGAAGGGCTCCAGCTTCGACCTGACCGGGGCGATTGACGTCGCTCCCGTCAAGGCACAGATGGCCGCCATCGAGGCCCGCTACCCCGGCGTCAGCCACGAGGACATCAAGCTGGACGTCAGGGACTTCGGCTTCAGCGCCAGCTTCACCGTCCCCGACGACATCGAGCTCCCCGCGTCCCTCGATCCATCTCAGGTCACGACCGAGGCGTTTGGCCCCGGCTTCAAGGTGGGTGACGTCAGGGTCGACGGCAAGACCGTCACCGTCTCCTTCGTCCTGAGCGACCCCGACCAGATCACGACCTATGACAAGCTCGAGGCCGTCGTCGACGCCGCCGGTGACGCGGGCGAGAACAGCCCCAGCTGGATGAGGCTCGTCGTCCCCGGGCTCAAGGTCTCCACGAATGCCGAAACGGGCAAGACGTTGACCATCGTGGGCACGGTCGGCGGCCATTTCGCGGCACGCGCCACCACCGACGAGGGGACCTCGAAGGTCTTCTCGTTCGTGTGGAACGGCACGCAGTGGGCGCCGGGCAAGGATGCCGTGGCGACGGACGATGACACCATCCAGCTCTCGCTCGAGGTGACCGAGCCCTCCAACCCCAACCCCAACCCCAAGCC
>NZ_DBEZHV010000015.1:0-148496 GCF_048189965.1 Olsenella phocaeensis | reverse complement strand
GTCAGGAGGGATGCCCGGTCCATACGGCCATCCCCCAGGTGATTCAGATGTTTCGCGAGCGCAGGATGGAGGAGGCGGGCAGGACCCTCTTCGAGAACAACCCCATGAGCGTGGTGTGCGCGCTGGTGTGCAACCACAGCGCGCAGTGCGAGGGGCATTGCATTCGGGGGCGCAAGGGCACCCCGATTCACTTCTCGGCCATCGAGGACTACATCTCCGACGCATACCTGGACCGCATGGGGCCGGACGAGCTGCCTGAGCGCAACGGACGCCACGTCGCCGTGGTGGGCTCCGGTCCCGCGAGTCTCACGGTTGCCATCCAACTTGCCGCCCTTGGCTGCGACGTCACGATCTTCGAGCAGAAGATGGAGATCGGTGGCGTGCTGCGCTATGGCATCCCCGAGTTCAGGCTGCCCAACTCCATCATCGACCGCTATCGTGCGCTGCTCGATCGCCTGCGCGTGCTCGTGCGTCCCAACACGACGATCGGCGGCGCGCTGAAGCTCGACGACCTCCTGCGTGACGGCTACGACGGCGTCTTCGTGGGCACTGGCGCCTGGCGCGCAAAGACCCTGGGCATCAAGGGGCAGGCGCGCGGCAACGTCTTCTTCGGAATCGACTACCTGGTCAACCCCGAGGTCTGTGAGATCGGCCAGGACGTCGCCGTCATCGGCGTGGGCAACGTCGCCATGGACGTGGCGCGCACGGCGATCCGCCAGGGGGCGCGTCGCGTGACGCTGTATTCCAACTGGGGTGGCGTCTCGGCAAACTCTGACGAGGTGGAGCTTGCGCAACTCGATGGCGCGCAGATCGTCTACGGGCAGTCCATCGAGTCGATCAACGACAGGGGGCCGGTGTTCCGCCGCTCGATCCTAGACGAGGAGGGACAAGTCGTCGACATGAGCGACGAACTCGTTCAGGTGGAGTGCGACACGGTGATCTTCTGCGTCTCGCAGGTGCCCAAGGACAAGCTGATCCTCACCACCCAGGGACTCAGGGGCACGGAGCGGGGGACCCTGGTGGTGGATGACGACTGCATGACCACGGTCGAGGGCGTCTTCGCCGCGGGTGACGTGGTGAACGGCCCCAAGACGGTGGTGCACTCCGTCGAGGGGGCCAAGAGGGCGGTCGTCGGCATGCTGCGCTACATGGGGCTGGACGAGTCCGGGCGTCCGGTCGCGGCGCAGGAGTAGGCCAGAGTCTCGCAAGAGCCAAGGCCGCTTGGCCATGGGACCCGTCAACTGGCGGGACCCGGCTCCTTGTTGCCGGGAAGCCTGGCATGCCTCTTCCTCTTGGCGCGCCTTGTCTCCCGTCTGTTGACCGACGCGACTCGTAGTCTGGATTGGGCAAGCAGGGATCCCAACACCTCTGCCCGGATGGCGTGCCGTGCGGGGTCGTCAAGCAGCCGCAGCACCCTCCTCGCCTCTGTCCTGTGGCCCTTGGCGTCAATTGCGTTTGCGATGCGGGCGAGGGTTCTCTCGAGGGAGGACGTATCCCTCAGGTCTTCGCTACGAAGGATGAAGAGCGTGTCGCCCATGGTGGAATAGTCCTCGATGCGCAGCTTGTCGTCTCGCATGCTCCGCTCTTGCGCATGGGAATCGCGGCCGTTGTATTCGAGCGAGATCCCAAAGCGGTCAAATCGGATGTCAGGCCTCATGCTGCGATGCATCAGCAGCCCCCTTGGGTCGTTCGAGAGGTCGATGGGCCTGTTGAGCGCCCCAAAGGTCAGGCTCACTCCCCCATAGCGCGGTGGGTTCGAGAGCATCAGCCCCAGGATGGACTCCATGGGGGAGGCGGAGCCATCGAGGATCATCTTCGCCGCCTGTCGAGCCAGCTTCGCTCCGTGCCTCCCCCTGCTCGCGGCTAGGTACGAAGACACCTCCGAGGAGGTGGCAAGGGGGTCCAGGCCAAACCCACACCCGCCGTCGTGCCCTGGCTCAAAGGAGTATGTGCCGCAGAGCTCGCAGCCCAGGCCCATGAGCTCGGCAGTCGCGGAAAGATTGCTCATCCTTCCCGATGAAACGAGCTGGTTCAGTTCGGAGGCTCGTCCTAGGAGCATGAGCCCGGGGGCATCCACATAGACGTTGACGCCCCTTATGGGACTGTCGAGAAAGGGGGTCCTGGTGTCACAGACGCGCAGGAGCGAGTTTGGCAACAGCTCGCCCTCGGTGACGCTGCAACTGAGGCCACGAACAAGAATGCGCTCCTTGCTTGATGCGACCCTGATGCCGATTGCTGGGTCCTCGGCCGCAAGCAGGGGGGCAACGAGTTCCCTGACCCCGCTGTGCCCCATCACGTCTCGGCCGCTTGCGTCGACGGGAGGCACCGCCTGGAGCGTGGCTGGTGCCAGGCCGAGGTCGGACCTCAGGCGAGCGGCGCGAAGGAGCGCCACTCCCACTTTTCCCGTGATTACCAGATTCATCCCGTTGGCCCCCTGACTGGAAACTTCGGTGTCGCAAGTGCTGCCGCGAGCTTTTCAAGGTGCAAGAAACCTAAATGGCGTTAGTGTAAACAACGGACAGGAAAAATGGATGATTCTGGATGTGATTGACGATTGTGTAAGGATGATTAGCTCAACTTGGCAATGAGCCACAGAATTCTTTTACACAATCGGAGAACACGTCCATTTGCCCATGTTCTCCGGCAGCGAACTTCGCACAATCGTTGAAGTCGAAACCACTCTCGTTGGGAATCGAGTGCGGGGCGTTTGACGATTGGTGCGTGGCGAACGGGGAGCGCAGATGGAATGTCTTTTTTGTCATAGCACTTGGGGATGTCGCGGGCAGAGCGGTCTGATGAGGCTCCTGACAAGGGCGTGGGGAAGTCTGGTGAAGATTCCCGGGCGCGTGCGGTTGGCGTCGGTCAGCCCCCTTCTAGCCCCTCACGCGGAGCAGGACGTACTGGACCACGAGCATGCCGAAGAGGGTGGCCATCGAGGCGAAGTAGGCCCAGACCGCACCATTGAACCCGAGCGTCGCCACCAGCGCCACGCTCAACACGACCGAGAGTGCGAAGGTGAGCGCGTAGCTTCTGGTGACGAGCTCCTGGCGGCGCAGCACGGTGATGATCTGGTAGAGGAAGTCTACGACCGCCGACATCCCCCCCGCGAGGACCATCAGGTACAGCTGGGCGCGCATGGGCTCGAAGTCGGTGCCATAGAGGATTCCCAGCAGGGGCACGCCGAAGGCGGCGTTGAAGAGAAGGGTGCCGGCCGTCAGCGCCGCCGCGACGCCTGCCATGGCGACCACGATGAGGTCGAAGCGTCCCCGGTGGTTGGGCTCTGACCAGATGTTGGCGAGCCTCACGAGCTGGGGCTTGTACACCAACCCCACGGTCATTGCGATGCCCTGCGCGGGAAAGTAGATGGCGTTGAAGAAGAGCTGGCTCTCGTAGGCCAGCGCGCCTTCCATGGCGAACTTGGGAACGGACTCGATGAGCACGAAGAGGAACTGCGCCGCGAAGGCTGGTGCGCATTCGACGAAGATCTCTCGCAGCTCCACGAGGCGGACCCCACGCGAGCGAGGGGTCTCGAGCAGGGCGAGGGGAAGGCTCACCAGCAGGAGCGAGACCCCTGCCGCCCCGGCAAGCGCAAGGCTTGCCACCGCGACGTCATGCGTGACGAGCAGCGCCACGGTGAAGGCGAGCATGGACACGCCGCAGCGCAGCGCCTGGGAGACGCCAGCCAGCCAGAGCTTGTCACATTGCTGGAGCCGTCCCTCGTACACGTCTGCGAGCGAGTCGACCAGGCGGAAGGCGAAGGTACCCACGCAGATCGAGAGCATCTCGCCCGAGTAGCCCTTGACCAGGCACCAGAGCCAGGCCACCCCAACCATGAGCAGACAGCTCGCGGCCCTCTGGAGCTGGTACGAGCCAAACGACTCAGCCTCGTCCACGTCGGAGACCTGGTAGGTGCGCACACCATAGGTCCCCACGAACTGCAGGAGGTTGGCGATGACGAATGCCATGGAGAAGCGCCCCGCCGCCTCGGCGCCCGCGAGTTGGGTGGCGATGACGGTGAGCAGGGGGAAGAGCACCCCCCAGAGCCCTAGGCCCAGACTGTTGAAGAGGTAGTCGCTGCGGGTGCGGTGGGCGGCGTAGCGTGCGGTCTGGTCTGCGAGCGACCCCGACCACACGGACGAGATGAGTCTGTCCCACCAGTCGTTGGCGAGGCGCGCGAGGAAGGGCGCCTTGGTCGTCCCGGCCGTGCGAGGCCCGCCGGCGACGAAGCGTTTGCTCCCTCTTGTCCCCTTGTCTCGAAAGGTCCTGTCCAGTGGGTTGGTCATGTGATGCCTCGCACATCCTGTGAGCGCTCGTCCCGGTAGGTCGGGTCTGGACTCGACGGCCCCCCTGTCCCTTCCCGCCCTGGCGATTGTATCCCGCCCTGCGCGTGAAGATTGGGTTTCGCTGCGGTCGGCTACATCCTCGGCATACACCCGCCGGCTAAAGTATGGTGTGCGATTCTTTGGCACAAGAGGCTCGAGGCCGGCGCCCGCGACGTTGGCCCAGGGGGAGGTACGGTGTCTGAGCTGGATAGACTGAAGGAGGGCGGGCAGGGTTCTGTCCGACCCTCCGCAAGCGAGGCAGAGCTCGAGTGGGCTGCCGCCCGCGAGGCGCTCTCCGAGGTCGAGGTTCCCGACGGGCTCAAGGACAACATGGCGCTCTTCCTGCGCCTGGTGCGCAAGGTACTTGGCGAGTACGACAGCGACCTGCGCGCGACCTTCGACGCGCTGCTCGTCGACACTATCAAGGCGAACTCCTACGAGCCGGGCACCAACCAGGTCGAGATGGACGCCTTCCGCGACGCCGTGCGCATCATCGACTCCCTGCCCGTGGAGAAGGCGACCCTGGTCATGCGCGCCTTCGCGGCCTACTTCCACCTCGCCAACGTCTGCGAGGAGAATTACCGTGTGGGCTCCCTGCGCTCGCGCGAGAGTGTCATATCGACCAGCGAGCGCGAGGACACCATCAACGACCTGACCGTGGCATACCGCCAGCTCGTGGACGAGTGCGGCACCGGCAAGGCCATGGCCCTGCTCGACCGCCTCGAGTTCCACCCGGTCTTCACCGCGCATCCCACCGAGGCACGTCGCAAGGCCGTCGAGGGCAAGATCCGCCGCATCGCAGGCCTGCTCGAGGAGCGTCCCCGACTCGGCGGCGCGTCCCTGGCCGAGAACGAGCGTCGCATGCTGCAAGAGATCGACGCGCTCTTCCGCACCTCGCCCATCGGCATCAAGAAGCCGACTCCCGTCGAGGAGGCCGACACCGTCATCGACATCTTCGACAACACCCTCTTCGACATGGTTCCCGAGGTCTACCGCCGCTTCGACGACTGGGAGCTGGGCGAGAAGGCCGGCACCGTCCCGCCCATCTGCCCCGCCTTCTTCCATCCCGGCAGCTGGATCGGCTCCGACCGTGACGGCAACCCAAACGTGACCGCCAAGGTGAGCCGCAAGGTGAGCGAGAAGTTCCGCGTCCACATGCTCGAGACCCTCACCGATGCCACGCAGGTCACGGGCCGGAACATCACCCTGGACGCCGCGTCGACCAAGCCCTCCTCCGAGCTGCTCAACCTCTGGAGCCACCAGGTCGAGATGAGCGAGTCGCTCACCAAGCGCGCCCAGGACGTGAGCGCCTCCGAGCTCCACCGCGCCGTGATGATCGTCATGGCAAACCGCCTGAGGGCGACCATCACCCGCACGGCCGACGTCATGTACGCCAACGCGGAGGAGTACGCCGCCGACCTCATGGTGGTGCAGCGCTCCCTCGCCAAGGCTGGCGCAGTGCGCACTGCCTACGGACCCGTCCAGAACCTCATCTGGCAGGCCCAGACCTTCGGCTTCCACCTGGTGGAGATGGAGTTCCGCCAGCACTCGCTGGTCCACAGCCGCGCCCTCGAGGACATCCGCGCACACGGCCGCTGGGGCGAGCGCGGCGAGCTCGCTCCCATGACCCGCGAGGTCCTGGACACCTTCCGCGCCATCGGCTCCATCCAGCGCAAGAACGGCGTCAAGGCCGCTCGCCGCTACATCATCTCGTTCACCCAGAGCGCACAGAACGTGGCCGACGTCTACGAGCTGGCCCGCCTCGCCTTCGCCCACGAGGAGGACGTCCCCACCCTCGACGTGATTCCCCTCTTCGAGCAGGTGGAGGACCTCGAGAACGCCATCGACACCCTCAACGAGGTCATCGAGCTTCCCGACGTGCAGCGCAGGCTCCGCCAGACCGGCCGCAGGCTCGAGGTCATGCTGGGCTACTCCGACTCCTCCAAGGACGCCGGCCCCACCTCTGCCACCCTGGTCCTGCACGCCACCCAGGCGCGCATCGCCAAGTGGGCGGAGGAGAACAACATCGACCTCGTGCTGATGCACGGCCGCGGCGGCGCGGTGGGACGCGGCGGCGGCCCCGCGAACCGCGCCGTCCTCTCGCAGCCCAAGGGCTCGGTCAACTGCCACTTCAAGCTCACCGAGCAGGGCGAGGTCATCTTCGCCCGCTACGGGGACCCCACCCTGGCACGCCGCCACGTGGAGTCGGTCGCCGGAGCGACGCTGCTCCAAAGCTCCCCCTCCATCGAGTACGTCAACACCGAGACCACGGCCAAGTACGCCGACGTCGCCACGGCGCTCGACCGGGCCTCGCGCGAGCGCTACCTCGACCTCCTCAACAGCGAGGGCTTCGCAGAGTGGTTCGGCGTCGTGACCCCCCTGGCCGAGATCGGCCTCATGCCCATAGGCAGCCGCCCGGCCAAGCGCGGCCTGGGGGCAAAGTCCCTGGCCGACCTCCGCACCATCCCCTGGATCTTCTCCTGGTCACAGGCGCGTACCAACCTCGCCGCCTGGTACGGGCTGGGCAGCGCCTGCGAGAGCTTCGGCGACCTCGCCCGCCTGAAGGAGGCCTACGCCGAGTGGCCCCTCTTCACGACCTTCGTCGACAACATCGAGATGTCGCTTGCCAAGACCGACGACCGCATCGCCCAGATGTACCTCGACCTCGCCGATCGTCCCGACCTCAACGAGAAGGTCCTGGACGAGATGCGCCTCACTCGCAAGTGGGTGCTCGCCATCACCGGCAACGAGTGGCCCCTCCAGAGCCGTCGCGTCCTGGGTCCCGTCATCCGCATGCGCCTGCCCTTCGTCAACGTCCTCTCGCTGGCGCAGGTGCGCGCGCTGGACACCCTGCGCAACAAGGGGGAGGCGCTCACTCCCGAGGAGCGCGAGCGCTTCATCTATCTGATTCTCTGCACCGTCTCCGGGGTCTCCGCCGGCCTGCAGAACACGGGCTGATCCTGTCGGACGGCGGTGCGCGATGACCCGTGGCGTGCCACGAGGGCAAGGGCTCATGAGGCGAGAGGGACGGGCCGTGGAGGTCGTCCCTCTCGTCCCATGACGGGCAATGGCTCCGGTCGGACCTCGCGGGCCGACGTGTCACCCAGTCTGAGCTGGGCTTCGCATCCAGGCCAACAGGATCCAATGTGTATGTTTTGCCATGATTTCCCCTTCCCAAAAAATTTGTTAGCTTTGGCTTCCCCAGTTGCCAAAAATCTCTACAATAGCGTGTTAGCTAGCATAAACTTGTGGTCCGTAGCCCAAACGGGCGGGACCCGGGTGGGGGAGCGTCTGATGGATGGAAGCGTTGTGGATGGCACGAGCATGACGAGCACCGCAGGAGTGCGCGTGGTCGGGGCACAGCTGCCCCTCTCGATGGTCTCGGAAGGCGAGACGGTCACCGTCGCCCGCGTCCGTGGCAGCCAGGAGCTCAGGCAGCATCTCGCCGAGCTCGGCTTCGTGCAGGGTGCCTCCGTGAAGGTCGTCTCGCGCGTGAACGGCGACGTCCTCGTGAGCGTCAAGGGGGCTACCTTCGGCATCGGGCGCGACATGGCCATGAAGATCGCCACCTGCTAGCAAGACAACGGGGGGTATTGGCGCCGGGCATCGCCCGGCCTGTTTTTCTAAGGGGGAAGAATGGCAAGTCTGAGGGACGTGAAGGTCGGCGAGAGCTGTACCGTCTCCAAGCTCACCGGTGCGGGGGCGATCAAGCGCCGCATCATGGACATGGGCCTCACCAAGGGCACCAAGGTCCTGGTCCACAAGGTCGCGCCGCTGGGGGACCCCATCGAGTGCACCATCCGCGGCTACGAGCTCTCGCTGCGCAAGGACGAGGCGGCGTGCATCGAGGTCGTGGACATAGCCAAGGAGTAGCTTCCCCGGGGCACGGCCCCTTTTTTCTGGCCGAGCGAGTTACCTAAAACTAACAAATGTGAGTCTTCAGGTAGCAAAGGTAAGCCGAGAATAACTCCGGACACGTAGCAGGAAAGGCAAGGAATGGCAGACAAGATCAACATCGCCCTGGCTGGTAACCCCAACTGCGGCAAGACAACGCTGTTCAACGAGCTCACCGGCTCGAACGGCTACGTCGGCAACTGGCCCGGCGTCACGGTAGAGAAGAAGATGGCCACCTGGAAGGCCAACCACGACGTCACCTTCGTCGACCTTCCCGGCATCTACTCGCTCTCCCCCTATTCCCCCGAGGAGGTCGTCTCGCGTGACTACGTGGTCAATGACCGTCCCGATGCCGTGATCAACCTGATCGACGTCACCAACCTCGAGCGCAACCTCTACCTCACCACCCAGGTCCTCGAGGCGGGCCGTCCCGCCGTCGTGGGCCTCAACATGTGCGACCTGCTCAAGGAGCGTGGCGACGTCATCGACTCCAAGAAGCTGTCCCAGATGCTGGGCGTTCCCGTGGTCGAGGTCTCCGCCCTGCACAACAAGAACCTCGACGAGCTGGTCAACGCCTCCCTCGACGCCTCCAAGGCCGGCAAGCCCGCAGAGGGCGTCAAGTGCTTCTCCGCCGAGGTCGAGTCCGCCCTGCAGACCATCGCGGGCCTCATCAAGGATGCCTGCCCCGCCGAGCTCGTTCGCTGGTATGCCATCAAGGTCTTCGAGCGCGATGCCGAGGCCATCCAGCCGCTGAACCTCGGCAAGGACGTCCTCGCATCCGCCGAGAAGGCCATCAAGGCCATCGAGGACGACCGTGACGACGACAGCGAGTCCATCATCACCTCCGACCGCTACGACTGGATCGCCACGGTCATGGACGCCTGCGTCAAGAAGGCCCCCAAGAAGCTCACCACCTCGCAGAAGATCGACCGCATCGTGACCAACCGCGTTCTGGGCCTTCCCATCTTCGCGGCCATCATGATCCTGGTCTACTACATCGCCATCTCCACCATCGGCACCAGCTGGACCGACTGGGTCAACGACAACCTCTTCTCCGATGGCTTCTTCTTGAGCGGCCAGTCGCAGGCCGCCTTCGACGAGGCCAAGGAGGAGTGGTCCTCCAACCACTACGCCGACCAGATCGACGGCTACCTCGCCGCCGCAGAGAAGGCCGGCGTCAACACCGATGGCGTCGCGGACGCCATCGCCGCGGAGGAGCCCACCGCCGAGGACGAGGCGACCATCGCCGACTTCCAGGCTGCGGCCGAGAAGGCCAAGGTCGTTGCCACCGACGTCCCCGTGCACGACGACGACGGCAACTTCGTCGACACCGACGACGAGGCCATCACCGAGGAGACCAGCGACGGCGAGCCGGTGCTCGCCGAGGGGCAGGAGCTCCAGGTGATCGACAAGGTGGACGCCGCCGGCTTCGCCGCCGCCCTCGAGGGCAAGGCCGCCGAGCCCGACGAGCACGACTTCGGCAGCTTCGTTGACTCCATCCCCACCGCAGCGACCAACGCGCTCGAGGCGGCTGGCGTCTCCGACCTCGTCAAGGGCCTCGTGGTCGACGGCGTCATCGGTGGCGTGGGCTCGGTCCTGGGCTTCATCCCCCAGATCTTCGTCCTCTTCGTGATGCTCTGCTTCCTCGAGGACTGCGGCTACATGAGCCGCGTCGCCTTCGTCATGGACCGCGTCTTCCGCCGCTTCGGCCTCTCGGGCAAGTCCTTCATCCCCATGATCGTCTCCTCCGGCTGCGGCGTCCCCGGCGTCCTCGCCACCAAGACGATCGAGAACGAGCGCGACCGCCGCATGACGGCCATGCTCACGACCATGATCCCCTGCTCGGCCAAGCTGCCCATCATCGCCCTGGTCATGGGCGTGCTCGCCGGCGGCTCCGACATGTGGTGGGTCGCCCCCATGTTCTACTTCCTGGGCATCGTCGCCATCATCGTCTCGGCCATCATGCTCAAGAAGACCAAGCCCTTCGAGGGCGAGCCCGTCCCCTTCGTGATGGAGCTTCCCGACTACCACTTCCCCAGCATCCGCTCCTGGGCGCTGCACGTGTGGGAGCGCGTCGCCTCCTACGTCAAGAAGGCAGGCACCATCATCTTCGCGGCCGCCGTGGGCATCTGGTTCCTCTCCAACTTCGGCATCGCGGGCTGGGACGGCGGCGACGGCGCCTTCGGCTTCCTCTCCGGCATGGAGGGCGTGCCCGAGAACTACATGGACTACTCCATCCTCGCCGGCGTGGGCGGCGCCCTGGGCTGGATCTTCCTTCCCCTGGGATTTGGCAACTGGCAGGCCACTGCGGCGTCCATCTCTGCCCTGATCGCCAAGGAGAACCTGGTCTCCACCTTCGGCGTCCTCTACGGCCTGGGCGGCGCAACCGAGAACTCCGTGAGCATGTGGCAGGGCTTCGCCGGGATGTTCACCGTCGCCGGCACGCTCCACGTCGGTGCCATGTGCGCGTTCGTGGCGTTCAACATGCTCTGCGCGCCCTGCTTCGCCGCCATGGGCACCATCCGTCGCCAGATGAACTCCGGCTGGTGGACGGCCTTCGCCATCGCCTACGAGTGCATCTTCGGCTGGGTGATCGGCCTGTTCATCAACCAGTTCTACGAGCTGGTCGTCTTCGGGAGCTTCGGCATCTGGACCGTGATCGCCTTCGTGCTGCTCGCGGCCATGCTCTTCCAGCTCTTCCGCCCGGCCCCCAAGTGGGACAAGAAGGACGAGAAGATCCTGGACAGCCTTGCGGAGGACGTGGCCTAGTCCTGGGCCCGCCCGCATCGCGGGCACGACGGGGTTTCGCGTGACCCCAGACTGCAAGCCAAGGCGCGCCGCCTGCCTGGAAGGTGGGTGGCGCGCCTTCTCATGAACGAGGAGAGAGCGGAAATGGAGCGGACGCAGAGGTCGGTCGAGGTCTTCGAGCCCCTGAGGGGCGCCCGTCTCGCCATCTCGAGCCCCCTCGCGAAGGGAACGAACGCCGCGGACTCCTGCCTTCGCTGGAGTGACGGGGAGCTCCTCCTCATCTATTGCAAGGAAGGCATCCGCCCCGCCCATCCCAGGTGCGCCTCGTCCTCGTCGCCCCGGTCCAAGACGCTCCTGGCGCTTCGCGGAAGGGGAGAAGGCGTCCATCCCCTGCAGCTGCGCAAGCTAGGGGGCATCGTCCTGCTGCTTGACCTGGGGCGCATCGCGCGGGAGGAGGGAGAGGCGCTCGCCGAGTTCGGCGTGGATGCCGAGGGCCTGGCTCTTCTTTCCCGCATGGGCACCACGGTGGCCTCCCTGGACGGGCATCCCGAGCTCGTCCATGTGCTCTTCGAGCTGAACGGCGCCCCGGAGCGGGGTCGTGAGGGCTACCTCAGGCTCAAGGTCGTGGAGCTGCTTCGTCTCCTCTCGCACATCGAGCTCACGGGCTCCGTCAGCCGTCCGCCCGTCCGCCAGTCGCATCGGCAGATCGCCTATCGCGCCCAGGGCGAGCTCATGCGCGACCTCTCCACGCCGCTCACCATCGAGCAGCTGGCGGAGCATTGCGAAAGCTCGCCCACCGTGCTCAAGCAGTCCTTCCGCGAGACCTTCGGCAGTCCCGTCTATTCCTGGTACCGCAGGCAGCGCATGAGGCGTGCGGCGGAGCTTCTGGGGGACGGCCGGCTGGGCGTCTCCGAGGTCGCGGCAGCCGTGGGCTACTCCAACCCGTCCAAGTTCTCCCGTGCCTTCTCCGCCTGCATGGGCTGCTCTCCCAGCGTCTGGAGGGCGCGCCACATGGTCTGAGGTCTGCCTCGGAGCATCGTCGCACGGACACCTCTCGCGCATCGAGAACGGCACACTCCCCAGAAGACCGTCCAAGTAGCGCGTCCGATTGGAGCGGTGCATCCTCTCGGAGTTGTGAATTCTCTCGACGCTGCCTTAGCGTACGAGAGGGATGACTGCTGCACAATGTCAACCAAGGCGACCTTGTGCCACGAGAGAGAGGGAGTAGTCATGCACGCTCATCACATCTGGTTCGCCGTCGGGGGCGCCGCCGTCGCAGGGACGGTCGCAAAGCTCGCGAGCACGGGGCTGCTCCACAAGGGTGCCGTCGCCGTTGCCACCTGCGCGATGAAGGTCGACGCCGCCGTGACGGCCGAGACCCAGAGCATCGTGGACGACGCGAACGACGCCACGGCCGAGGCTCGCCGCAGGGCGAAGATCGACTCAGCCGTAAAGGAGCGCCTTGCCGTCGAGGAGGCAAGGATCCGCGAGGAGGTCACTGCCAAGGTCGATGCCGAGGGTTGCGAGGCATAGCCCTTCATGCATTACAAGATCATCTCTGACCTTCCTGGCCGCCTGCGCCTGCGCTGCGGCTCCAACCTCTTTGGAGACGAGGAGGCGCGTGGCGTCGCATACGCGCTCATGCGCAGTCCCGGCGTGAGGCATGCGGAGGTCCACCCTGCCAACGGGTCGGTCCTGGTGGTCTTTGACCCGTCCTGTCGCGAGCGCGTCCTCGGCGTGGTAGACGGCCTCGACGTCCTCAGGCTTCCGACTGCGGAAGTGGGCATCGAGTCGTACGCGAACGCCATCGAGATCGCGGCCGAGAACAACCGCTTTGCCCTGCGCCTGGGCGGCCTCATCGCCTGGCGTGGCATACGGAGCCTGCTTCTTCCTGCCCCCCTGCGCCACGCATGGACGCTCATGCGCTCCGTCGGCTTCATCGCGGAGGGTCTGAGGCGTCTTGCGCGCGGCGAGATCACGGTCGAAGTGCTCGACGCCACCGCCGTGGTGGCGTCGCTCCTGAGGCGCAGCTTCGGCGAGGCCGACACGGTCATGTTCCTGCTGCAGCTCTCCTCGGTCCTGGAGAGGCACGTGCAGAGCCGCGCCCACCTCGCCCTCAAGGACGGTCTCATCACGCGCGCCGAGAACGTCTGGGCCGTGGTCGATGGCAGGGACGTGCGCATCTCCATGGACGAGGTCGAGCGTGGCCAGGTGCTTCACCTTCCCCAGGGGAGCGTGCTTCCCGTCGACGGCACGGTGGTGGACGGGGAGGGACAGATAGACGAGGCGTCCATGACCGGCGAGTCACGCCTGGTGCACAAGTCGGCGGGGTCCACGGTCTATGCGGGCACCGCCCTCGAGGACGGGGACCTCCTCGTTCGCGTGACCGCTGCTCCGGGGGACGCGCGCATCGACGGCATCGTGACCATGGTCGAGCAGTCTTCCGAGCTCAAGGCGGGCGTCCAGAGCAAGGCGGAGCACCTTGCTGACGCGCTGGTGCCCTACAGCTTCCTCTCGTTCTTCGCGATTCTGGCCCTGACGCGCAACGTGACGAAGGCCATGGCCGTGCTCATGGTCGACTACTCCTGCGCCATCAAGCTCTCGACTCCCGTCGCGGTCATGAGCGCCATCGACGAGGCCTCCAAGCGCAGCATCGTGGTCAAGGGCGGCAAGTACCTCGAGGCCCTCGCCACAGCGGACACCGTCGTCTTCGACAAGACCGGCACCCTCACCCATGCCTCTCCGCGCGTCGAGGGGGTGCTGAGCCTCACCGGTGCGGACGAGGACACCGTGCTGCGCTACGCGGCATGCATAGAGGAGCACTTCCCCCACAGCATGGCGCGCGCCATCGTGGCCGAGGCGGCCCGCCGTGGCCTCAGCCACGAGGACGAACTGCACGCCAAGGTCAACTACGTGGTCGCGCATGGCATTTCGACGCAGGTGGACGGGCTCGAGGCGCTCATAGGCAGCGCCCACTTCCTCTTCGAGGACGAGGGAATCGCGAAGCCGGACGACCTCGAGGAGACCATCCAGGAGGCCATGCCCACCGCCTCGGTTGTCTACCTGGCGCTCGGCGGCGAGCTCGTGGGTGCCATCTGCATCAGCGACCCGCTGCGCGGCGAGGCTGCCGCGACCATCGCGCGCCTCAGGGGGCTCGGCATCCAGAAGGTGGTCATGCTCACGGGCGACTCCGAGTCCTGCGCCGCCCACGTCGCCTCCTCCGTCGGCATCGACAGCTACCATGCGCAGGTGCTGCCAGAGGACAAGAGTGGCTATGTGCAGGCGCTGCGCGACGAGGGCCACACCGTCATCATGGTGGGCGACGGCATCAACGACTCGCCGGCACTTGCTGCGGCAAATGTTTCGGTCGCCCTCTCTGACGCGAGCGACATCGCCCGCGCCGTGGCCGACGTCTCGGTGCTGGACTCGTCGCTCGAGTCCCTGGTGACCATGCGTCTCCTCTCCCAGCGCCTCATGGGCCGCATCCGTCGCGACTACGGCTTCATAGTGGGCTTCAACTCCGCGCTCATCGCCCTGGGAGTTGCTAGCGCCATATCCCTCACGACCGCCGCCTACCTGCACAACGCCTCCACGCTGGGCGCGGTGGCCCTCAACACGCGCCACTTGCTGCGAGTGGGGGAGGGAGGGGTCGCCTAGCTTCCCCAACTGCCCGACTGCGCCCGATACTCCCCGTTTCCGTCCTGTCATTTGGGCCATCACCCTCCTATAATCGGTAAGCGCAGGCTAACTTTTACGTGGATGGGAAGCGCATGGGTGACGCAGCCTACCTTGAGGTCACGGACCTCAGAAAGGGTTATGGGTCGGGAGAGGCTCACGTGGAGGTCCTCAGGGGCATCTGCACAGGCGTGCGGTCAGGCGAGATCTGCACGCTCTTGGGTCCCTCGGGATCAGGCAAGTCGACCTTCCTCAACCTCGTGGGCGGCCTGGAGTCCGCCGACTCCGGCAGCATCCGCGTGGGCGGGGAGGAGCTCACGACCCTCTCTAGGCGCGAGCTCGTCGAGTATCGCCGTCGTGAGCTCGGCTTCGTCTTCCAGTTCTACAACCTCGTCCCAGACCTCACGATCAGGGAGAACATAGAGGTCTGCGCCTACCTCTCCTCCAAGCCCCTACCCATGGACGAGCTCCTCGAGTCCCTGGGCCTCTGGGACCATCGCGACAAGTTCCCCAACCAGGTCTCGGGTGGCCAGCAGCAGCGCTGCGCCATAGGTCGCGCCCTGGTCAAGGCCCCCCGCCTCCTGCTCTGCGACGAGCCCACGGGCGCCCTCGACTACAAGACATCCAAGGAGATCCTCCAGCTTATGGAGGACGTCAACCAGCGCTATGGCTGCACGATGGTCATCGTCACCCACAACGAGGCCATCCAGTACATGTCCCATCGCGTGCTCCAGCTGCGCGACGGACAGATCGTCTCGGAGCATACGAACCAGACGATCAAGCCCGCCTCCGAGCTGAGCTGGTAGTCGCCATGAGGAACCCACTCGACAGGCGTATCCCACGCGAACTCAAGGCGGACCTCGGGAAGTACCTGGGCATCTTTGCCCTCCTCTTCCTCATCTCCGCCATGGTGACCGGCTACATGGTCGCCGCATCGTCGCTCCAGGCGACCATCGAGGGCATGCGCGACAGGTATGTCGTCGAAGACCTGCAGTTCGACTGTGACTTCGAGGCTCCCAAGAAGGCAGTGAGGGCCGTAGGGGCACTGGGGATGACGGTGCACGAGAACTTCTACCGTGACCTCACGATGGGCTGGAGGAAGGCGTCCGGGGAGGAGGGAACCGGCACCGTCCGCGCGATGCGCGTCAGGCGAGACTTCGACCTTCCCATATACGTGGAGGGGGAGGAGCCGAACTCGAGGGGCCAGATCGCGCTCGACCGGACGTTCTGCGAGAACAACGGGCTGCGGGTGGGGGACCACGTCACCGTGGACGGGAGGGACTTCGCCATCAGTGGCGTCATGACGCTCTCGGACTATCCCACCCAGATGGTCCACAACTCCGACCTCATGTACAACAACCAGAGCTTCTCGGTCTCGCAGCTCTCTGACGACGACTTCGACCAGCTGGTGGGAAGCTCGGCCCAGTGGCGCTATTCGGCGGTACTGGACGACCGCTCTATGGCGCTTCCCCAGAGGGTCGAGCTCGAGAAGAAGGTGGCAGAGGCCGTCAACCAGAACGGCGCGTCGATCTCGAGCATCGTGGACCGCGAGGCCAACCAGGCCATCACCTTCAGCCAGGACGACGTGGTCCATGACCAGGGCATGTGGGAGGTCATGCTGGTCCTGCTCGTGCTCATCATGGCCTTCGTATTCGTGGTGCTCACCAACGCCACCATCGAGGAGCAGAGCTCGGCGATAGGCACGTTGCTCGCCTCGGGCTGGCGCCGCTCGGAGATCTTGCGGCACTACCTCACCTTGCCCGTCCTGGTGGGGACGGTCGCCTGCGTCGTCGGCAACGTCGTGGGCTACGCGTTCCTGATCAAGCCCATGGGCAACCTGTACATGCGTAGCTACAGCCTGCCTCCGTATGTGGTGACCTTCCAGCCGCGCGTCTTCCTGATGACGACGCTCATTCCCCTGGGCATGCTGGTGCTCATCACCTTCTTCGGCCTGCTGCGCAAGCTGGGTGCGACCCCCCTGGCGTTCCTGCGGCACGAGACCTCCCATCGCAGGGGCCTCGGCCGCGTGCACCTCCCCAGCTCCTGGGGCTTCTCCCTGCGCTTCAGGGCGCGCGTGTTCCTGCGCAACATCTCCCAGTTCGTCATCCTCTTCCTGGGCATCTCGGTGGGAAGCATCCTCCTTCTGATGGGTCTGATCATGCTGCCCACCGTCGAGCACGTCGCCCGCACCATGAGCCAGTCGGTTCCCGCCCAGCACGTGTACCTGCTCAAGGCGCCGCTGCGCCTCGATGGGAGTGCCGACGAGCGTGCGGCGTTCGAGGCTGCGGAGACGCTCTCCACCTCGAGCGCGGAGGACGTCCAGGCACTCGACCCCGCGACACTCCTGGGCCTCGCGGTCAAGGCGCAGACGGTCAACCCGGACGACCGGGCGGTCAACGTGCGCGAGAACTCTCCCGAGCGCATCGCGCAGGCCGAGCGATTTGCCGCTGCAAGCCTCGAGGTCAAGCGCAACCTCGCCGACTCGATGGAGCAGATCACGCTCTATGGCATCGAGGAGCCGTCGCGCTACTGGTCTGACGTGCAGCTCTCGCGCGGCGGGGTGGTCGTGGGCAGGGGACTGTCCCAGAAGTGCGACCTCAGGGTCGGGCAGACCTATCCCTTCGTCGACCGCTTCGAGGGCAAGACCTATGACCTCAGGGTGGATGGGATCACGGGCGGCGACACCAACATGGACGCATACCTGTCGCGTGCGGACTTCTGCGCGCTGATGGGGGAGCCGGACGACTACTTCAACGGCTATGCGTCGGACGAGGCCCTCGACCTCGATCCCCGCTTCGTCGCCAAGGAGATCACGCCGCAGGAGATGCTCAAGGTCGTCGACCAGATCCAGGAGTCCATGGGCGACATCATGAACACCATGGTCGCCCTCTCGGTGCCCTTCTACCTGGTGGTCATGTACCTGCTCACCAAGACGGTCATCGACAGGTCCGCCCGCTCGATCTCGTACATGAAGGTGTTCGGCTACCAGGACGGCGAGGTCGCCCGTCTCTACATCCGCTCGATCACCACGGTGGTGGCCCTGACCCTGGTGCTGAGCCTTGGCGGGATCGTGAGCCTCTTCAGGCTGATAATGAAGTTCATGATGGTCAGCTACTCCGGGAACTGGACGCTCTGGTACGCACCCCAGCACCTGGCGGAGCTGGTGGCCATCGGATTCGCCACCTATGGCATCGTCGCCCTGATTCACCTGCGCAACATTCGCAGGGTCTCCCTCTCGGAGGCGCTCAAGGTCCAGGAGTAGCTTGCGACGCGCCGCCAGCGACGACGCGACAAGGAGCGCGGCCTCCGTCTCCCAGGGGACGGGGGCCGCGTCATGCGGGCGAGAGAAGACCCCCGTCGAGTAAGGGCCTGCCCCGCCTTCCTGCTGGCCGCGCCATGTGGGCGAGAGAAGACCGCAAATCCCGTGAAATGCTGTCATCCCGGTGCGCCAACAGGCCAAACGCGAAAAACGACAGCATTTCCCGCAGAATGCTGTTTTCGTATCCTGCGCTAGCGTGTCTCCGTCGTCGCGCTACTCCGCCTCCGCGCGGCGCTGGTCGGCACCGCGGCGGTTCTCGCCCTCGAGGGAGCGGATGTGGGCGATGTCCTGGGTGGTCTCGAGCGCGCCCAGGTACCTGCCCCCCTCGTCCCTCACGGCAAAGTAGCGGATGTAGAGGAACTGCTCGCCCCTGTGGATCCAGAACTCGAAGCTGTCCTTGGCACCGCTGCGGAAGTCCTCGAACACCTTGTGGACCATGGCCTGGCTCTTGGGGGGATGGCAGTCGTAGACGTCGCGTCCCAGGCAGCTCATCGGGCGCGGGAAGGCGCGCGTGTCCCCGTGGCTGAAGTAGCGGGTCTTGTCGTCGGCGTCGACGAAGGTGAGGTCGAGGGGGATGGTGTTGAGGACGGCCTCTATCTGGGCGACGCTGAACTCTCCCGTGGAGAGCCTGACCTTCTGCGTGCCGTCCGCCTGGGGCGCCTCGGGGACGGGGGCGGACGCGCCGGCGTTGAGCCTCTCCTCGGCGATTTCGAGCGCGGAGGCGCGCCACGCGGGAGGCTCGTCAATCAGGACGTAGCCAAACTCGCCGCTCTCCTCGGCGATCTGCGTCCACTCGGATGCTCCCAGGGTCTCGAGCGAGAGGGGCACGAGGACGTTCTCCTCCTTGCTGACCATGGACTCCGCCCCCTCGCAGGCAGCGGCGAGCGTGTCCGCGGCTGCGGCGAGCCCCGCCGCGTCACCGGAGCTCGCAAGGGCCTCCGTCATCTGCCTCAGGTCACCCACGAGCTCGCGGACCTCGTCGTCCTTGCCCCACATGACCTTCGAGGGGCCCGTGACGCCGTGACGCTCGAGGTGGGGGAAGAGGAGCTCCTCCTTGCGCTTGTAGTGCGGGAAGATCGCGGCGAGCAGGTCCGCGTCCGCACGCAGCTTCTGGGCGAGCGCGCGAACGACGTCGGCACCCTTGGCCGCGCGGGAGAGGTCGACGTCGTCTCGAAGCCCCTCGATCAGCTTGAGTATCTGCTCGTTCTCGCTGCGCAGGGTGTGGACGGGGTGGCCGGGCCTGTCCTGGGGGTCCGTGCCCGAGAGGCCGGGCGCGCAGGACACGCTGCCCTCGAAGAGCGTGGCGTGCACGTCGCAGAGGCGCTGCACCTTCTCGACGGGAACGCCGCCCGAGATGAGGGCCTGCTCGGCCGCGGCGATCTCGCCGCCCGAGACGTTGGCGAAGTGGAGGGCGAAGTCCTCGCGCACGTCCTCGACGTCCTCGCCGGCGCCGAGGCGCTCGAGGTAGCTGGTGAGGAGCGCCTGGCGCTGCTCGGGGGTCTCCTCTGCCACCTCGGCTGCGGGGGCGTGCCCTGGCTCGTCCTCGTGACCCTTGACGGAGAAGCCTGCCGCCTTGAGGCCCGAGATGACCTCGTCGAGGTCGATTCCCTTGGCCTTGCAGCCCCTGGGGATGGTCATGAGGCGACCCATGGTCTGGAGCCTGCCGGGCTTGGTTATCTCGTCGAAGCCGAGCGTTGCCATGACGTCCTTGAACTCGGGGAGTTCGGAGCAGAGTTCGTAGACGGTCTTCTCGAGGTCGATGAGCTTGTGGTTCATTGCTTCCTCCGTGAGTTAGGGGTGGCTAATGTTTGCCAGGCACTTACTACCCCACGAGAACTGTCCCAAACAGGGCAGCATTTCCGTGCACAGAAAAAGGCCCCGCACTGATGCGGGGCCCCGAAGACGCTCGCGTGCGAACGGAGGCTACTTCTTGGCCTTGCCCTGGTTGGCGACGGCGTTGATCTTCGCCTCGATGGTGGCGGGGTCGCCGATGTAGTGCTTGTCGACGACGTTCCAGTCCTTGTCGAAGGTGTAGGAGCAGGGGATGCCCGTCGGGATGTTGACCTCGAGGATCTGCTCGGGGGTCAGGTGCTCGAACTGCATCACGAGGGCGCGCAGGCTGTTGCCGTGCGCGGCGATGAGGACGCGCTTGCCGGCCTCGAGCTGGGGCTTGATCTCCTGCTCGAAGTAGGGCCAGGCGCGGGCGATGGTGTCCTTGAGGCACTCGGTGTAGGGGAGGTCCTCCTGCGGCACGTCGCGGAACTGGTCCTGGACGTGGGGGTCGCGCTCGTCGCCGGGCTCCAGCGCGGGCGGGCAGACGTCGAAGGAGCGACGCCAGATCTTGACCTGCTCGTCGCCGTGCTCGGCGGCGGCGTCGGCCTTGTTCAGGCCCTGGAGGGCACCGTAGTGGCGCTCGTTGAGGCGCCAGGTCTTGTGGACGGGCAGCCAGTTGCGGTCCATCTCGTCGAGGACGTGGTTGAGGGTGTGGATGGCACGCTTGAGCAGCGAGGTGTAGCACACGTCGAAGTCGTAGCCTGCCTCCTTGAGGGCGCGCCCGCCAGCGGCGGCCTCCTCGTGTCCGGTCTCGGTGAGGTCGACGTCGGTCCAGCCGGTGAAGAGGTTGAGCTTGTTCCACTCGCTCTCTCCGTGACGGATGATCACGAGGTGCATGTACTCGTCGTTTGCCATGGCATTCCCTTCTCGTTGGGGGAGGGTTCTCCCCTCAGCTGCCTGCTACAGCTTGAATGATAAGCCTTGGGGCGGCATGACGTGCCGAGGGGCATGCGCTGGCAGCCTCGTCAGGCCCTTCCATGCGTCATGCGACCCGCTTCCTTCGCACCAAAAGGATTCTGTGGGAGGGGAGAGGGGCTCCAACTGGGAGGACGGCACCTCTCTTCGCATGAGAGCGCAGTCGTGCGAGCGGCGGTGCCGTATGGTGACGCAGGCCGCATCGGGACGACGCTCGCGAGAAAGCGCAAGCGCGTGAGCGGCGGCTTCCCGAATCGCACGCCGCGCGGGATTCCCACCTGCGACGAAGCGCCATGAATGCTCCAATCGGACGCCTGCCGGCCTTTCGCTCGACATTAGTTAGCTTTGGTGTACTCTACTTGCCAGCAGGAGTTAACGCGAGTTAACAAAAAGCCCCGAGGGCAGGTAAGGACGGCCCGAGGGGAGTGGGAGGCGCAAAGGCGCGCGACCCACGGCAACTCGTTTATCCCTACCTGGCGCAAGCGGACCCTCTCCCCGTCTTGCGAACAGGTCCTCAAGCGCCGCCCGCGTCCCCCCTTTCCTGCGCGAGCGGCGCTCTTTTTGTCACTTTGCCCGGGGACGTCGCCGAGCGCGTCGTCCCCGGGGCTCATAAGGGGTGATCCAATGAGCGGAAAGAGCGCGATGTCGGTGCGACTGGTCCATGCGCCGCTCGAGGGCTGCGACGCGGAGCAGAGCGCCCTCGCGCACGCCTTCGCCACCACCCTTGTGCGCTGCTGCGCCGCCGTGATCGAGGGGACCAAGCCCGCGGCGCTCTTCTCGTTCAGACCTCCCGCCTGCGACTGTGGGAACGCGGCCTGCCGCAAGGCCCGCCTGAGGGAGACGATTGCCGCCTACGCGCGCGAGCTTCCCCTCCATGGCCTGGACCTCACCGTCCTCGGCCACGCGGGGGACCGCGTGCAGCTCCTCGTCTGGCGCTCCTCCCTCGTGGAGGGAATCGTCCGCGACCCGGAGCTCAGCTCCTTCCTCGAGGCGTCGGGCTACCGCTGTGGGAGCGCGTCCGAGCTGGTGGGCTGCTTCCGCCATCGCCTCGCTGCCTTCCACCTGGGCATCGAGCCGCGCTTCCCCCATGAGGTGGGCGTGCTCCTGGGGTACCCCCTCGAGGACGTCAGGGGCTACATCTCGGGTGGGCGGGAGACCTGCCGCGGTCCCTGGAAGGCCTATGGCAGCGCCAGCGAGGCGCGTCGCCGCTTCGGGAGGGTGGCCGCGAGCGAGGAGCGCTGCCGCAGGCGCTTCGCCTCGGGCCTGAGCCTGGCGGCACTCCTCTCGTAGGCCCTGCGTGACGCGCGGGCGGGTCCTGGCACCTCTCCGGCACCCGCCCGCGCATCGCACAGGCGATGTCCAACCACGAGCAAGGAGGAGAGACATGAGCAAGACAGCGGTCGTCTACTGGAGCCAGTCGGGAAACACGGAGGCCATGGCAAACGCCCTGGCGGACGCCATGGGGACGGAGGCCGTCGAGGTCTCGTCGTTCTCGGCGGACTCCGTCGCGGACTACGACGCGCTGGCCTTCGGCTGCCCTGCCATGGGCGACGAGGAGCTGGACCCGGACTTCGAGGAGGTCTGGAACGACTGCCTGCCCGCCTTGGGCGAGAGGCCCGTCGGCCTCTTCGGCAGCTACGACTGGGGTACGGGCGAGTGGATGGAGACCTGGAAGTCTGCTGCGGAGGACGCCGGCGTCAACGTGGTCGGCACCGTCATCGCCAACCTCGAACCCGACGACGAGGCGCTTGGTGAGCTCAGGGCCCTGGGGGAGAGGCTCCTGGCCTAGCCTGGAGCCTGGCTCGCGTTCCTCTCGCCTGTGAAGAAAGCGTGAAGAGCGCAGGCGAGACGTGCGCAAGCGCACTCGGGGGAACAAGTAAGACGTGCCTAACAGGTTCCCAGACATGGGGTCCGAAGCCTAGAGAAAGGTTCTTCCCATGAGCGAAATCATTGATGTCTACGGTCGCGAGGTCCTGGACTCGCGCGGCAACCCCACCGTCGAGGTCGAGGTCGCCCTCGCCGACGGGTCCGTGGGTCGCGCCATCGTCCCCTCCGGCGCCTCCACCGGCGAGTTCGAGGCCGTCGAGCTTCGCGACGGCGACGACGCGCGCTACCAGGGCAAGGGAGTGCTCGAGGCAGTCGAGCACGTGAACAACGAGTGCAACGAGGCCCTGGTGGGCGTCGACGCCGCCGACCAGCGTGCCGTGGACGCGGCCCTGATCGCCGCAGACGGCACCCCCAACAAGGCGAAGCTCGGTGCCAACGCCATCCTGGGCTGCTCGCTTGCCGCCGCCCGCGCCGCGGCCGTCTCTGCCGGCCAGCCCCTCTATGCCTACCTGGGCGGCGTCAACGCCCACACCCTTCCCACGCCCATGATGAACGTCCTCAACGGCGGTGTTCACGCCGACAACAACGTGGACTTCCAGGAGTTCATGATCATGCCCGTGGGCGCCCCCGACTTCAAGACGGCCCTGCGCTGGTGCGCACAGGTCTACCACACCCTGAAGGGCGTGCTGAAGGACGCCGGCCTCTCCACCGGCGTGGGCGACGAGGGAGGGTTTGCCCCCGACCTCAAGAGCAATGCCGAGCCCTTCGAGTACCTCATGGCCGCCGTCAAGAAGGCGGGCTTCACGCCTGGCAAGGACTTCATGTTTGCCATGGACCCCGCGACCAGTGAGGTGTACGACAAGGAGACCGGACTGTACGAGCTCAAGGGCGAGGGCCGCTCGCTCACCAGTGACCAGATGGTCGACTACTGGGAGGAGCTCGTCGAGAAGTATCCCATCATCTCCATCGAGGACGGCCTCGCCGAGGAGGACTGGGACGGCTGGGTGAAGCTCACCGAGCGCCTGGGCAAGAAGGTCCAGCTCGTGGGCGACGACCTCTTCGTCACCAACACCGCCCGCCTGAAGAAGGGCATCGAGCTCGGTGCCGGCAACGCCATCCTGATCAAGGTCAACCAGATCGGCACCCTGACCGAGACCCTGGAGGCCATGCAGACCGCCCAGCGCGCTGGCTACACCTGCATCGTGAGCCACCGCTCCGGCGAGACCGAGGACACCACCATCGCCGACCTGGCCGTCGCCACCAACGCAGGCCAGATCAAGACCGGTGCCCCCGCGCGTTCCGACCGCGTGGCGAAGTACAACCAGCTCCTCCGCATCGAGGACTCCCTGGCAGGCTCTGCCGACTACGCCGGCCTCTCCGCGTTCTACAACGTTCGCTAGTCCCTGGGCCTCCGGGCGCGGGCTTTCGGGGTGGGCGCCCGACGCGGTCCTGTGGATTCGCGGTCGGGCGCCCGCCCTTTTCCCTCCCCTCGCATCGCAGGGGTGGCCATTCGCCTACAGTTTGTCTTGACTAACAGTATTGGAGGCCGACATGGGTATCGCCGACGTCGTCATAGTGCTTGCTGTCATCGCCCTCCTGGGGCTTTGCGTCCGCTCCTTCGTCAAGGGCGGGTCCGAGTGCTCGAGCTGCGCCTCGGGGTCGAGCTGCAGCGCGCATGCCACGGGAGAGGGGAGCTGCTCCGCCGCCCAGGACATGCTCGCGCACGCCAGTGCCGCGCTGGGCTCCGCCGACCGGGCGACGGAGGGCAAGTAGCGCCTGCCGCGCCGCGCCCCGCTCCGTCGGGCCGTCCGCCCACGGTCGCCTGGGCCCCTCTCGCCTTGTGCGAAACAGAGGAGTAACCTCTGTGTGCGAACGTCTGAATGGCATGACTCGCGACCGTCGGGGCCGACGCGTGCGCGACCCAACGGACCTGCAAGGAGGAGCCCATGAGCGGCGACAGGAACATCGACTTCGTCCTGAGGACGGTGGAGAAGCGCGACGTCCGCTTCATCAGGCTCTGGTTCACCGACGTGCTGGGCAACCTCAAGTCGTTCTCGATCTCGTCCGAGGACCTCGAGGAGGCCTTCGAGGAGGGGGTCGGCTTCGATGGCTCCTCCGTGGCCGGCTTCGTGTCACAGGACGAGTCGGACATGCTCGCCTTCCCTGACGCCACCACCTTCCAGGTGCTCCCCTGGCGGCCCGAGAAGTGCGGCGTCGCCCGCATGTTCTGTGATATCCGCACGCCCAGCCGCGAGCTCTTCGAGGGGGACACCCGCTCGGTGCTGACCCGCGTCTTCACCGCCGCGGACGAGAAGGGCTACGTCATGAACGTGGGTCCCAAGCTCGAGTACTTCTACTTCGACCAGGAGAAGGCCCCCACGCCCGTGCCCCTCGACCATGCGGGCTACTTCGACCTGACCTCGTCCGACTCCGCTATGGACCTCAGGCGCGAGACCACCCTGAGCCTCGAGCACATGTCCATCCCGGTGACCTACTCCTACCACAGCAGCGCCCCCTCCCAGAACGGGATCGAGCTGCGCTACTCCGAGGCCGTCACCTGCGCGGACAACATCATGACGTCGCGCCTTGTCATCAGGCAGCTGGCCCACGAGCACGGCATGATGGCCTCCTTCATGCCCAAGCCCTTCACGGGGGCGTCGGGCTCTGGCATGTTCCTCTACCAGTCGCTCTTCGACCACGACGGCAACAACCTCTTCTGGGCCCCCAAGACCGAGCACCCCGCGCACCTCTCGCCCCTGGCCCAGCACTACGTGGCGGGACTCCTCAAGTACGCCCCAGAGTTCATGCTGGTCACCAATCCCACCGTGAACTCCTACAAGCGCCTCGTCTCCAACGGCGAGGTTCCCGTGTACGCCACCTGGGGCCGCAAGAACCGCTCCGCGCTGGTGCGCATACCCACCCACAAGCCGGGCAAGCACCAGGCCACCAGGGTCGAGCTCCGCAACCCCGACCCCACGGCCAACCCCTACCTGGCTCTCGCGGTCTCGCTCGCGGCAGGCATCCGCGGCATCGAGGAGGGGCTCGAACTTCCCGAGGAGTCCTTCTCGGGCTTCGAGCGCCTCGACGACGGCGAGCTGGCGAGCAGGGGCTTCCGTCGCCTGCCTAGAAACCTCGGCGACGCCATAAAGCGCTTCGACAGGAGCGAGCTCATGCGAGAGACCCTGGGAGACCACATCTGCGACTACCTCGTGGCGCAGAAGTGGCGCGAGTGGGACGAGTACAGCGCCACGGTCACCGAGTGGGAGCGCAAGAGCTACTACGCGGGCCTGTAGGCGGGGCTGGGGCTCGGGTGGCCTCGTCCCGACGCCGTCTGGGATGGCGTGAGGGGATGGTGGCGATGGGCTCGCCGCCGTCCTCTCCCTTTCGTCCTCTCGACCTGGCTTTGTTTCGTCAAATTAAAACATTGCACCCACTGTTATGCAAATTTTGGAATTAACCCCTTCAAAATTCGTTGCATAAACTATACTTCCACCAAAACGCGCCCCAACTGGGACGCGGGCGGCGGGACGGAGTCTGGCACAGACCCGTCCCGCGCGACGTTCTTAGAGGGAGTGGTGGTCATGGGGGACGGCAGGCGCACGACGCGGCTCAAGGGCCTGGGGGTGACGCTTGTCCTCGCGGTGCTCCTGGCCCGCGGCCTGGGGCTTGCGGGCTGCGCGGGATCGTCCTCGACCTCGGGCGGAACCGGCGACGACCTGGGCCTGGTGAGCCCGGGCAAGCTGAGCGTGGTCTCGGACCTCGCCAACCCCCCCTTCGACTACATAGAGGAGGGGACCACCAACCCAGCGGGCTTCGAGGTGGAGCTCATGCAGGCGCTCGCCCAGAAGCTCGGGCTCGAGTGCGAGTTCCTGCCCGCCCAGAAGTTCGACTCGATCATCCCCATGATCAAGCAGGGCGGCAAGGCCGACGTGGGCGCGTCCAACTTCACCATCACCGACGAGCGCCTGGAAGAGATCGACTTCACTGACGCCTACATAGACTCGAACCAGGGCGTCGTCACCTCCGCCGCCCTCGCGGGTCCCGTCGAGGCGGACTACTCCTCCGCGCTCGACCAGGCTGGCGTGACCGTGGCCGTCCAGGCGGGCACGACCGGGGAGGCCTGGGCGCGCGAGAACCTGCCCCGTGCGAACGTCGTGGCGCTGGACGACCCCATCGCCGCCCTCACGGGCGTGCAGAGCGGGCTCTACCAGGCGGCGGTGGCCGACCTGCCCGTCATGCAGTACGAGGTGCTCAACTCCTACTCCCAGCTCAAGGTCGCGCTGCAGGTCCCCACGGGGGAGCAGTACGGCATCGTGGTGAGCAAGGACAACCCCAGGCTCACGGCCGCGCTCGACGAGGCGCTGGCGGAGGCGCGCGCGGACGGCACCCTGGACGCCCTCGAGCAGAAGTGGTTCGGCGCGAGCGAGGGTTCCGCGGGGTCTGCCTCCATGGCAGCCACCGCAGGCTCGGGTGATTCCTCCGCGACTGATGCCGGCGACGTCATGGTGGAGAAGGCCACCGCCCGTCCCAACGAGAACGGGGGCTCCGGCGTCATCGGCGGCATGGACACCCGCCTGACCTGGGAGGGGACGGTGCACGTCCCTGCGGGCATCTCGTCGGTCACCCTGAGCCTTCCCGAGGGCTCGACCTTCGACGGCTCCAGCACCCGCGTGACGGTGCTCGACGGCCTTGACCGCGTGAGCGTGGACGCCACCGCCAAGCCGTCCGGCACGAGCCTCGAGGTCGACTTCGCGACCCCCATCCCCGACGGCTCCCTGCTCAGGCTCGAGGTCACCGACATGCAGTTTCCTGCCGCGGGCGGGGATTACTCCGTGGGCGGGTCGTACGCCACGGCGGGCGGTGCCACCGGCAGCCTCGCCGACTCGCCCTCCATCTCCATCATCAAGAACACGCCGGTCCAGGCCGTCGTCAACTGGTTGGACGGCCAAGCGTGGGTCGGGGCGTGGAACTCCGTGCCCTTCCTCAACATGTTCTTCAAGCCGCAGCTCCTGGTGACCTCGTTCGTCTCGCTCTTCCAGGGCTGGCTCGTGTGCCTCGCCCTCGTGGTGGTCGCCTATCCCTTCGCCATCCTCCTGGGCCTGGCCTTCGCGCTGATGAAGATCTCGAAGCACCGCGTCCTGCGCGCCATCGCGATCGTCTACATCAACCTCCTGCGCGGCACCCCGCTCTTCCTGCAGATCTACATCATGTTCTTCGGCCTGCCCATGCTGGGGATCAACATCGACAACAACGTCCTGGGCGTCATCGTCATCGCCATCAACTCCTCTGCCTACCAGGCCGAGATCTTCCGTGCTGGCATCCAGTCCATCCCCCAGGGGCAGTACGAGGCCTCCGCGTCGCTGGGCATGACGGGCATGCAGACCATGCTCTGGATCATCCTGCCCCAGACCGTGCGCCGCGTGATCCCCACCATCACCAGCGACTTCATCACCTCTTACAAGGACACGTCGCTGCTCTCGTCCGTGGGCGTCATGGAGCTCATGATGTTCTCGAAGAACCTCACCACGGTGTCGGGCAACATCACCCCCTACATCGCCGCTGCGGTCTACTACCTCATCGTGACCCTGCCGCTCACCAAGGCGGTGGGCGTGGTGGAGAGGCGCCTCTACGACGCCGAGCACGGGGCCGGGCCCCGTCCCAAGGAACCAGGCGAGGCCACGGGCGAGAAGGCCTCGGGGGCCCCTGCCGGCGGCGCCCCCGAGCCGCGTGCCTCGATGGTCGAGTCGCTTGCCGCCCCCTTCCGATCGCACGTTCGCACCGACGGAGGTGTCGCAGATGCTCTTTAGGAAGAAGAACCAGGCAGTGCCCGAGGCGGCGGAGGTCCCGCCCGCGATGGACGCCGACGAGGCGGCGCGCGTCGCCATCGCGCAGGACCGCGCCCTCTCGCGCCACCACTTCGTGGAGGGCGAGCATCCCGTGGTGCGCATCGAGCACCTCAACAAGACCTTCACCGACACCCCGGTGCTGCGCGACGTCAACCTCAACGTCTGGAACGGCGAGATCGTCGTGGTGCTGGGCCCCTCGGGCTCAGGAAAGTCCACCATGCTGCGCTGCATCAACCTGCTCGAGACCCCCACGGCGGGCCACATCCTCATCGACGACCACGAGATCACGGGGTCGAGCAAGACCGACACCACCAAGCTCAGGCGCGACCTGGGCATGGTCTTCCAGGGCTTCAACCTCTTCCCGCACCTCACGGCCAAGGAGAACGTGATGATCGGGCAGACCAAGGTCCTGGGGAGGTCAAAGGAGGAGGCCGAGCGCGAGGCCCTGCTGCAGCTCGAGGCCGTCGGCCTCGCCGACCGCGCAGACTTCAAGCCGCCCCAGCTCTCGGGTGGCCAGCAGCAGCGCGTGGCCATAGCACGCGCCGTGGCCATGCACCCCAAGGTGCTCCTCTTCGACGAGCCCACCTCCGCCCTCGACCCCGAGCTCGTCCGCGGCGTCCTTGCCGTCATGCGCGACCTCGCGCTCAACAGCGGCATGACCATGGTCGTGGTCACGCACGAGATGGGCTTCGCCCGCGACGTTGCCGACCGCGTGGTCTTCATGGAAGGCGGCGTGGTGGTGGAGCAGGGCCTTCCCGAGGAGGTCTTCGACCACCCCAAGACCGAGCGCACACGGGAGTTCCTGGGCTCGATAGGCTAGGCCAGGCACCCCTCGCAAGAAACGGGTCGTTACCAGGTGGGGCCCTTGCCAAGGGGTGGCGGGGCCCCGATTTATGCTAGTCTTCTAAAAAGTGTTTCGCGCACCGGTGGCTTGTCCCGGTCGTTCGTGGTACGTCTGGGGGCGTTCATGCACCACAAGAACATACTGCTCCTCGCAAGGACCTCGCGCTTCATCGAGCGCATGCGCGAGCTCAAGCACGCGCTGGACGTCTCGATCCTTCCCACCACGCCCGAGACCTTCTCGCAGGCGATCTCGTCTGGGCACGACTTCGACCTGGTCATCCTCGACATGGACGGCCTGAGCCAGGACACGCTCGCCGCGGTGGACTCCTACGTGTCGGACAACGGCTTCATCCCCACGCTGAGCATCCAGGACGAGTCCAAGCTCTCGAGCCTGCGCATGCCCGCGCAGGGGAGAAACGACTTCATCCTTGCCAGCGCCGGCGAGGCGGAGTTAGAGGTCCGCTGCGCCCTGCTTCTGTGGCCGGGCGAGGAGAGTGCCCCCGCGGACATCGTCACCGTGGACAACATGGCAATCAACCTGGCCACCTACCAGGTATACATCGACGAGGAGCCCGTGGACCTCACGCTGATGGAGTACTCGCTCCTCTCGTTCCTCGCTACGCACCCCTCGCGCGCCTACTCGCGCGAGACCCTGCTGCATCGCGTCTGGGGCTTCGAGTACTGTGGCGGCACCCGCACGGTGGACGTGCACATCCGACGCGTCCGCTCCAAGGTGGGCCCCCAGGTCGCTGCCCACATCGTCACCGTGCGTGGCGTGGGCTACCTCTTCAAGCTCTAGGGCTGAGGCTGCGGGCTTGCGAGCTTCGGCGGCGTCGCGAGGCAGATTACGGCCGTTCTCGCCTAGGTTTTTCAGATAGCCAAAAGTGATGTTTCCCTTGCATGTGAGCTCTTGGTGCCTCGCGTTGCGCGCGCGGCCGACGGGTAGATTGAGGGCTATGACACGCCGTCCCGTGGGTGCCCTCGCACCTTTGGAGAAAAGAGGCAGACATGGCCACGTTTGACGAGAACCGCCCTCCCGTGCCCGGCGCTCCCGCGCAGCCCGACGACCAGACCCAGGTCGCTGCGACCCAGGTGCACGTGCAGGCGGCGCACGCGCAGGAGCCCTTCGGCAGCGTTCCGCCGTCCGGGGTCGGCCAGGCGCCGGCGAAGGGACCCCGCAGGGGAGGGGTCGCAAAGGGAGCCGTCTTCGGCGCCGTCGGCGGCGTGCTGGGTGCTGCAGCCCTGGTCTTCGCGCTCAAGGCAGGAGGCGTCATCGGCGGCACGCAGATAATCAAGACCACCGACAGCTCCGCCGGGCAGACCGTCAACATCACCGCGAGCGACCAGGACGTGAGCGTCGCCCAGGCGGTCGCCGCCAAGGCGCTCCCCTCCGTCGTCTCGGTCAACGTCACGACCTCCGAGGGCTCCGGCATCGGCTCCGGCGTCATCCTGGACGCCGACGGCAACATCATCACCAACTACCACGTCATTGATGGCGCCACCGCGATCTCGGTCAGCTACGGCGGGAAGAGCTATGACGCCAGCGTGGTGGGCAGCGACTCCTCCAGCGACCTCGCCGTGATCAAGGTCGACTGGGCGGGCACCGAGGTGACCCCCGTCGAGGTGGACGACTCCAGCAAGCTCGTAGTGGGCGACTGGGTCATGTCCATCGGCAGCCCCTTCGGCCTCGACCAGTCCGTCTCGGCCGGCATCGTGAGTTCGCTCTCGCGCAACCAGCTCATGCAGTCGTCCTCGGGCAACACCCTCTACACCAACCTGATCCAGACTGACGCGGCCATCAACCCCGGCAACTCCGGTGGCGCCCTCGTCGACTCCCAGGGCAAGCTGGTGGGCATCTGCACGCTCTATTCCTCGAGCACCGAGTCGTCCGCGAGCGTGGGCTTCGCCATCCCGTCCAACTACGCGGTTGCCGTCGCCAACAAGATCATCGCGGGCCAGACCGTGACGCACGCCTACATCGGGCTCTCGATGCAGACCGTGAACTCCCAGAACGCCACCATGAACAACCTGGCGGTCAACCAAGGTGCCTACGTGAGCGAGGTCACGAGCGGCAGCCCCGCCGACACGGCCGGCATCCAGAAGGGCGACATCATCACCGCCGTCAACGGCGAGTCCATCATCTCTGCCGACGGCATGATCCTCAACATCCGCTCGCACGAGATCGGCGAGACGGTTGCCGTCACCTTCATGCGCGGCACCAGCGAGCAGACGGTCAACGTGACCCTGGGCTCCGACGAGGCCCTGCAGGAGCAGCAGAAGGGCAGCGGCAGCGACCAGGGCAACTCCGGGTCCGACTCCGGAAACGGCATCTCGACCAACGACCTGTACCGGTACCTGGAGGAGCTGTACAACCAGCGCAACCAGCAGAATGACCCGTTCGGCAACCGTGGCGGCGGCTACAGCCAGACCCAACAGGACGGCAGCCAGTCGTAGTCACGCTCGTGACGCACGTTCTCGGGGGGCTCGGCGGCGACGCCGGGCCCCTTCCTTCTGTGGCCGTCCTATGGTCGAGTCCGCTACCCCATGATTACATATGCCCCCAGGGGGTATAGTGACGTCGATGGAACATACCCCAAGGGGTATTGAGGAGGAAGCGATGCCAGAGGAGAGGGACGTGGACTCGCAGCATGCCTGCGACGTCAGCATGAAGGCGACGCCTCGCGACGAGAGGCTCAAGCGCGACCTCGAATGTCGGATCAACCGGGCGATCGGCCAGTTGGGTGGCATCAAGAGCATGGTGGAGGAGGACCGCTACTGCGGCGACGTCCTCACCCAGCTCGCCGCCGTCGAGTCCGCTGTCAAGGCGATCTCGCGCGAGGTCATGCGCGACCATCTTCAGACCTGCGTGGTCGAACGCATCCAGGCGGGGGACACCGAGGTGACCGACGAGGTCATGCGGCTCTTCAAGAAGTTCATGTGATCGCTCCCGCGGACGCGGGAAGAGGGGAGGCCCTGCCGATGGCAGAGACCGCTACATATGCCAAGGATGGCACGGCGCAGAGCGGTGCCGTGCGCGAGACCTTCGATGTCACGGGCATGACCTGCGCTGCCTGTTCGGCCAGGGTCCAAAGGGCTGCGTCGGGCGTTTCCGGCGTCGCCGCAGCCAACGTCAACCTGCTCAAGAACTCGATGGAGCTCGAATATGACGGGTCGGCTGCCACCGTGAGCGCGGTGCAGGCCGCCATCAGGAAGGCGGGCTACGGTGCCACGCCGCGCCGAACCCATGCGGAGGGCACGGACTCGGACGGGACGCCCCTCTCGCCCGAGGCGGCGGGACTCGTGGACCCGCAGAGGGCTGCACAGCGCGCCATAGACGAGAAGCGAGGCCAGCTCGTCGTCTCGCTCGCCTTCTCCGTGCCCCTCTTCTACCTGGCCATGGGTCCCATGTTCGGCTGGCCCGAACCGCCCGCGCTTGCGGGCATGCAGGGCATGATGGCCTCCGCGCTCACGCAACTGCTGCTCTGCATCCCCATCCTGTTCGCCAACCGTCACTACTTCGTCATGGGCTTCAGGACGCTCGCGCACCTCTCGCCCAACATGGACTCGCTCATCGCCATCGGCTCGGCGTCGTCCTTCGCCTACAGCCTGGTGGGCCTGTACCGCATGGCGCTCGCCCTGGGGGTGGGCGACGCAGGACTCGCGCACGCTGCCTTCCATGGGCTGTACTTCGACTCGGCGGGCATGATCTTGACCCTCATCACCTTGGGAAAGTTCTTCGAGGCCCGCGCGAAGGGCCGCACCACCAGCGCCATCAGCGCGCTCATGAACCTCGCTCCCAAGACCGCGACCGTCGTGCGTGACAGCGTCGAGCGGGAGGTGGCTACCTCCGAGCTGCGCGTGGGAGACCGCGTCGTGGTGAGGGCCGGAGAGTCCGTGCCGGTGGACGGCGTGGTCGCGGAGGGTGCCGCCTCCGTGGACGAGTCTGCCATCACGGGCGAGCCCCTTCCCGTCGAGAAGGGCGTGGGCGACCGGCTGACGGGCGCCACCGTGTCCAGGCGGGGCTGGCTGGCCATGGACGTGACCGCCGTGGGCGAGGACACGGCCCTCGCGCGGATCATCCGCCTCGTGGACGAGGCGACCAGCACCAAGGCTCCCATCGAGAGGCAGGCGGACCGCATCGCCGGCGTCTTCGTGCCCGTCGTCATCGCCATCGCGCTGGCCACGCTGGTGGCCTGGCTCGCGTTCCTCTCGCCTGGCGACTTTGCCGGCGCCTTCACGCACGCCGTCTCGGTCCTGGTGATCAGCTGCCCCTGCGCGCTGGGGCTGGCCACGCCGACGGCCATCATGGTGGGCACCGAGCGCGGGGCGGCCAACGGCATCATGATAAAGAGCGCCGAGGCCCTCGAGGGCGCCTGCAGGTTGGACACCGTGGTGCTGGACAAGACCGGCACCGTCACCGAGGGCGCGCCCCGCGTGACCGACGTGGTGATGGCCGAGGGCGTCGAGGAGGACGAGCTCGTGGGGCTCGCCGCCGCGCTCGAGCGCAAGAGCGAGCACCCCCTGGCCGAGGCCGTCTGCGCCTATGCCGACGGGCGTGACGTGGCCAGCGAGGCCGAGGTCGAGGGCTTCGAGCAGGTCGCGGGTGGTGGCCTTGCGGGCACGGTGGCAGGCTATGCCGTGCTGGCCGGCAACGCGCGCCTCATGGCGCAGCGCGGCGTGGATGTCTCTGGGCTCACGCGTGCGGCGGACGACATGGCGGCACGGGGGCGCACGCCGCTCTTCTTTGCCGCCGACGGGAGCGCCCTGGGCCTCATGGGCGTGGCCGACGTGGTCAAGCCCAGCTCCGCCGAGGCCGTAGCCCGCCTGCGCCAGATGGGCGTGCGCACCATCATGCTCACCGGCGACCAGGCCGCGACGGCGCAGGTGGTCGCCGACCAGGTGGGCGTGGACGAGGTGGTGGCGGGGGTCCTTCCCGACCAGAAGGAGGAGAAGGTCCGCGAGCTCCAGGAGGCAGGCGCCAGGGTGGCCATGGTGGGAGACGGCATCAACGACGCGCCGGCCCTGGCCCGGGCGGACGTCGGGATCGCCATCGGTGCCGGGACCGACGTGGCCATAAGCTCGGCGGACATCGTGCTGATGCGCTCCGACCCGGCAGACGTCGCCACGGCGATCGAGCTCTCGCGCGCCACGATGCGCAACATCCGCCAGAACCTGTTCTGGGCCCTGTTCTACAACGCCATCTGCATTCCGGTGGCCATGGGCGTGCTGGCCCCGTGGGGCGTCACGCTCAATCCCATGATCGGGGCGGCCGCCATGGGCTTCTCGTCCGTGTTCGTGGTGAGCAACGCGCTCAGGCTCTTCGGCTGGAGACCCAGCCGGGCGGCGCGGGGTGGTGGCGCGGGCGTGCGTGACGCCGGAGTGGGTGGCGCGGGCGTGCGTTCCGCCGGAGTGTGTTCCACCGGAGTGGGTGGCGCCGTGGCGAAGGGCGTTGAACTGCGCAGGACCGAGACGCGCGGCGGAACCAAGCAAGTCGATGCAAGCGGGAAGGCTCTCGAGGGAGCCGACGAAGGGAGAGAAGACATGACCGAGAAGACCCTGAACGTCGAGGGGATGATGTGCCAGCACTGCGTGGCCCATGTGACCGAGGCCCTGGAGGGCGTCAAGGGCGTCAAGAACGTCCGCGTCTCGCTGGAGGACGGCACGGCCAAGGTGGATGCCGGGCTGCTCGTCAAGGACGAGGCTCTCGAGCAAGCTGTGGTGGATGCCGGCTACAAGGTGACCTCCATCGCGTAGGAGGCACCGCCGAGGATGGCGCCTGGGCTGAGGTGCCTGGCGCACATGGTGCGGGGGCTCGCTCCGGCGGACCCCCGTACTTTCTGCCTTGCGGGCGTGGACTTGCGGTTGTGCGGCGTCACCTCTCGTTCTCTATGCCTTTCTCTGAAATCACCAGCACAAAACCCCAGTTGAGAGGTACGGCAGTTCAGAGAGTTGCATAGAGAAGCGAGGCTGGGGGGCTACGGCGCGCTCGTGGTTGGGGGCGTGCTGGCGACCGGGGGCAGCTTGTGCCGCGGGCGAGGGGCGCTGTCGATGAAGAGACAGCTCCCCGTCCCCACGGCCGCTATTCCGCCCTGCGCACCCTCAGCCGCAGCAAGAAGGCAAGGGCGACGATTGCCACGGTCGTCGAGGCGGCAAACAGCACCGACTGGGCCCCAAGCCTGTTCGCGAGCAGCGGCGCGAGGAGCAGCGGCACGATGCCCGAGCTCATGATGCCCATTCGAATGACGCTGCTCACCCGACCCAACTGCCCGATCTCGCAGCGTTCCTGGACGAGCGTGTGCTCGACGGGAACGGAAAGGCCGTTGCCCACGCCCAGGACAAGCTGTCCCAGCACGGCGCACCATGGCTTCCTGGTTCCGACATAGAGCATGGCACCCAGGCCCTCGACGAGGAGGGTGGTGGCCAGGAGCCTGAGGCTCACCTGGCGGCGTGGGATGCGCAGCAGCGCGAGCGACCCCAGCGTGCAGCCCACGCCAGCCACCATGGAGAGCCAGCCCATCCAGGACGCGTCGAGTCTTAACACGTCACGGTAGTAGACGGACTCGAGAGCATCGAAGGCCCCAAAGGCAAAGAAGCCAAAGAAGCACATCGCAAGGATGAGGCGAAGGTCGCGGGAGGAGAGCGTCACGCGAAGCCCCTCCCCGAATTCGCGCAGGGTGGCCTTCGGCAGCGGGCCATCGTCCCTCTCGCCTGCCTGCCGTGCTCCGGGCAGCTCCTTGCATGCGACGGCGTAGGTCAGCGCAGCCCCGAGCGATGCCGCCATGAACGCGAAGACGTCGCTGGTCGATGACGCCGCAGAGATGGTCCCTCCGATGGCGGGCCCCACCACGACGGAGACGCTCGTCGCGGTGTCAATGAGCCCGTTCAACTGCTTGAGACGCTCGCCCTCCTGCGTGAGGTAGGGGGCGAAGCTCGACAGCGTCCCACTCGAGACACTCCACGCGAGGCCAAAGAGGCAGGAGGACATCATGAGCATGAGGGGAGAGAGGGGAACGGCCCACGCAAACGACGCCAGGCAGATCCCGCCGGCGAGCGAGGCCAGCAGGACCTGCCGCGGCCCTCTGCGGTCGATCAGTATGCCAGCGGCGATGCTGCCGAGGAACGTCGCCGCGTTGTACGCAAGGGTGAGAAGGGAGACCAGGTCGGTCCCCGCGCCAAGCGCATAGGTCGCATAGCCGATGATGCCTATGAAATAGGATGACTGGAAGGCGGTCACGAGAAAGAAGGATGCGAGCACGAGGGCGCGCTCGGATGGGCTGCACGCCCTGAGCGACTTGACGAGATGCATGGGTGGTCTCCTGGGTGACGTCTGCAAATGCCCATCGCCGCTGGCCCATGGGCCTCGCGTGCGGTGGCGATGCATATGAGGGATGCGGACAAGAGTGGACAGGCTGGCTGCCACGGCACGCCCTAATGGGCGAAGCGCTCCTTGATCCCAGCAGACATACGACATTCTCCCAGACGGAGTGGGCCATCAAGAGTCGACGACGGCCCCTTGCTCGTGCAACAACACGCGGGCAACTATAGCACAGCCCCGCCCGGCTCCACTACTTGGGCGGGGCGGGGCATGCTCTGCGCGCTTATCGCATCCTGTTAGAGATTTATGAGTATCGAGTCACCAAGGTGCAGGAGCCCATTGAGGTTCACCGTCAGCCGTCCCAGCTGCTGAACGGGGACGCCAGGCAGCGTGCTGATATCAAATCCGCAGCTCACGAGCGCTGTGAGAGTAGAGAGGGCCCCAAGTCCCACGAAGCCCAGGCCGGAAGAGAGCAACTCCTTGGGCCATCGAGGGGCGTGGAGCCTCGTGCGGGGTCGCGATTCCGCCGCATCACCCTGCCCGCCTCGCCTGAAGAGGCCGACGATCCGAAGGCCAAGCAGGCGGATGGTCTCCACGAGGGCTTGCGTCGCCCAGACGACCAGGGGAAGCAGGAGCAGCGCCGTGCCCGTGGAGAGCATCCCCACGCCAAAGACGAAGAGCCCGGAGAAGGGCACACCCGCGTGGAGGGACGAGAAGAACGTCACGACGCTTGCGACCCCCAGGAGGATCCCGCAGCCAAAGAAGAGCCACGCGCAGAGCAGGAGGGAGAAGAGCGTGACGTATGCCGACGCGACCACCATCAGGAACGCGATGACGAACATCCCCCATACGGGGAGCGTCAGGATCGCCAGCACGAGGTTGACCAACGCGAAGCGCGTGGCAAAGCGACGGACGAGGTGGGGGACGGGAGCCGTCTCGCTGGCTGCCGCCTGGGCACAGGTGACGGGCGACCCCATGCACGCGGTGGCTTCCTGCTCGGAGAGCCCGTCGTCCATGCGCTCGTCGATGGCGTCGGCGTAGTACTCCCTTGCCGCACGGACCTCGTCTGCCGAGAGCCGACGCTTTGTCAGCTCGCCTTCGAGCGCGTCGAGGAATGCCCCTTTGTTCATTGCTCCGCTCCCTTCTGGATGAAGTCCATAAGTCGGTCGATGGCGTCGCGCTCGGCGACGAATTCCCGTAGCTGGAGGCGCCCCTGCTCGGTGATGGAGTAGTACTTGCGTAGGCGACCGTTATGCTCGCTGCGATACTCCGTGAGGGCGCCCTGCTTCTCCAAGCGACGAAGCACGGGATAGAGCGTCGACTCCGAAAGCTCCAGCGATGGCGGGGCATCCCTCACGATCTGGTATCCGTAGGAGTCCTGTGCGGCGAGGATGGCAAGAACGCACGCATCGAGGAACCCACGCTTGAATTGCGAGTCCAACTTTCCCCCTCTCTCTAACTGTGCTTTACATCATACTATGTAAAGCACAGTATGATGTAAAGAGAAAAAGAGGCCGACTCCGCAGGAGAGGAGGGCGACGTGCGCGATGCGTGCGGGACGGTTCGGCGCCGTCGAGACGCTACGGGTCAGTGCGCTATGTGACTCACCAGGAAGTCAGCCGCCACGTTGACGACCTCGCTGTAGGCCGGCTCCACGAAGCCGTGGCCCCCGCCGTGCACGACGTGCAGCTCGGCGTGGGGGAACAGCGCCGCGGCACGCTCGGAGTACGAGAGCGGCACGGCCTGGTCGCTGTCTCCGTGGCAGATGAGCACGTCGCGAGGGAACGAGGGGATGTGCTCGAAGAAGTCGTAGTCCCAGCAGCTCTGCAGGAATGCCTTGCTCACCGTCGTGGTCATGATGGGGAACTCGTCGGGGATGTCCTCTCGCCTTGGGCAGGCGGCGCGCACGGAGTCGTGCAGGTTGAAGGCGGGGTAGAGCAACACGCAGGCGCGCACGAGCTCGGCGTTGGCGCGCGCGGCCATGAGCGTGACGGTGGCCCCCAGGCTGGCTCCCATGAGGAAGACGTTGTCCTCGTCCACGAAGGGCTCCCGCGAGAGCTCCCATGCAACGGACTCGAGGTCGTGCTGCTCGGTGAAGAGCGACATGCCGCCGGGCTGGTCGCTCGAGCGGCTGTAGGGTCCCGAGCCGCAGAAGTCGAAGACGTAGCTGACCATGCCGCGCTCCGCCGCCGTGCGGGCGTAAGGCTCCATGTCACCACGGTTCGTGGCGAGTCCGTGGGAGAAGATCGCGGTGGCTCGCGGGCGACCGTCGTCGAAACCCTCGGGCAGGAAGAGCTTGCCGTAGATGTCCCGGTCCTCGCGCCGGCCCCACCATTCGCGCTCGACGTAGCTTCCCATGTGGCCTCCATCCTCTGCGACGCATGGCGTCGCTGCGCGCATGCGTGGCGCTTGCGCCTGCGTCGCGTGCGATGCCATGCGCGGTGTGTTGCGCATTGTGAGGATTCTAGGGGACGACAGGGACGTTGGGTCGGCTGCTGCGCATTTCGACCCACGGACGTAATGCGAGGGATGATGTCGGCATCCCTCCGCCGTGACCCGTATTGCTGTGGCGCAGTGGTTTGCTGCGACGCTGTGCCCTGCCGCGACGCGGCGACGCGCCCTGCTACGATGCCGTACCCTGCTGCGACGCGCCCTCACCCTGCCGCCTCTCTCACCCTCCGTTCTCTATGCAAGTTCCTGACTTGTGCGTCCTCAACTCACGTTCTCTATGCCTTTCTCTGAAATCGCTATCACAAAACCCCAGTTGCGATGCGCTGTCGTTCAGAGAGTTGCATAGAGAATGCCGTATGCGGGGGGGGATTCCGCTGAGAACGCCGTATGCGGGGGGGGATTCCGCTGCCAACCCGCTGCCGGAACTCACCACCGGAACCCCGCTGTTGGACCCCGCTACCGGGATCCATCGTCGGACGGCTGCCAATCACGATGGCCGGGGCGAAGCTCGATTCTTCCAGGATCGCCCACCCTCGGGACCCCGTAAGCCACAAGCAGACGAGAGAAGCGCTGGTCATCGAGCAGGTCGGCGAACGAGAAGCGCAGGATGCGCGCACCCTGTGCGCTGATCCTGGATTCCCGCAGGCGCTCGTCGGCAAAGATGTCAACGGCATCTCTCCCCTGCGTCATGCGGGGGTTGCGGTACTTCTCTCGTCCGTCGAACTCGCCAAACACCGTCGCTCCGTCAAGCGCCGCCCAAGCGAAGTCGACACGGTAGCCATGCCAGGGCTCCAACGGGTCTGGCACCTCGACCTGCAGCTCGGGAAGCATGAAGCCAAGCTCTATCATCGCCCCACGAGCTATCGACTCGCCGCCGCTCTCCGCACGGCCATCGGCATAGGACGCCGCCACGCGCGCGTGCTTGATGCCGCGAGCTCCCTTGTGAGGTGCCGCGAACAGGGACGTGAGCCACTCCCGTGGTTTTCCGGTCACCCTCAGTGCGGAGTCGGCGAGCGCGAGCCCGCCTCGGAAGTCGAGTCTCCTCAGACAGTCGTAGACGGTCCGCTCCAAGGTCGAGACCCGTACGCCTGCGACGACCGTGCGCTCGTCGCGCCCGATGACGTGCCTTCCGACGTTTCTTGTCGAACGACATGGTGCCTCTTTGCGCGTGGCGACCTCGATGCGACTGGCGGAGCGGTACGAGACGGAGAGCCCATGGACGAGCGCGGCTGAAGCCCCGCAGAACACCCAGTCGGGATGGAGTGTCGCGAGCGCCCGAATTCGGCACATCGCGCGTCTGGCCGCATCGAGCCCATCCCAGTGTGCCGCACGTGCGTAGGCAGAGCTCTGGACGCGCGCAAGCTCCCCACGTCGGGTCAGATGGTCGAGACGATTCCGTACGGCCGTGGTGGATGGAACCAGGCAGCTTTCGCGTGCCTCGGCGTCGTCCAGGGCCACCCTCAGCTCGTCCGCCACGCTTCCCTCCACGCCTCCCCCTTCGACGGGAACTACTGGTAAATGGAATGATTTCCCATATGTGGGGAGACGTCCACACCGCCCGTCTGGTTGTTGTTCCGCAAACGGTAGCTTTGCGCTTAGCTGCCACGTTCTCTATGCAAGTTCATGACGGGCCCCTCCTTCTCTATGCCGTTCTCTGAAATCGTCATCGCAAAAGCCCAGTTGGTGCATGATTCATTTCAGGAGAATGCATAGAGAACGAAAGGGGGGAACGGGGTCGGCGCGACGGCGGGGGGCGCGGGCGTCCGGCGCGGCGGCGGGGGAGAGGCGGCGGCGCCCCGGCGCGGCGGGGCGTGCCGGGAATGCGATAATCGACGGCGCAACGAGCGCACGTCGCCGGAAGAATCGGTGCAAGGGAGAGGCACATGGCACAGGAGCAGTCGCAGATGTCGATGTTCGCGAGCGGGGACGACCCGGCCGGCGCCCCCGTCGGCGTCCCCGCATCGCAGCCCGCCGCGCAGCAGTCGCCAGCCGCCCGCGCCGCAGAGCTCGACCGCATCCTCAAGCACGCCGCGTATCAGTACTATGCCCTCGACGACCCGGAGATGTCGGACGCCGACTTCGACCGCGCCCTGCGTGAGCTGCAGGACATCGAGGCTGCCCATCCCGAGCTCGCGCGCCCCGACAGCTACACCCAGCGCGTGGGCGGCTACGTGAGCGAGCAGTTCGCACCCGTCCAGCACGCCCAGCGCATGTACTCCATCGACGACGCCATGGACCTGGGTGAGCTCGACGAGTGGCTTGCCCGCACCGACGAGGCCCTGGGCTCCACGCCCGACGCTCCCGTCGCCTACACCTGCGAGCTCAAGATCGACGGCTTGGGCGTGGCGCTGACCTACCGCGACGGCCAGCTGGTGCGTGCCGCCACGCGTGGGGACGGGACCACGGGTGAGGACGTCACGGCAAACGTCCTCACCATCGACGACATCCCGCGTGCCCTGGCGCCCGCAGGCCTCGACGACGTCGCCGACGGCGGCTTTGGCCACTCCATCGAGGTGCGCGGCGAGGTCTACATGCCCAAGCACAGCTTCGTGCGCCTCAACGAAGAGCGCGACGCCGCCGGCGAGCAGGTCTTTGCCAACCCCCGCAACGCCGCCGCCGGCAGTCTCCGTCAGAAGAACGCGGCCATCACCGCCCATCGCGACCTCGAGACCTTCATCTATGCCGTGGCGGACGAGTCCCCGCTGGCCGTGGACACCCAGCACGCCTTCCTCGACTGGCTGCGCGCCTGCGGCTTCCACGTGAACGACCGCGCCGCCCTCGTCACCAGCTCTCGAGAGGTGCATGACTTCTGCGCCGACGCCCTGGCGCACCGAGACGAGCTCGACTACGACATCGACGGCGTCGTGGTGAAGGTCGACTCCTTCGCTGGCCAGGACGCGTTGGGCTTTACCGCCCGCGCCCCGCGCTGGTCCATCGCGTTCAAGTTTCCCCCGGAGGAGAGGCGCACCGTCCTGCGCGAGATCCGCGTCCAGGTGGGCCGCACCGGCGTCCTGACGCCGGTCGCCGAGTTCGACCCCGTCGTGGTCGCCGGCTCGACCATCGCCCGTGCGACCCTGCACAACATCGACGAGGTGCGCCGCAAGGACGTGCGCGTGGGCGACACCATCGTGGTGCATAAGGCGGGCGACGTGATTCCCGAGGTCGTGGGTCCCGTGACCGAGGGCGACCTGGCTGCCGGGCACGAGGCGCGCCCCCTCTGGCAGATGCCCGAGGCCTGTCCCAGCTGCGGGAGTCCCGTGGTCCGCGAGGAGGGCGAGGTCGCCTTCCGCTGTGTCTCGATCGACTGTCCGGCCCAGGCCTCCGAGCGCCTCATCCACTGGGGCAGCCGCAAGGCCATGGATATCGACGGCCTGGGCGACGAGCTCGTGGGCCGCATGGTCGAGCAGGGCCTGCTCACGGACGTCGCGGACTATTACGACGCGCTCAGCGAGGACCTCCTCGCCGGCGTCGACACCGGCCGCGTCTACGAGACGAGCGCGAAGGACCACGAGGAGGGCGACCCGATCCTGGTGGGGAGGACCATCGCCGGCAAGGTGATGGCGCAGGTCGAGGAGTCGAAGGGCCGCGGGCTCTCGCGTGTGCTCTTCGGGCTGGGAATCCGTCACGTAGGGGCCAACGTGGCGGTGCTCCTCGCCGAGCGCTTCGGCAGCATGGCCGCCCTCTCGTCGGCGAGCGAGGAAGAGATCGCGCAGGTGGACGGTATCGGACCCAAGATCGCGGCGTCGGTGTGCGAGTTCTTCTCCGTGCACGAGAACGTCGCCGTGGTCGAGCGCCTGCGCGAGGCGGGCGTCGTGCTCGAGGAGGAGGTCCGCGAGCCCGAGCGGCCACAGTCCTTGGCGGGCCTCACCTTCGTGCTCACGGGCACGCTGCAGAACTACAAGCGCACGGACGCGGGTGACCAGCTCAAGGCCCTGGGCGCCAAGGTCTCGGGCTCGGTCTCGAAGAGGACGAGCTTCGTTGTGGCGGGGGAGGCGGCGGGCTCCAAGCTCGCCAAGGCGCAGGAGCTGGGCGTGCCCGTGCTGGACGAGGCGGCGCTTGCGCAGATCCTCGCGACGGGGGAGCCACCCCAGGCGTAGGTCGCGCCAGGCGAGAGGGTCGTGCCGGGGCGACGGCGTACGCCTCGCGGTCGCATGCCGCATCGACCCCGCCCCTCTCGCCTTGTCAGCCTTCAGGTTTTCAGAAATTTGTCAATCTAGTTTCAGATTACCAAGAACGTGGTCGCCCTTTGGTGGGCTGCCATGGATTTTAAGCTAGCTTACGATTTCGATTCGCATAATGCCTCCAACCCAGCCTCCAGACGCCGTGACGGCCACCCTGAGCTGGGCGAGGAGAGGAGGCAGCATGCAGTTCGTTTTCAAGCGCAACGAGCTCAAGTACCGCCTGCGGGAGGACCAGCGCAGGCTCCTCGAAGAGCTCCTGGCGGCACACATGGAGCCTGATGCCCATGGGGCGTCCACCGTGCGCAACGTCTACTACGACACCCCCACCCACCTTCTGGCTCGACGCTCCGAGGAGCACCCGCTCTACAAGGAGAAGCTCCGACTGCGCAGCTACGTGCCCGCGCGCGAGTCCTCCCTCGTCTTCATCGAGCTTAAGAAGAAGTTCGATGGGGTGGTGTACAAGCGTCGCGCGACCCTTCCCCTCGCCGCCGCGGAGGCCACGCTCGTCGGCGAGCGGGCACCCCAGGGGCAAATCGAGCGCGAGATCGCCACGGTGGCGTCCGTCTACGAAGGCTTGCGTCCGGCGATGTACCTCGCCTACGAGCGAGAGGCCTTCTTCGCCCGCGGCGACCATGACTTCCGCGTCACCCTCGACCAAGGCATCCGCTGCCGCTGGGACGACGTGAGCCTGGCGGGCCCCACCGACGGCGAGCTGCTCATTTCCCCTGGCGAGACGCTGATGGAGCTCAAGAGCAGCCAGGCCCTGCCCCTCTGGATGGTCGAGTTCCTTGGCTCCCAGAGGATCTTCAAGGCGAGCTTCTCGAAGTACGGGGCCGCCTGGCGACTTCAGTCCTCCCGTCGTCCCCTGTGCCAGCAGGTCCTGTCGACAGGCGGGAGGGAAGGTCTGCCTCTGGTGTCGGGTCCCCGCGCCGGCGAGCAGGTCCGTGCCAAGCTTCGCCGCGGCATAGCGCCCTACGTCATCCAACGAGGCTAGAGGAGGAACCCAGCCATGTTCGAGACGCTCTTCAACGACACGAACCTCAGCAACGCCACCACGGCGCAGGACGCCTTCGAGTTCGTCGTCTGCATGCTCGTGGCCCTGGCGCTGGGGCTCGCCCTCGCCCTCATCTACGGCTACCGCGGCCGACACACCCGGAGCCTTGCCATGTCCCTGGTCACCCTTCCCGCCATCGTCGCCGTGGTCATCATGATGGTCGACGGCAACGTGGGGACCGGCGTCGCAGTTGCCGGAGGTTTTAGCCTGGTGCGCTTTCGCAGCGTCCCCGGCCAGGCTCGCGACATCGCCTACATCTTCCTGGCCATGGCCCTGGGCCTGGTTTGCGGCATGGGCTACCTGGCGCTCGCCGCGATCGTGACCGTGGCCATAGGCGGCTGCAACCTCGTTCTCCAGGCAGTCGACTTCGGCCACGGGACCGAGGACGATCACCTCAGCCTGCGCGTGACCATTCCCGAGGACCTGGACCACACCCACGCCTTCGACGACCTACTCGAGCGCTACACCAGCCAGCATGAGCTCGTCTCGGTGAAGACCACCAACATGGGCAGCCTCTACAAGCTCGTCTACGACGTCTGTCTGCGCGAACCGGAGCAGGGGCGGCCCCTCATGGACGAGCTGCGCTGCCGGAACGGCAACCTCGAGGTTGCCCTTGCGCATCGGGAGGTGGCGGGAAATGAGATGTAGGAGACGCAACGAAGGTGGGGAGCCCACGGGGGCTCGCACGGGTGACTTCGGACAAGGGGAGAGGTGCGGATTGGTCGCGGCCACTTCCCAGGGGCGTATGCATGGCCTTCGTGGTGGCGTCATCGTCGCAGGCTTGGCGTTCGCCCTCGCTGCGACCCCGCTCACAGGCTGCACCGCAAGCGCCGTGCAGTCATCGACTGCGACGGGCGCTTCGACGGAGTCCGGATCGACCAGTTCCGTTGCGAGTGGGACGGCGATCAGCCTGGTGGATGCAAGTTCCCAGTTCACCGACCGCGACCTCGACGCCAGCTATGACGAGTCGGGCGCCACGCGCGTCGAGCTCGCCGACTCGGGGTCGAAGGTCACTGGCGGCGGGGCGAGCGTGGACGGCGGTACCGTGACCATCACCGAGGGCGGCACATACGTCGTCAGCGGCAGCCTGTCGGATGGGCGGATAGTCGTGAGCGCGGGGGAGGAGGACAAGGTGCAGGTCGTGCTCGACGGCGCGAGCGTGGGCAGCTCCTCGAGCGCCGCCCTCGTCGTGACGCAGGCCGACAAGGTCTTCCTGACCTTGGCCCAGGGCAGCCAGAACACCCTCACGGCAAGCGGTGCGGACGTCGAGTCGGACTATGGCAACGTGGACGGCGCCGTCTTCTCGAAGTCAGACCTCACCATCAACGGCGATGGCAGCCTGAGCGTCTCGAGCTCGCAGGGCCATGGCATCGTCTGCAGGGACGACCTGCGGCTGGTGGACGGCATCGTGGACGTGAGCGCGGCGGGCCATGCCATCCAGGCCAACGACAGCGTCCGCGTCAACGGCGGCGCCTGGACCCTCACGGCAGGCACGGACGGCATCCATGCCGAGAACGACGAGGACCCCTCGAAGGGCTACGTCTACCTCGCCGGAGGCTCGCTGGGCATCACCGCGGGCAGCGACGGCATCGACGCGGGCTCGGTCCTGCAGGTGGATGGGGGCAGCGTGAGCGTCGCCGCCCAGGACGACGGGCTCCACGCCGAGTACGACCTCGCCATCAACGGTGGCAGCGTCAACGTCACCCAGAGCTACGAGGGCGTCGAGGGCGCGCGCGTCAGCATCACGGGCGGCGAGACGAGCGTCGTCTCGAGCGATGACGGCCTCAACGCGGCAGGCGACCCGACGGGGTCTACGGGCGCTACGGGCGTGACGAGCTCGACGGATTCGACGAGCGTGACGGACCCCGCCCAGTCCGGTCAGGCACCGTCGGCGCCGAGCGGTGGCATGATGGGCTCCGACTCCAGCGCATCCATCCTCATCAGTGGCGGAAGGGTGGTGGTGAACGCCGGGGGCGACGGCATCGACTCCAACGGCGACCTCACCATCACGGGGGGCGAGACCTACGTGAGCGGCCCCACCGGCGACGGCGATGGGGCCGTAGACTACGGCGACGGCGCCACGGCCACCATATCGGGCGGCATCGTCGTCGCGGCGGGCTCCGCGGGGATGGCCGAGGGCTTCTCGGCCTCCTCCTCGCAGGGAAGCATGCTGGTCGCAGCCTCGGGCGACGCCGGTGATGTGGTGACCCTCAAGGACTCCGGCGGAGAGACGCTCGCGTCCTTCTCGCCTGCCAAGTCCTTCGCCTGCGTGCTGGCCAGCGCTCCGGGCGTGGAGTCCGGCAAGAGCTACAGCCTTGAGGTCGGAGGCAGCTCGACCGAGGTGACCATGGATGGCACGACCTACAGCGACGTGAGCGCCGCCATGAGCGGCGGTGCTCCGCAGGGCGGAGGCGGCCAGACGGGCCCGGGCCAGCCAGGGTTCGCCCCCGGAGGCGGCTCGACTTCGGGCGACGCGCGGATCGATCCGGGGCTCCTCTCGCCTGATGGCCGGTGACTCGGGCGCTAACCGCGCAGATTACGGCCAGTTTGCGCGCGAAAGAGAGAATAACCAGGTAAATTGATCATCCTGAGCAGTTCGCAGATGGGCTGCGCGGGACGGGACATAGGAGTTGGAGCGAACGGCGCCCCCACGTCCTGCACACGTGGGGGCGCTATAGTGACGGCATGAACACGATACTCTTCTCCCTGGCGCTCATCCTGGCCGTCTGTGCCTTCGCGCCCTTCCTCGCCAGCCTCGTTCCCGGCCGTGCCGTGCCCGAGGTCGTCTTCCTCGTCTTCGCCGGCGCCTTCCTGGGCGCGCATGGGCTCAAGCTGATCAACACCTCGAGCATCGCGCTCAGCCTGGTGAGCGACCTTGGCCTGGGCTTCCTCTTCCTCAAGGCAGGCTACGAGATAGACCCCCGCGAGCTGGTGGGGCACTCCGGTCGGGTTGCCGCCGCGTCGTGGGTGGCCTCGCTCGCGGTGGGGAGTGCCCTCGTCCCGCTCTTCGCCAACCTGGGGCTCTCGGACCCCGCAGCCTGGATGGCGCTCGCCATCGCCATGACCACCACCGCCTACGGCACCCTGGCGCCCATCCTGCGCGACCGCGACCTCACCCAGACCCGTGTCGGCCGCCTGGTCACCGTGCACGGCGCCTTCGGGGAGCTCCTTCCCGTCGTGGCCATGTCCTTTCTGCTCTCGTCTCGCTCCACGGTGGGCACGCTCGCGAGCTTCGCCACCTTCGGCCTCATCGCCCTCTTGGTCCTGGGTCTCTCCGCCAGGGCGAAGGGTGCCGGCGCACGCTTCTGGCACTTCCTGGTCAACGACGTGGGCCATGCCTCGCAGCCCCTCCTGCGCATGGTGTCGGCCGTGCTGGTGCTGCTGCTCCTGGCGGCGACCTACTTCGACTTCGACGCGGCGCTCGGCGCCTTCGCCGCTGGCTTCATCCTGCGCGCCCTCTTCCCCGAGGGCAACGAGCAGATGGAGGAGAAGATCGACATCATCTCCAATGGCTTCTTCCAGCCAGCCTTCTTCGTCATCTCGGGCGCGGGGATCGACCTTGCCGCCGCCACCCAGAACCTGCCCCTGCTCTTTGGCTTCATGGGCGCGCTGGTCCTGGTGCGCGGCGTCATGGTGGCACTATCGCTGCACCTCGACCCCAAGACGCGCGACCTGAGCTGGCGCGAGCTCGTTTCGGCCGCGGCCTACTGCACCATGGCGCTGCCGCTGGTCGTCGCCGTGACCTCCGTTGCCGTCGAGGGCGGCGTCATGGCGTCGCAGAGTGCGTCGGTGCTGGTCACCGCAGCCGCCCTCACGGTGCTTGGCATCCCCGTGCTGACCTCCTTCGTCCGTGTGGCAGACGACGCCGACGTGGCGAGCGCCGTGCTCGAGGTCGCGCGCGGGGAGGGCAGCCTCACCGAGGTCGTGGAGGGCCACAGCAGGGCCTACCAGGAACGGCAGCGCGTCTTTCGGGAGCAGCGCCGCCTGGGCAGGAGTCGCGGCCTGCAGATCAGCTCGGCAGACTACCTTGCTGGCAGGGGCAGGGCCTCGCGTGCGGAGGGCCACCGTCCCCAGAGTCCCCAAGAGTAGGGGAGAGGGGCGGCGCCACGCGCTCGCGCCGCCGAGCCAGGCTGCGGGCCCACGTCGCTCGGGCCTCCTTGCCCCAGGCTCCGGACCGGGCCGCATGCCGCCGGTCGTCAGGTTGCTCGGGCGCTGCCCAGGCCGCTAGGCCTCCTGGGGCCTGCCGTCGTAGTCGACGCGTCCCGCCAGCTCCCGCAGGGCCTCGACGTCGCGCGTGACGAAGGCCTCCGCCAGGTCGGGCCAGGCGTCCAACGCCGCATAGAAGAGGTCGGGGAAGCTCTCGAACCGCCGCTCTCCCGTCGAGGGGTCCGCCCATTCGTGACGGTCCAGGTTTGCGGCAGGGCAGTCTCCGCCCTCCCAGACGGGATGGGCGAGGGACGCCAGCTTGGAGTGAGGGCGCACGAGCCTCTCCACTGCCATGAGGGCACGACCCCGAGGCGAGCCCACGGGCTCGATGGCGCGGTACAGGAGCTCGTAGTCGTGGGTGCAGCCGGCGTACTCCTCCGCGTCGAGGGAGACGCCGTAGACCTGCCAGGCCAGCTGGGAGAGCAGGGCGCCCGCGACGCGGTCGATGCGCTCCGTGCGCGCCAGCATGTCGGCGGGAGGCGCCTGGACCACGGTCTGACGGCGCAGCTCCCAGAGGAGCCAGCTGTCGATGTCGGTCTCGATCAGGCTGTGGACCTCGCTCTGTGCGTCCTCGAGCCCGTCCGCCGCCGCGATGATGGCCGCCTGCTGGGCGTACACGAAGGCATGGGAGCCGCTGTCCAGTGCGTAGTGGCTGAGCATGCCCAGCGCGAAGGCGCGACCACAGGTCTTGTCGTCCTCGCGCAGGTGGCTCACGGCGTCGCGCAGGGCGAGGAAGGCGTCGAGCACCTTCTGGCCGTGCATGAGGCTGCCTAGGCGATGACAGGTGGCAGCCGTCCGGGGAAGGGTCGAGAAGCGCGCGAAGAGAGGGTCGGGACCCTGGTTGCCCAGGAGGAAGGCTAGGAGGTCCTGCTCGTCTGCCAGAATCCCCTGGGGCAGGAGGGCGGCCGCCTCCTCGCCAAACAGGTGGTGCGTGATAAGTGCCGGCATCCTGCTGCTCCTTGCCTCGTCCCATGCGGATGACTGGGCTACAGGGTAGACCATTTTGTGACCGTGGCATCGAGTCCGTCCCATCGGGCCGGGCAGTCGTACAATCGCGTTTCTGTGCAAAATCGCGAGCGCAGTTGGGGGGTTGTGCCGTGTCCATCGCAGGAATATTCATCCTGGGCCTCGCGCTCTCCGCCGCCGCTTTCGCCGTCACCATATCCAACAGCTTCGTGTACGGCGGCGAGCGCCGTTCGCGCCTGCTGCTCATGCCGCTCTTCTTCGGTGCCTTTCAGGCGCTCATGCCCCTTTTGGGCTATTACCTGGGAGAGCTCGCGGCGGAGCTGATCGAGGCCTACTCCGGAGTGGTGACCCTGGTCATCCTGGGGGTCATCGGGGGCAACATGGTGCGCGAGGGCGCGGCGGCGCTCATGGACCCAAGCTCCAGCGAGGCCTGCCAGGTCGCGGTGGTCTCGGGGAAGGACGGGAGCGCCTCTCGCCTGACCATTGCCACGCTGCTCTTCCAGGCGGTCGCCACTGCAATCGACGCCTTCGCCGTGGGCGTGTCGCTCAGGGCCATGGCCGTCAACCTGCCGCTTGCCGTGGGCGTCATCGGCCTCACCACGGCAGCCTGCTGCGTGGTCGCGCTTGCCATCGGCCGCAGGCTCGGCTGCCTTTTGGGAGATCGCGTCGAAGTGGCGGGCGGCGTCGTGCTCGTCATCATCGGCCTGAGGGCCTTCCTGGGGTAGACGGCGCGCCCCTTCGCCGTGCGAGGTGGGTGGGGCGAGCACGTCGAACGCGTTCGTCTGCCGCGCGACTACGTCCAACGCGTTTGTCCGCTATGCGACTACGTCGAACGCGTCAACCCAGTGCGCGACTACGCTCGGCGCGTCTATTTGATGTTCGACTACGTCGAACGCGTCTGAGCGCCGCTCGCCAACTGGGCAAACGCGGAGGCATCAGACGCGTTGGACGCTGTCAATGAAATGAGACACGCGTTGGACGTCGTCGGCAAGGTGAGACACGCGACGGACGCACTTGCGGACAGCACGCACGCGCGGCGGCCTAGACGTAGAAGAGCATCCTGTTGTAGCTGGGCACGGGCCAGTAGTCCCTGCCGCAGATCCTCTCCATGCCGTCCACCAGCTCGCGCAGCCGCGCCATGGCGGGGATGACCTCGTCGCGGTAGAAGTCGTCCTGCTCCTTGCAGCTTGCGATGCCATGCGCGTGGGAGTTCTTCTCCTCGAGCTCTGCCACGGCCTCGTGGATGGCGTTGATGCCGTCGGTGAGCGCGACCACGGTGGCCTTCTCGGCCGTCGCGGCGATGCCGATCTCGGCCTTGGCGGCGACGGAGGTCGCGATGTCGCCCGAGTAGCTGAATAGGGCGGGCAGGTACAGGTGGCGCGCCATGTAGACCATGGTGTTCGCCTCGATGTTGCTGAGCTTCGCGTACTGCTCGGCGGCGGCGGCGTAGCGCGCGCGGCTCTCCGCCTCGCTGAGGACGGAGTACTTCTCCATGAAGGCGATGTTCTGGGGCTCGATCATGCAGGGGAGGGCGTCGGGCGTGGTCTTGAGGTTGAGGAGCCCGCGCCGGGCCGCCTCCTCCTCCCACTCGTCGGCGTAGCCGTTGCCGTCGAAGATGACGCGCTGGTGGTCGCGGAAGGTGTGACGCACGAAGCGCATGGCCACCTGGGTGAAGTCGCCCAGCTCGCCGATGCGGTCCGCCACGTAGGAGCAGAAGCGGTCGCACTGCTCGGCCACGGCGGTGTTGAGCACCACGTTGGGGTCGCTCAGGTTCTGCTGGCTGCCGCACATGCGGAACTCGAACTTGTTGCCCGTGAAGGCGAAGGGGCTGGTGCGGTTGCGATCGGTGTTGTCGCGCAGCACGTCGGGTAGGGCGGGCACCCCCAGGTCGACGAGCTCGCGGTCGTGGGACTCGGCGTGCTCCTTGCGGATGAGCGCGTCGACGACGGGCGAGAGCGCGTCTCCCAGGAAGACCGAGATGATCGCCGGGGGCGCCTCGTTGGCGCCCAGGCGGTGGTCGTTGCCCGCGGACGCGACGGAGGCGCGCAAGAGGTCGGCGTGCTCGTCGACGGCCGCGACCAGGCAGGCGAGGAAGACGAGGAACTGCAGGTTGTCCTCGGCCTTGTCCCCTGGCTCGAGCAGGTTCTCGCCGTCGGCGGAAAGAGACCAGTTGTCATGCTTGCCCGAGCCGTTCACGTACTCGAAGGGCTTCTCGTGCTCCAGGCAGGCCAGGCCGTAGTGGGTGGCCAGAAGCTTGAGCTTCTCCATGGTGATGAGGTTGTCGTCGATGGCGAGCGGCCCCTGCTCGAAGATGGGTGCGAGCTCGTGCTGACAGGGCGCGACCTCGTTGTGCTTGGTGCGCGCGGGCACGCCGAGCTTCCAGAGCTCGTCGTCGACCTCCTTCATGAAGGCGTTGACGGAGGGGCGGATGGCGCCGAAGTAGTGCTCCTCGAGCTCCTGGCCCTTTGCGGGCTCGCAGCCGAAGAGGGTGCGGCCGCAGAGGATGAGGTCGGGACGCGCCTCGTAGTCCTCCTCCTTGATGAGGAAGTACTCCTGCTCGGGGCCGCAGGTGGTCACCACGCGCCGCGGCTCCTTGCCGAAGAGCGCCAGGACGCGCTTGGCCTGCTTCTCGAGGGCCACCTCGGAGCGCAGGAGCGGGGTCTTCTTGTCCAGCGCCTCGCCGGTGTAGCTGATGAAGGCGGTGGGGATGCAGAGCACCTCGTCCTTGATGAAGGCGGGGCTCATGGGGTCCCAGACGGTGTAGCCGCGGGCCTCGAAGGTGGCGCGCAGGCCGCCGTTGGGGAAGCTCGAGGCGTCCGGCTCGCCCTGGACCAGCTCCTTGCCCGAGAACGCCATGAGCACGGTGCCGTCGTCCTTGGGGTTGATGAAGCTGTCGTGCTTCTCGGACGTGATGCCCGTGAGAGGCTGGAACCAGTGGGTGAAGTGGGTGGCGCCCTTCTCCAGCGCCCACTCCTTCATGGCATGCGCGACCTCGTTGGCGATGTCGAGGTCGAGGGGCTTGCCGTCGTCGATGGTCTGCCGGAGCTCGCGGTAGGTCGGCTTGGGAAGCCGGTCCTGCATGTCCGCGTCCGTGAAGACCAGGCTGCCGTATTCCTCGGAAACCTTGTCCTTTGACATGGTGCCCCCAATTCCCCTGTGAGCCCGCGCTCCGCGGTGGCCCGGGCCTGCGTTTCTTTCCGAAAGGTACACTACCTGACCCCTGTTAAAGGGGAGTGAACGGCCACCGACACGAAATGCGGGCATTGGCTGCGCTCGGGTGCCCCGCCTGCCCCATGCGCTCGCGACTTGGCGTGGCTGGGTGAGAGGGGACGCGTCCTTCGCGGGTGGGGCGACGATCCCCGTGAGGGTCTTCGCAAAGGCCGCCGTCCCTCTTGTCCCAAAATGTGTCCGTCCCTCTCGCCTCAAAACTGTTAGTAATTAGGTAACATTAAAGCGAAGAGGCCAGGGGCGAGAGTGACCGCATTCCCTCCCGCAGCTGGCACGAGGGCGCAGGAAGCGCCACCGGAAGAGAGGGGAAGCACTGATGCCAGACAGCAAGAATGGGGCCCTGACCGTCGCCGTCGTGGGCTGCACCCACGCGGGGACCTTTGCCACCCAGTCGATCCTCGCAGCACATCCCGACTGGCAGGTCCACGTCTTCGAGCGCAACGACACGCTCTCGTTCCTCTCCTGCGGCATCGCGCTCTGGGTGGGCGGCCACGTGTCGGACCCCAGGCGCATGTTCTACTCCTCGCCGGCGGCCCTGTCCGAGCTCGGCGCCACCATGCACATGCGCTGCGACGTGACCTCCGTCGACCTGTCGGCAAAGACCCTGGCCTGGCGCGAGCTCGACGGCGAGGGCGAGGGGACCCTCCCGTTTGACAAGATCGTCGTCACCACCGGCTCCAAGCCCGTGATTCCGCCCATTCCCGGCCTGGCGGAGGGCTTCCAGGCCGGTCGCGTCCTGCGCTGCAAGAACTGGGACGACGGTCGCCAGATCAAGGAGAGGATGGCCGACGCCAGGTCGGTCGCCGTCGTGGGCGCGGGCTACATCGGGGCCGAGCTCGCTGAGCAGGCCTCGCTCATGGGTGCGAAGGTCACGCTGATCGACGGCCTCGATCGCGCACTCGCGAAGAACTTCGACGAGGACGTCACCCGCCTGGTCGAGGAAGCCTATCGCGACCATGGCGTGGAGCTGGCCTTCGGCCAGATGGTCGAAAGGGTCGAGGCGGACGAGGCGGGGGTCAGCGTCACGAGTGGTGGGGTCGAGCGCCGCGTTGACTACCTGATCATGGCCGCGGGCTTCTCTCCCCGGACCGAGCTCTTCCAGGGCAAGCTGGACATGCTGTGCAACGGGGCCATCAGGGTGGACCCCTACATGCGTGCGACGCTGCTCGACGAGGACGGCATGCCCGAGGCGGAGCCCTGTCAGGACGTGTTCGCGGCGGGTGACAGCGCCACCGTGCTCTACAACCCCACGGGCGAGGACGACTACATCCCCCTGGCCACCAACGCGGTGAGGCAGGGGCTGCTCGTGGGGGCCAACGCCGTCGAGCCCACGAAGGCCTACCTGGGCACGCAGGCGACCTCGGCCGTGCAGCTCTATGACCTCTCGCTCGCGGCGACGGGGCTTACCGTGGCGGGCGCTGCGGCGCGTGGCGTCGAGGTCGCCTCCACCACGCTGGTGCAGGACTTCCGTCCCGACTTCATGCTCACCACCGAGCCCGTGACCTGCGTCCTGACCTGGGACCCCACGACCCGCGAGGTCAAGGGGGCGCAGTTCGCCTGCAGGCATGACATCTCTCAGGCCGCGAATGCGGTGTCGATCGCGATTCACAACCACAACACCATCGACGAGCTGGCGGGCTTCGACTTCTTCTTCCAGCCCAACTTCGGCCAGCCCGTCAACTACGTCGGCGCCGTGGCCATGCAGGCCGTGGCCGAGGCCGACGCAGTGCGGTAGGGCCGGGAGGCATTCGGCGGGGTCGGGGTCGTCCGGCCGGGCTGGGTCCCGGCCGGGTGGCCTGGCCTATCTCGTCCGATTCGTTCAGAACTCGCTCGAGATTGCAGTTTGCTGTCATCTCGGGCGAGTCCTGAACGGTTGGCTTGAGCGCGGCGTGCCGAAAACGTGCCTGTCCCGTTCGACAACGTCCAACGCGCGCTACTTTTGTCCGACAGCGTCCAATGCGTCTGAGCAAGAATCGCGACCTGCGAGTTCTCTGGTGCCTTGGACGTGTCGGACGCTTTCGAGCAGCTGAGACGCGCGCCGGACGTCGTCGAGGATCCTATCCCAGGCTCCTCGCCCCTTCCGCTACCGTCCCGGCCCGCGGGTACAATGTGGCCTGGGGCCATCGCGCTCGCGAACGTCCCTCGACCACAGCAAGGAGCACCCATGCCAGACCAGCCAAGCACCGAGGCCGCCCAGGCCCAGCCCACCGCGCAGCCCGCGGAGCAGCGCACCATCGCCGTGATCGACGGCAACTCGCTCATGCACCGCGCCTTCCATGCCATCCGCCAGCCCATGAGCGCGCCGGACGGACGCTCCACCAACGCACTCTTCGGCTTCTTCAACATGTTCGTCAAGTTCGTCGAGACCTTCCGCCCCGATGGCATCATCTGCGCATTCGACAAGGGCCGGCCGCAGGTCCGTATTGACATGCTGCCCCAGTACAAGGCCCAGCGCCCCCCCATGGACCCCGACCTCCACGAGCAGTTCCCCATGGTCAAGGAGCTGCTCCGCGCGATGGACGTGCCCGTGGCGGAGCTTCAGGGCTGGGAGGGCGACGACATCCTGGGCACCCTCGCCCGCAGGGGAGAGGAGGCCGGCTACCAGATGCTGCTGGTCACCGGCGACCGCGACATGTACCAGCTCGCGACCGAGAGGGTGCGCATCGTCTCCACCAAGAAGGGCACCTCGGACGTCGCCATCATGACGCCCGAGAGCGTGGACGACCTCTACCATGGCGTCACACCCGAGCTCGTGCCCGACTTCTACGGCCTCAAGGGAGACGGCTCGGACAACATCCCCGGCGTTCCCGGCATCGGCCCCAAGAAGGCGGCGGCCCTCATCGTGCAGTACGGAAGCCTGGACGAGGTCATAGCCCATGCGGACGAGGTCAAGGGCAAGATGGGAGAGAACCTCCGCGCCCACGTGGACGACGCCCTTCTTAGCCGCAAGGTCGCCACGATCCGGACCGACGCGCCGCTCGAGCTCGAGCTCAAGGACGCTCGCTTTCCCACCTTCGACCCGGCAGAGGTGGCCGAGGCCTTCTCTGCCCTTGGGTTCACGGGCATGACCGGACGCATCGTGCGCCTTGCCGGCGTCGAGGACGTCCCGGAGCAGTCGCCGGCCCCTCAGGTCGCCCTCGATGCCCCGCTCGAGGGCGACGACGCGCGCAAGGCCCTGGACGTCGCCCTTGCCGCCGGCGAGTGGCTGGGCGCCTCCTTCGAGGAGGTCGAGGGCCCTGGTGGCCAGCTGGCGCTTGACCTGGGCGACGGCAAGACCCTGACCGTCTGGGTCAGCACCGAGGCCGCGCTGCTCAAGTTCGCCGCCTCCGACGCCACGAGCGCCCTCGCCCGCATCGCGCGCGAGGGTCGGCTCGCTTCGGGCGACGCGAAGGCCCTGCTGCACCTGGCCTGCCCCTATGACTCCGCCGAACCCGCCCTCGTCGAGGTCGGCGAGCTGGACGCCGCGCGCATCTTCGACGTCGGCGTGGCAGGCTACCTGCTGGCGTCGGACGATGCGGACTTCTCGCCCGTTGCCCTTGCCGGGGCGTACCTCGACGTGCCGCTGCCCGCCGCGACGGACGAGGTCGGCAAGGCGGGCGTCGACGCGCTTGCGGCGCGCCTCCTTAGGCCCGAGCTCGCGCGCAGGCTCGAGGAGGACGGTTCCCTCAGGCTCTTCCAGGGGCTCGAGATGCCCCTGCTCCCGGTGCTCCTGCAGATGGAGCGCTGCGGCCTGCACGCCGACCCCGCCGCACTCGCGGCGCAGTCCGCGGAACTCGGGGAAGAGATCGGCTCGATGGTCGCGGCGGTCAAGGCGGCGGCGGGGGAGGACTTCAACCTCGACTCCCCGCAGCAGCTGAGCCATGTGCTCTTTGACGTGTGGGGACTTCCCACCCTCGGGCTGAAGAAGACCAAGAAGGGCTTCTATTCCACCAATGCCAAGACCCTCGAGAACCTGGCGAGCGAGGACAGGCGCGTGCGCACGGTGCTCGACTACCGCGAGCGCGCCAAGATCAAGAGCACCTACCTGGACGCGCTGCCCGCGTTGATCCGCAAGGACGGCCGCATCCACACCACGCTCAACCAGACCGTCGCGGCGACCGGCCGGCTCTCCAGCTCCGATCCCAACCTGCAGAACATCCCCACCCGCTCCGAGCTGGGACACCGTGTGCGCACGGCCTTCACCGTACCCGAGGGCAGCGTGTTCCTCGCCTGTGACTACTCCCAGATCGAGCTCAGGCTGCTCGCCCACCTCTCTGCCGACGAGCACTTGGTCGAGGCCTTCTGCGAGGGCGCCGACTTCCATGCCGCAACCGCGGCGCGCGTGTTTGGCGTGCCCGTCGAGGAGGTGTCGCACGAGCTGCGCAGCCGGGCCAAGGCGGTCAACTTCGGCATCGTCTACGGGCAGCAGGCGTTTGGCCTTTCCAGTTCGCTGCACATCCCACGCGACGAGGCCCAGCGGATGATCGACCGCTACTTCGAGGTGTATCCCGGCGTTCGCGCCTTCCTGGACGCCCAGGTGGAGTTTGCCCGCAAGAACGGATGGGTCGCCACGTCCTTCGGACGGAAGCGCCACATCAAGGACATCAACAGCCGCAACTTCCAGCTGCGCTCCTTTGGCGAGAGGACCGCCATGAACCACCCCATGCAGGGAACGGCGGCTGACATCATCAAGATCGCCATGGTCCAGGTGGCCGCGCGGCTCCGCGAGGAGGGGCTGCGCTCCAAGCTCGTGCTGCAGATCCACGACGAGCTGGACTTCGAGTGCCCGAAGGACGAGGTGGAGGCACTCTCGGCCCTGGTGAAGGAGACCATGGAGGGCGTCGTGAAGCTGCGCGTCCCGCTGATCGCCGACGTCTCCTTCGGCTCCAATTGGGCGGAGGCGAAGTAGGGGGCATCGGACGGCCACGTTGGGCGGCCACGCTGGCAGCCTCCATCGTCGCTGGTAGATGGGACCTTCTCCTCACAAGGACCGTATGGGGAGAGGGTCCCACTCTCATTCCGTGGGGAGAATGACCTTTTTGCATGGCAATGAGTTTGCCATGTCTAACTATCTGTCATACACTGTGGGCGATAAAGTTAGACAAGACTAACTAATGTCATATGGACTCGGCCTTGTCGGGATTCGAAAGGAAGACCCGTGAGCTACATGGAACGATATGCCTCCCTCGACGGGAGCCGCACGGCGCGGCTCGCCCTTCTGGCCCATGAGGCACTGCCCTGCATCGTTGCCCTGGCCTGCGCCTTCATGCTGAGCCTCGCCCTCTCTGGCTGCTCGGGAGGCACCCCTGCCACGGACGCCACAACGAAGGACGCGGCTCAGAAGCCCGTGGTCCTGACCACCTTCACCGTCATCCAGGACATGGCACAGAACGTCGCCGGCGACCATCTGGACGTCCAGTCCATCACCAAGCCTGGCGCCGAGATCCACGACTACGAGCCCACGCCCGACGACATCAAGCGTGCCCAGGGAGCGAATCTCGTGCTCGAGAACGGGCTGGGCCTCGAGCGCTGGTTCGAGAAGTTCATGAGCGACTCCAGCGCACGTCGCGCCAACCTCTCCGAGGGAGTTGAACCCATGCAGATCTCGGAGGGCGAGTACCAGGGCAACGCCAACCCGCACGCCTGGATGTCGCCCAAGAACGGCATGGTCTACGTTGACAACATCGTGAAGGCCTTCTCGGAGCTCGACCCCGAGCATGCGGATGACTACAAGGCCAACGGCGAGAAGTACAAGAGGGAGCTCCAGTCCGTTGCCGACGAGATGGAGCAGGGCCTTGATGGCCTGCCCCAGGACCAGCGTACTCTGGTGACCTGCGAGGGTGCGTTCTCGTACCTCTGCCGTGACGCCGGCCTCTCGGAGGTCTACCTCTGGCCCGTGAACGCCGAGGACGAGGGCACGCCCCAGCAGATCGCAGGCGTGGTCAAGCGCGTGAGGGAGTCCAAGGTGCCCTGCGTGTTCTGTGAGTCTACGGTGAGCCCCAAGGCGATGCAGCAGGTGGCGGACGAGACCGGCGCGTCCTTCGCGACGGATGCCCGGCATGTGCTCTACGTCGACTCCCTCTCGGAGGAGGGTGGCGTGGTGTCCAGCTACCTCGAGCTGCTGCGCTACGACGTCCGCACCATCGTGGACGGCCTCACGGGAGGAGCACGCTGATGTCGCACGCCGCCTCAGGTGACTCCCTTCGCGTGGAGGGAGTCACCCTGCGATACTCGCGTGCCACGCATCCGGCGCTCGAGGACGTGAGCATCGGTCTCGAGAGAGGCAGCCTCTGCGCCCTGGTGGGACCCAACGGGGCAGGCAAGTCGACGCTCATGAAGGTGATCATGGGCGTCGAGAGGCCCCAGCGGGGGAGCGTCAGCTTCGACGGCCACGACTCCGCGCGGGCCCGTCGCCTTGGGCTCGTGGGATACGTGCCGCAGCGTGACGTCTCGGACGAGGGCTTCCCCCTCTCCGTGGAGGACGTGGTCATGCTGGGGCGCTACGGCAGGATTGGCCCCCTGCGTGGCCCCTCTCGCGCAGACCATGCCGCAGTGGACGAGGCGATCGAGCGTGTGGGCCTGCAGGACCTGCGCCACCGTCCGATCGCCTCTCTCTCGGGAGGGCAGACCAAGCGCATGTACGTCGCGCGTGCCCTGGCGCAGCAGGCACGGTTCATGCTGATGGACGAGCCCTTCGCCGGAGTCGACAAGAGCTCCGAGGCCACGCTCGCCTCGCTCATGCGCGAACTCTCGGGTGAGGGAATCACGCTGCTCGTGGCGGTGCATGACCTGCACATGGTGGCGGAGGAATTCGATCAGGTCATCCTCCTCAGGAGGTCCGTGGTCTTCCAGGGCCCTGCCCACGAGGCGCTCAGGCCGGAGATGCTGGCACGCGCGTTCTCGGTGGACGACCATCGCGCACGCGAGCTGGTGGCCTGATGGAGGACGTGACCGTGCTCGAGCTGCTCTCGTTCGCGTTCATGCAGCGCGCCATCGTCACGGGCCTCGCCACGGCCCTGGTCTGCGGGGTCATCAGCTGCTACGTGATACACGTGGGCTGGTCGCTCATGGGCGACGCCATATCGCATGCCGTGCTGCCCGGCGTGGTCGTCTCGTACATGTTGGGCCTTCCCTACGCCGTGGGCGCCGTCGTCGCGGCGCTTCTGGCGGTGGCGCTCATCGGTGTGGTGAGAAGGAGCGGGCAGATCCGCGCCGACACCTCCATGGGCATCGTGTTCACCACCCTGTTCTCGCTGGGGACCGTGCTCATCTCGAAGGTCCCCAGCCAGGTGTCCCTCTCACACATCCTCTTTGGCAACCTCCTTGGCATCGGTGTGCCCGACATGCATCAGGTGATCGTGCTCGCCTCCGTCGTGCTCGCGGTGCTCCTGATGCTCAAGCGAGACCTCGTGCTCTTCGCCTTCGACCCCATGCACGCCCAGGCGCTGGGAAAGTCACCCCAGCTCTTGAGTGGCGTCCTCCTGGGCGCCCTCGCCGTGACCGTCGTGGTGTCGCTGCAGGCCGTGGGCATCATCCTCTCCGTGGCGATGCTCGTCACCCCGGGTGCCACGGCACGCATGCTGACTGACAGCTTCTGGAAGATGCTGTGGCTGTCACCGCTCGTCGCCGCCATCGCCACCGTGCTGGGCATCTGGGCGAGCTACGTCCTCGACGCCTCCTCGGGTGGCATGATTGGCGTGGTCCTGGGCCTGCTCTTCGCGCTGGCCTGTGTCTTTGGCCCTCATGGACTCATCGTCGAGTTGCGTCACAGGGGCAGCCTGGCGTAGGGGCTGGCCGCCCACGCGGCGTGGGCTGCCACTCTGTCGTACAATGGCCCGCACCACGCAAGCCACATGGGGTGGCTTTCGGGAGGCGAGAGGAGCCAGCCATGATGCATGTGGTCGTCTATACGGACGGCTCCTCGCGTGGCAACCCCGGACCGGGCGGCTATGGTGCGGTCATGCGCTACGTCGACCCCTCTGGTGGGCTGCATGTCAAGGAGCTCGCCCAGGGATATCGCCGCACCACGAACAATCGCATGGAGCTACTGGGTGTCATCAGCGCGCTCGAGGCGCTCAGGCGTCCCTGCGAGGTGGAAGTCCACTCTGACTCGCAGTACGTGGTGAACGCCTTCAACAAGGGCTGGGTCTGGGGGTGGCTCAAGAAGGGCTGGAAGACGGCCAGCAAGCAGCCGGTCAAGAACCCCGACCTCTGGAAACGTCTGCTGGCGGCGGCGAAGCCCCACGAGCTCAGCTGGCATTGGGTCAAGGGACATGCGGGGGCCGAGCTCAACGAGCGCTGCGACGAGCTTGCCACCTCTGCCGCCGACGGCCTGCTGGGATCCCTCCTTGAGGATGCTGGCTTTGAGGGGTAGGCCTTCTCGTCTGCCTTGCGCGCCTCGCATGGTCATTTTGCCAAGTGCTATAGTTTGCCACGTCAAACTTATGGTCCTTGGAGGAATCGCATGGTCGTAGACGTCATCATCATCGTCGCCGTTCTGATTGGCATGTTCTTTGGCCTGCGCCGTGCCGTGGGAACTGCCACTGGCAGGCGTGACTGCTGCTCGGGCGATGCCAAACCGAGTGGGAAGAAGTTCCGCGCGACGAGGATTGAGGACACTGACGAGGCGCACTACCCTTACGCGACGGACCTCACCGTTGCGGGCATGAGCTGCCAGAATTGCGCGCGGAACGTCGAGAACGCCCTCGATTCGATTGAGGGCACCTGGGCGCGCGTCGACCTCGACACGCGGACTGCCCACGTCCTCTCGAAGCAGCCTGTCGACCTCGACGCCTATAGGGAAGTGGTCTCGGAGGCAGGCTACCGCGTCATCTCCTAGGCACACCCGTCAAAGGTGGACGTCGGCTTGGTCGTCGGACTTGGGATGCGGGCCGCAGACGCCTGAGGGGCAGCGGGCGCTTGAGGAGCGACGTGCCTAGGTAAGAGGCGCCTTGAGATGGGGTGCTATGGGCATCTCCTCGTAGATGAGGTGGTACTTCTCCTCCACAAGGGCCAGGAAGTCGGCGGGGGTGATGGCAGGGACGGCCGAGCGCTCGAAGCCCTCCACGTTGCGGGTAAGGATGTAGTCGGCACCCACCTTCTGTGCCGCCCTACTTACGACGCAGTCCTCGAAGTCTTCCCAGCCCTGCTCTGCTGCCCAGCGGATGTCCTCCCCATCTATGGCGCATGTCTTGACCAGGGAAAGGCATTCGATGATTGATTTCTGTACCGTCTTGCTGCTCATCTGCTTTCGTGCAACATAGAAGATGTCCGCGTATGACTTGGCGGACGCCCATAGCTCCGCATCGCGAAAGCAGCTCATGACATAAACCCTTTTCCAGTCCTCGACAAAGGGCTGTCTCGTCTCGAAGAAGTCGAGCAGGACGTTAGTATCAACCAAGAGCTTCATAGTCAGCCCGCTTTCCTTCGGCGATGATTTCCTTGTAGTCGCGAGGGTCCCAACCCCCGATAGGCGTGGGTAGTGCCACAGCCGCAAATGCGGCCTCGATCTGCGCCCGGATCTCTGGCGTGATGATGCGTACGGTCTTCTGGGGCTCCCCTCCTGCTGCGGGAGCGGAAGGCTCCTGGTCGGGCAGTGACTCATGTCTCAGCACGTAGTCGTAGGCTGCGTTCACGAGCTTCGTGGGGCTCGAACCGATGCGCTTCAGAATGGCGTTTCCCTGGTTGCGAACCTCGACGGGCACGCGCGCGGTGACCATGGCGTCCATTGCAGCTCCTCTCCTCTATTTTATGGTAATATTGTAATACAGAAGAGAAGCCAAGAGCTGTTTTTCTGTGGGCTTTCTGCTGGTTCGCTCAGGTGAGGGACATGAGCTCGATGACGACGCAGGCAAGCACGACGACTACGATTGCCCAAATGAACCATCTCGCCACGACGAGGAGGCGCGCCCAGAGGGGGAGCGGGAGTCGGCGGGAACGGATGGGCCTCTCCTCTTGGAGCTTCGCCCTGCTCGATTCGATCTGCCGCCGATCCTCCTCGAGCATCTCGCTCCACCAAGAGCTGCCCTCGACGGGCTTCCAGGGTTCCTTCCAATTGGTGCCCGGCAACATGCCGACCGCCTCCTCGTGCGACGGGGCTACAGGGACGTGTCCGTCTTGCCAATCATGATGTTGAGGATCTCGACGTCGGTTGGGTGCATGCCCACGCGTCCCACATAGCCCATGGACCGGATGGTCTCCTCGGCGTCCTTGCCCACCAGGCCGTCGCCCGCGAGGAAGTTGTCGTCCGCGAGCGCCATGTCGCAACCCAGTATCGCCGCGTCGACGGCAGCCGATATCTTTGCCGCGCAGCTGGGCTTGGCACCGTCGCAGACGATGCCGCCCACGTTGGCCAGGGTGTTCACGATGGTCGCCTCGAACTGCGCGAAGCTCCCGCCGCGCAGGTAGCAGATGCCGGCGCCGGCGCCACAGGCCGCACTCACCGCGCCGCAAAAGGCGCTCAGCTCGCCGATGAAGTACTTGACGTGCACGGCCACGAGGTCCGAGAGCGCGACGGCGCGGACCAGCGTCTCGTGGTCGCTCCAGAGCTCGTGGGCGTATTCGAGCACGGGCTGCGAGCAGGTGATCCCCTGGTTTCCGCTGCCACAGCAGATGGTGACGGGAAGGGGGCAGCCGCTCATGCGGGCGTCCGACCCCGCGGCTGCGGTCGCGCGGGCCTTGCATGAGATGTCGTTGGGACGGCTCGCGAGCAGCGTGGAGCCGATGTTCGCGCCCCAGCGGCCCTCGAGCCCCGCCTTCGAGATGGTCTGGTTGGTCTTTATCTGCCCGCTGATCAGCTCGTCCACGTCAGACAGATCGAGCTCATGGGCGAAGTCCCAGACGGACCTGAGCGAGAGCGCCGAGCGGTCTGCCGCAGGCCTCTCGCCTGCGTCCTCATCCGGTCTTCCCGAGGTGGTTGCCATGCCCGTCGCCACCCCATCAAGGGAGAGCTCGCAGACGTTGGTGTGACGCTCCTCGATGCAGGCGGCGGATTCGTGGCCCTGGCCGAGGGCGACCACGCGGACGTAGAGGTTGGGCACGCCCTCCGCGAGCTCGACTTCGCAGCGGCCCTCCTCGACGAGGGAGCGCGCGTCCAGGCGGTCCTGCTCGTTCACGCTCTGGAGCACCTCGAGCGAGCCGTCAGGGTCCCCACCCATGGCGCCGAGGGCGGCTGCGGCCTCGATGCCGCGCATGCCGCCGGAGTTGGGCACGGTGACGCTCTTCACGTTCTTGATGATGTTGCCGCTGCAGGCGACCCTCAGGCGCTCGGGGCGCTGCCCCAGAGTGCGGGTGGCGAGTGCGGCCGCGAGGGCAACGGCGATGGGCTCGGTGCAGCCCAGCGCGCAGACGAGCTCCTCGTTGAGGATGGCGACGTGGTTGAGGTACGAGCTTCGGTCCATGCGGGTCTCCAGTTAGGATGGGCGTGCGCGTCTTGACAGAATGCACTGTATATCATGCGCGAACGCGCGGGCGGGCCAGAAAAACTGTGCACGCTGGCTCCGAATTGTGAAGGCGAACGGCAAAGGGCCAGCTGCCGTGGGACCGTCAAGAGTCCCGTGCGCAGATCTTAGCGGTGACCCTCGTCCTCGGCGTCAAGTCGCGCCACGAGCTCGCCCAGCTCGTCCGCGAGCTTGCCGATGCTCCCGCGCCAGACGGCGGCCCTGGGCCAGCCGTGGCCCACGTATGCGGTGCGCAGGCCGATGTCGGGGCGGGGGATGTCGCGTCCGGCGTCGTTGCCCACCATGAGGCACTCCTCGGGGACGAAGCCCAGGCTGGCTATGAACTCCTGGTAGTAGCGGGCGCTCGGCTTGGAGCGACGGGAGTTCTCGAGGGTGGAGACGAGGGCGAAGTCGATGTCGTCCAGTCCCGCCCATCTCAGGCGTGCGCTGTCCACCGCGGGCGAGAAGACCGGGTTGGTGGCCAGGGCCACGGTGTATCCCAGCTCCTGCGCGCGCCTGACGCAGCGGCGCGCGCCCGGGCGCGGCCTGGCCTGGGTGACCCCGTCGCGCAGGTGGTCGATCCACTCCCCCTCGAGGCAGTCGATGGCACCCCTGACCGCCGGGTCATCCAGCGGCACGCCCGAGAGGCGCAGGTAGGTCTTGTCGAAGAGCTCGCGTCCCGTGAGGTCGTCCTGGCGCGTGGCGGAGTCCACCGCGAGGTAGCAGCGCGAGAGCCAGGCATAGGCCACGGGCACGGGAGTGCGGCCTATGCGTGCGAGCACGCGCGCCTCCGCCCAGAGGTAGCGGGCGATGAAGGCGCTGAGGTTGATGTCGAGCAGGGTGTTGTCCAGGTCGAAGAGGACGGCCTTGATCATGAGGGGGCAGCTCCCTTCCGTCATTGCTGGCCCTAGCTTACCCACCCGGTCGCCTGGGGCCGCCGGGCATCGGGCATGACTCGTGGAAATACAGATTTAAGCTCGTGAACCTTGAAATGCCCCATCTTGTCAAGGTATTCTGTCTAACGTGTGGCAAGGTGCCGCACGACTGTATCTGTCGGCCCCCGAGAGCATGTAAGTTCCCGATTGCGCGACGCACCAGCAGAGCGCCCTAGGCAGCGATCATGTAGATCGGGGCCCCGTTTTCGAAAGGGGTCCACCTTTGAGTGAGATTCAGAACTCGTCCATCTTCTCCCTGGATGACGTCTCAGACGAGGAGATGAACAGCCTCATCGACGGTACCATCACCGACTTCGATGAGGGCGATCTTGTGACGGGTACCGTCGTCAAGATCGAGCACGATGAGGTTCTGCTGGACATCGGGTTCAAGTCCGAGGGCGTCATTCCCTCTCGCGAGCTCTCCATCCGCAAGGACGTCAACCCCGAGGACGTCGTCGCCCTGGGCGACGGCATCGAGGCCCTGGTCCTTCAGAAGGAGGACAAGGAGGGTCGTCTAATCCTCTCCAAGAAGCGTGCCGAGTACGAGCGCGCCTGGAACCGCGTCGAGGAGAAGTTCAACGCCGGCGAGAACGTCGAGGGCGAGGTCATCGAGGTCGTCAAGGGCGGCCTGATCCTGGACATCGGCCTGCGCGGCTTCCTGCCCGCCTCCCTGGTCGACCTCCGTCGCGTCAAGGACCTCAACGCCTTCCTGGGCACCCGCATCGAGGCCCGCGTCATCGAGATGGACCGCAACCGCAACAACGTCGTCCTCTCCCGTCGCGTCGTGCTCGAGGAGGCCCGCAAGGCCGAGCGCTCCGAGATTCTCTCGAAGCTCCAGCCTGGCATGCGCCTCAAGGGCTCCGTCTCGTCCATCGTGGACTTCGGCGCCTTCGTGGACCTGGGCGGCATCGACGGCCTGATCCACATCTCCGAGCTCTCCTGGAACCACGTCAACCACCCCTCCGAGGTCGTCAAGGTCGGCCAGGAGGTCGAGGTGCAGGTCTTGGACGTCGATCTCAACCGCGAGCGCATCTCGCTGGGCCTCAAGCAGACCACCGAGGATCCCTGGAGGACCCTGGTCAAGAAGTATCCCGTGGGCGCCATCGTCGAGGGCACCGTCACCAAGCTCGTCACCTTCGGTGCCTTCGTCGACCTGGGCAACGGCGTCGAGGGCCTGGTCCACATCTCCGAGATGGCCAAGCAGCACGTCGACGCTCCCGCGCAGGTTTGTGCCGTGGGCGATACCGTGCAGGTCAAGGTCATGGAGATCGACCTCGACCGTCGCCGCATCTCCCTGTCCATGAAGTCCGCCGCCGAGACCCTGGGCGTCGAGGTCGAGGTCAAGCCCCTCGACAAGCCCGAGGATGACGACGAGGAGGAGGCTCCCGTCGAGGAGTAGCCTCCTGGCTCTTGCCTGCTTTGCCGTTGACGGGGTCGCCTTCGGGCGGCCCCGTTTTTGCGAGGGGCCGGGAAGAGAGTCGTGTACGACCCGCCTCGGTGCCGTGGGATGGCGTCTGCGCTATCCTATGGGTTTGTGGTGCGCGTTGTCGGGCGTGCGGGAATATCGCGTCTGCGAACGGGCATCCTGAAAGGGGCAGGCGCCCAGCAGGCGGGTCCCGATGGGGGATTCACGAAGCGAGAAGGGGTACGTGATGGCTAACGCCGATCTTAACAGGAAGGTTGCGGAGTTCATGCGCGGTCGCAACGGGGCCGACGAGCTCGCGGTCTGCGCCGGGCTTCTCGCCCTCGTCCTCGCCGTCATCAACATCTTCGCGCGCCAGGTCTGGCTCACCGTGGTCGTCGTCCTTCTTGTCGCCTATGCCGTGTTCAGGATCGTCTCGCCTGACGTGGCCGCCCGCCGCAAGGAGAACGAGGCCGTGATGGAGCGGATCGGGCCGGCCCGCCTGTGGCTGCGCAATCCCCCCGCCGCCCTGAAGGAGAGCAGGCAGTACAAGCATGCCCGCTGCCCGCGCTGCAACCAGGTGGTGCGCGTGCCGCGCGGCAAGGGACTGGTCAGGGTCACCTGCCCTCGCTGCGGGGAGAAGTTCGAGCTGCGCTCCTAGCCTTCACGAGCAATCTGTCGGCACCCCAGGCGCGGTCGGATTCGTCCGACCGCGCCTGGCTTGTGCGGATGGGGTCGTCGGCAGCCAGCGATTTGATGGAAGCGAGAAGGGCGTCCCACCGTCATGCGATGATGGATGCCCGACGGACGGAAGAGGGGAGGGGTCATGTACGTGGTGTTTCTGGCGGGCGGCATCGCATCGGGCAAGTCGACCGTCGCCCGTCTCCTTGCGGCCCGCGGGGCACGCGTGATCGACCTCGACCAGCTGTCTCGTGACGTCCTGGCTCCAGGCGAGCCGTGCCTCGCGGAGGTCGCGGCCACCTTCGGGGCCGACCTGCTCGATCCCGTGACGGGAGAGCTTGACCGGAGGCTTCTGGCCCATCGCGCGTTTGCAACGCCCGAGGGGACGTCCCGCCTCGAGGCCATCGAGCTCCCGCACATCAAGTCCCGCCTGGGTCGGCTCCTCGACGAGGCCAGGGCCGAGGCGGCGCCTCCCACCTGCGTCGTGGTGGAAGTGCCCCTGCTCGACCGCGTCCAGGACCTGCTTGCGCTTACCGACGAGGTCCTGGTAGTGAGCTGCCCCGCTCCGACCAGGCTCGAGCGCGCGGTGACACGCGGCATGGGCCGGGCGGACGCCGCAGCTCGCATGGCGCTGCAGCCTATGGACGAGTACCTTTCCGCCCACTGTGACGTCGAGCTCGCAAACGACTCGGACGAGGAGGGGCTTGCGGCAAAGGTCGATGCGTGGTGGGCGGAGCATGCGTCACGCTCATGGGCTCCCGCCCCAAGGAGGGGAGGGCCTGATGCGCCACGAGCGCTTCTTTAGGTGGTTCAGGACCCTTCCCATCCTCGCGATGCTCGCGGTCTGCGCGCTCACCTTCGCCGCTGACCTCGCGCCCAGGCAGGTCGTGAGGCAGCTGCTCTTCCCCGTGAGCCATGCGAGCCAGATTAACGAGTCCTCGAGCAGGCATGGGGTCGATCCCTACTTGACCTGTGCCGTCATCAAGTGCGAATCGGGCTGGAACGCCGACGCGAGCTCGTCCGCGGGGGCGGTGGGGCTCATGCAGCTCCTGCCCGCCACCGCAAGCGAGATGGCGCGCCTGGGGCTCGTCGACTCCTCGCGCTACGACCCCAGCGAGCTCACCGACCCAGCGACGAACATCGAGTACGGCACGGCATACCTAGCCTACCTGCAGAAGGCGCTGGGAAGCCGCGACGAGGTCATCGCCGCCTACAACGCGGGGGTGGGCAACGTCCAGGGCTGGCTCAGCGGCGGGGGAGAGATCTCGTCCAAGATCGAGTATGCCGAGACCGCCGCCTACCTGGTGCGCGTGAACGACGCCTACGACCGCTACCAGGAGCTGTACCCTGAGGGAGTGAGCGACTCCTCCCTCGCGCTCTCCTGACGGTCGGGGCCCTTGCCCGCCCGTGGGACGGCGTCCGGCCCGGTACCCCTGGGCACATGCTGCTGCGGAGGTGCCGCCGAATGTGGGTACACTTGTTCCTGTGAGCAGACGGCGGGCAGCGCGCCCGCGAGGGAGGGGCAGCCATGCCGCAGGAGCAGAAGCCGCGCACGTTCGTATCTGACGAGGGGCAGACCATAAGCTACGAGCCCCTTGCCGGGACGGCGGAGGCCAAGGAGCGCTTCGGCGCCGAGCTCAAGCGCTTCGGCTTGGAGCACGGTGACGAGCGACTAGAGGTCGTCTCTCCCTTCGAGCCCGCAGGTGACCAGCCCCAAGCCATCAAGAAGCTCAGCGAGGGCATCGAGCAGGGCCTGCGCTACCAGACGCTGCTGGGCGTCACCGGGTCGGGCAAGACCTTCTCCATGGCGAAGACCATCGAGGCCGTGCAGAAGCCCACGCTGATCATGGAGCCCAACAAGACCCTCGCCGCCCAGGTGGCGAGCGAGATGAAGGAGCTCTTCCCCCACAACGCCGTCGTCTACTTCGTGAGCTACTACGACTACTACCAGCCCGAGGCCTACGTCCCGCAGTCGGACACCTACATCGAGAAAGACGCCTCCATAAACGAGGAGGTCGAGAAGCTCCGGCACCAGGCCACCTCGAGCCTGCTCAGCCGCCGCGACGTGATCGTGGTCGCCTCCGTGAGCTGCATCTACGGCATCGGCAGCCCGCAGGACTACGCGGGCCTCGCCCCCAACGTGGACAAGTCGCAGCCCCTGGAGCGCGACGACCTCATACGCGAGCTCATCGACATCCAGTACGACCGCAACGACTACGACCTCGCCCGTGGCAGCTTCCGCGTGCGCGGCGACACCGTGGACGTGTACCCGCCCTATGCGGAGAACCCCCTGCGCGTGAGCTTCTTTGGTGACGAGGTCGAGCTCATAGCCGAGATAGACAACGTGACGGGCGAGGTGGTGCGCGAGTACGACGCCATCCCCATCTGGCCCGCTTCCCACTACGTGACGGAGCGGCCCAAAGTGGCGCACGCGCTCAAGACCATCAGCGAGGAGCTGGAGGGGCGCGTGGCGGAGCTCAAGGCCAACGACATGCTGCTCGAGGCGCAGAGGCTTTCGCAACGCACGGCCTACGACCTCGAGATGCTCGAGACCATGGGCTATTGCTCGGGCATCGAGAACTACTCGCGTCACATGGACGGCCGCTCGGCGGGTGAGCCCCCCTATACGCTGATCGACTACTTCCCCCGCGACATGCTTTGCATCATCGACGAGTCGCACGTCACGGTCCCGCAGATCCGCGGCATGTACGAGGGCGACCGCGCGCGCAAGATAACCCTGGTGGACCACGGGTTCCGCCTGCCTTCGGCGCTGGATAACCGCCCGTTGCGCTTCGACGAGTTCGAGCAGCGCATCCCCCAGTTCGTCTACGTGTCCGCCACGCCGGGCGACTACGAGGAGGGCGTGAGCCAGCAGGAGGTCGAGCAGGTCATCAGGCCGACGGGGCTCTTGGACCCCGAGGTCGAGCTCAGGCCCGTCCGCGGCCAGATCGACGACCTCCTGGACGAGATTCGCGAGCGCACCGCCCGCAAGGAGCGCGTGCTGGTCACCACGCTCACCAAGCGCATGGCCGAGGACCTCACCGATCACCTGCTGGATGCCGGCGTCAAGGTCAACTACATGCACTCCGACACGGCGACTCTCGACCGCATAGAGATCATCCGCGACCTGCGCCTGGGCAAGATCGACGTCTTGGTGGGCATTAACCTGTTGCGCGAGGGCCTGGACATCCCCGAGGTCTCGCTCGTGGCGATCCTGGACGCCGACAAGGAGGGCTTCCTGCGCAACCGCCGCTCCCTCATCCAGACCATGGGCCGTGCCGCGCGCAACGCGCAGGGCAAGGTCATCATGTACGCGGACTCCGTGACCGACTCCATGCGCATCGCCATGGACGAGACTGCCCGCCGCCGCGGCATACAGCAGGCCTTCAATGCCGAGCACGGCATCACCCCCAAGACCATCAACAAGTCCATCACCGACGTGAAGGGCTTCATCGACGAGGCGTCACGGACCCTGGACGACAAGTCGCGCATGAACGGGGAGTTCTTCACGGCGGCAGGGGAGGCGGGTGTCTCGGCGGACACCCCGGAGGGGCGCGAGGCAGTCGCGGACGCCGTGGCCGAGGAGCTGTCGGGCCTGCCCAAGGACGAGCTCGCGCGCGTGCTGGGGGCACTTGAGGACGAGATGATCCAGGCTTCCGCGGACATGGACTTCGAGCGTGCGGCGGTGCTTCGCGACCAGGTGGTGGCCCTGAGGGCGCGGCTTGAGGGTGCGAGCGCGGAGGACGTCATCGCGCGCCTCAAGGCAACGGATCGCAAGGGCAGCGCCCACGCCACGAGGCGGAGGTACAAGCCGCGCAAGCACTGATGTGAAAGAGACGCCTCCATCTCTTGGCTTCTCCTCTGGGAGAGCTCAGATGGTAGCTCGCTGCAAGATTACATATGTGTTCCGTGCCGCCGCTCGTCATCTGCGCGATGAGTCTTGATGTGCATGGTCTGTCGGATACGGACTACGATACTCATTCCCACGAGCATCGACTGTTCTGGTACGAGCGAGAAACTCTTTTACACCGACGCATTTTCTTTCCTGTTCTCCGTCGTACCCTTCCGCTTGTCAAGGTAGAGGAGGCTATTTCTCACTGAGCGTTAGCTTGTGCTCGGGTTCGATGAGGTCCTCCATGCTGCATCCGAGCACACGCGATAGCTTGAGAATCGAGAGCGCCTGGCCCTTATTGATGTCTTTCTTCCGTTGCTCGTATTGTTGTATGGATCTCAGGGACACGCCAGAGAGTCTCGCGAGGTCCGTCTGTGTGATGGATTTCTGCAGCCGCCGGATAGCGAGCTGTGTCTGGTCGTGGTGCCTGGTCGTGCGGCAGATGATTTCTTGTAGGCATTTCTCAATATCTTGCTCGCCGAGCTCATTGTGAAGCCTGCGTAATCTCTCAAGGGGAAGCGTCTTCGGGAGCGTGGCAAAGGAGTCTCCCGACGCCTCGTGGTAGCGCAGTACGATCTGCCCGCACCATCTGGCAAAGTGCTCCCGTTCTTTCGATATACGAGGAGTGTCCTGAATCATGAGGTCAAGGTTACTGCCGGCGTCATCCCTGAGTGCCAGGACGAGTTCTATGCCCGAGGCATAGCCGAAGCTTCTTTTGCCCCTTGGAGAGTAGCGGGCTGCGATTTCCGAGTTGCAGAACTCAGGATAGAAGGTTACAAGCCCTCCGGGGAGGTATCGATCTGCGAACTCGAAGGCCCTTCCCAGGAGGCTCGCATCAGTGGCAAGGTGCCTGTTCTCGTTCTCTTCTGCCATGCCTTACCTCCTGCCGCAAGTGTTGAAAATATGGAAGAACTGTGGTGTATAGACCTTTCACCGAAAGCGCATTCTCCCAGACCTTTTGGGTTTTCATGACCCACGCGAGCAAGCTAGACCTAATGGGATAGCTAACTCTGTGGAGATAGTACTCCCCACAAGCATGGTTAGAGATTGGTCCTTCCTCAAGCGGCGCGGCTCACCTCACATCTCGTTTGAAGACTAGCTCCCCTTTTTTGGAGTTTACGCTCGCGGATGAGGGGGCTGCGGAACTACCCCTGCTGTCGTAGACATTGACAGAGGTCAGGAGACGTAGCGTCCTGACACGAGCAAACAGGCAGTTCGAAGGTGCGGAAGAAAAGAGGAAACATGGAAGTACTCCAAGTGGTGCTGATTCTCGCCGTATTTATCGGTGGCGTTGCGCTCATGATGACGAAAAAGCTCCCGGCAATCCTTGCGCTGCCCTGCATGGGAGTCCTCATTGCGGCAATTGCCGGCGTACCGTTCGCGCTGCCTGCGGGTGCCGACCCCACCAAGGACCAGTCAATCACCACCTACGTGATCGCTTCCGGAGCCACCAAGCTCATGTCGACGATTTCGGTGACCATCTTTGGTGCGATCTTCGCGAAGGTCGTCCAGAAGGAGGGCATCTCTGACGCTATCATCCGCAAGGCCGCCGAGATGGCCGGTGACAAGCCAGTCGCCATCGCCATTGCGCTGACCGCGGCGACTGCGATCATCTTCACTGCAATGAGCGGTGCCGGACCCGTGATTATGGTCGCCCAGATCGCTGTTCCGCTGTTCCTCTCCGCTGGCATCGAACCTGTTGTCGCCGCGTCGCTCGTACTGTTGGGCCTCAACATGGGCCTGCTCTTCAACGTATCCCAGTATCAGCTCTACGTTGACACCATCGGCATGAGCATGGATACCATCACGTCTACCTCCGTGGTCATGGGCATCGTGTGCGTTGTCGTGACCCTCGCCTACATCCTTGTGAATGTCAGACGCGACGCCAAGGCGAGCGCCTGGGCCATGAGCGTCAGCACTGGTGCTAAGAAGGTCAGCCCCGTTGCCCTCGTAATGCCACTTGTGCCCATCGTCCTCGTGTTCTTCCTCAAGTGGAACGCCGAGACCTCGCTGCTGGTGACCATCGTCGCGACGGTCCTCATCTCTGGTCCTCGAGATGCCGTGCAGGTGCTCTCGAGCTCCGTCGTTGAGGGAATCAAGGACGTTGCTGGCGTCATTGGCCTCATGATTGGCATCGGCATCCTGCTGAACGGCGTGTCCGCGACGGCGACCTCTGCACTCATGCAGCCGATCATTAGCAAGATCCTCCCGTCCAACCCCATCGTGTACGTCCTCGTGTTCACCGTTCTCTCGCCTCTTGCCCTGTACCGTGGCCCGCTTAACATGTATGGCCTTGGATCCGGCCTTGCGAAGATCTTTGCGGCAGCTGGCATACTCTCCGCTCCTGCAGTGGGCATGGCCCTGAGATCCACGAGCGTTGTCCAGTGCGTTGCCGACCCGACCAACACGCAGAACGTGATCGTTGCCGACTACGCGAGCGTGGACGTCAACGACATTCTCAAGTCGACGCTGCCTTACACCATGGTCATGGCACTCTGCATCCTTGTCTATACGGCCGTCGTCCTCTTCTAGCGGGTGCGGCACTCATGGGGTGGCCCCTTTCTTGGGACCACTCCAGCACGAATCGACTCGAGGCACGTAAGGAAGGCACATGGCCGACAGGAAAGTACGCATTGGCATCGACGTGGGCGGCACCTTCACGGATGCGGTCGTCCTCGATGATGAGACCTATGAGGTCATCGCGAAGGAGAAGGTCCCCACCACGCACCACGACCCCAGGGGCGTGGCCGCCGGCATCGTCCAGACGATTGCCGATGTGCTCAGGAATAACGACATCTCACCTGAGGACGTGACTTTCATTGCGCATGGGACGACCCAGGCGACTAATGCCCTCCTCGAAGGCGACGTAGCGAAGGTGGGCATCGTGGGCATGGGTGCCGGAGGCCTTGTCGGTCGTGCTGACGGCGAGACGACCGTAGGCAACATTAAGCTTGCCCCTGACAAGTATCTGGAGACGGAGCACGAGTTCATTGACTCGTCGAATCTGGATGACAGCTCCATGCGTCAGGCGGTCAAACTCTTGCGTGACAAGGGCTGTGAGGTGATTGTCGCCTCTGAGAGCTATTCGGTGGACGATTCCACCAACGAGCGCAGGCTCATCAGCATTGCCGACCAAGAGGGCGTAGTCGCCACTGGTGGCTACGAGATTTCGCAGCTCTATGGACTACAGGCACGCACCCGCACTGCCGCGGTCAACGCGGCGCTCATTCCACGCATGATGGAGACGGCCAATATGACCGAGGGTGCCGTAAAGGACGTGGGTATCACGCGCCCCCTCATGATTATGCGCTGCGACGGCGGCGTCATGAGCATCGACGAAGTGCGCAAGCGTCCCATCCTCACCATGCTCTCGGGTCTCGCAGCCGGCGTTGCTGGCGCCCTTATGTACGAGAAGGTTACGGACGGCATCTTCCTTGAGGCTGGTGGCACTTCCACGGATATTTCCGTCATCAAGGACGGGAAGGTAATGATCAAGAACGCCGAGGTGGGCGGGCACAAGCTCTATCTCACCTCTCTTGATGTACGTACGCTTGGCATTGCGGGTGGTTCCATGATTAGGGTGGTGGATGGGCACCTTTCTGACGTGGGGCCGCGCTCCGCACACATTGCCGATCTTGACTACGAGGTGTTCGCCCGTCCCGAGGACATGCTTTCTCCCGCGGTGGAGCTCGTGGCGCCACTACCGGATGATGAGGCCAACTACGTTTCGATTTCCTGCGGGGGTGGAAAGTCCTTCGCGCTTACGCTTACGGGAGCGGCCAACGTGCTTGGCTACGTGCCAGAAGGCGATTATGCTGCCGGCAACGTCGAGGTGGCGCGTCTGGCCTGGGGTGCTTTGGCGGAGCAACTAGGTACGAGCGTGGATGGGCTTTGCCATCAGGTAGTGGACATTGCTACGGCGAAGGTCGAGGCCATCGTCTCGCAGCTCGTCACCGAGTATTCACTCAACCCCAACCTCACGAGCCTGGTGGGTGGCGGCGGCTCAGCTGCAGTCGTGGCGCCTGCACTGGGCAAGCGTATGGGCATTCGCCATCGTCTGGCACACAACGCTCCGTACATCTCCACTATCGGCGTGGCTCTTGCCCTCGTGCGCGAGCAGATTGAGCGCAACGTGGCGAATCCTAGTGACGAAGATGTACGACGTATCCGCCATGATGTCATGGAGGCGGTCACCCGCGCGGGTGCTGATGAGCGCACGGTAGACATCTCCGTGGAAATTGATTCGCAACGTAACATCCTTCGCGCTACGGCGACTGGGGCAACCGAACTCAGGACCAAGGACCGCGTGCAGAGGTCAAAAACTGACGACGAACTCAAGGCCATCGTCGCCGAGGCGTTGGGCATTCCTGTAGGTGACGTGAGCACCTTGTGTGTCCAGGGACGCTGGCATGTGCTCTCAGGAACCCTGCAAAAGAAGTCGTTCTTCGGCCTCATCTCTTCCAAACGAGAGGTCGTGCGCGTGCTCGACGAGGATGGCGTCATTCGCCTGCAGCGCAATGACGCGCGTGTGCTCCAGTTCACCCGTTCGGAGCTGCAGGGTTCGTTCGCACGCTTTGTGAGCGATATGACGAGGTACAGTGACGCGGGTGAGACGCTACCGAAGACCTTCCTGTTCTTCGGCCAGAAGATGAGTGACCTCTCGGGTGTCCTCAATATGGAGCAGCTTCTGAGCCTGGCAGAGATGGAGCTCGAGTTCGTGGCCAGTGATGAGACCATCATTGCTGTTGCCGCACGGGACTAGAGACCATGCTTGCGGCGCTGTACGAAAACCCGTCTGACGCTGCTCGCGAGCTGCTCGGGTCCTCGGACGAGCTGTGCGCAGCGCTCGAATTCTTGAAGGACCCGCTTGCATCCCAGCTTTCTGACGAGGAGGAGAGGGCCTGTGTTCGCGATGCTATGGAGGCGGGCCATGAGGCTGCTTGCCAATGGGTGGGGAATGACCTGCTCAGCACGCTTGCAGAGCATGGCTTCTTTTTACGGCAGATTGAGACGGGTGTGGTGGACACTACCGTGCGAAACCGCATACAAGCACGGCTGGTATGCCAGAAAGATGGCGGCACGCTTGACCTGTTCATGCCCCAGCTGCGGCACAAGAGCGAGGTGCTTGCTGCGCTATGTGGTGACGGTATGCCCAAGGACACCCTTTCCTGGCTCATCGACCTGCACATTGCTCACGAGTTCTTTCATTACCTCGAGCATCGCGAGGGGAGGAGCGTAGGCATGCGCATGCGTCCAGTGTGCATGCAGGGTCTCCTGCGTGTTAGGAGTCGACACTTGTCGTCGCCGAGCGAGGTTGCGGCTCATGCCTTTGCCTACGACATGGCAAGTGGTCCCGTGAGGCCGACAGCGAGCGACTATCTCGTGCTGTTGGCAGATGGTGCCATGACCGGCACCGAGGTGGTCGAACTGGTGGCTTCGGCACGACGGTTTGTCAAAGGGGGCTCTCATGAACGTGCAGAAAGACGTTGTTGAGGCACGGCTTCTTGGCCATTGGGACACCGTGGTCGTTGGTGGAGGCACTGCAGGGGCAAGCGTTGCTGCGAGCGCGGCACGGGAAGGAAATTCCACGCTCGTCGTTGAGGCCGGCTCCGTTCTGGGAGGCTCAATGACACGAGCGTTGGTCTCCCCGATGATGCCGTCCTTCGTACCGGGGCACGGACAAAACCTCACCCTCATCGAGGAGGGTCTTCGCGCATGCGGCCTTGAAACGCGTGAGCTTAATGCCTCGATGGGATATGTCTGGCATAACCCAGACGCGATGTCGAGCGTACTTGATGATCTGGTGAGTGATGCTGGAGCCCAGGTGCTGTTTGGCGCCAGCCTCGCAGGCGTGAAAGTGGAGGGCGTTCGCATCGTCTCCATTTGCGCAGGCTGCCCTGAGGGGTTCGTGCGCATCGAGGCGGACCAGTTCGTCGATGCGACGGGTGATGCCCTGCTGTCGAGGATGGCAGGAGTTCCCTGCGACAGGGGAGATAGCCTGGGACACAACCAGATGTCATCCCTGCGCTTCGAGATGGCCGGCATCGACATCGACGCCTATCGTGCCTATTGCCTTTCACTCGGAGACCATTTCTCACCGCTTGTTGACGGCTACTTTTGGGAGTCTGCCATGGTGGTGGCTAAGGGCTTCAAGCTCGAGCCACTGTTCAGGAAAGGCGTCGAAAAGGGATTGCTCAAGGAGGAAGACCTCGTCTACTATCAGTGCTTCTCGCTTCCTGGCATGCCAGGTTGCATGGCCTTCAACTGTCCTCATCTCACTGGTCTGAAGAATAATGAGAGCACCCTTGATCGTTCGAATGCGCTTATTGAGGGTCGCAGAAAGATAAGGCGTCTCGTAGACTTCCTGACGAAGATGATGCCCGGCTTCGAGCATGCCTTTCTTATTCGCACGGCGGACATGTTGGGCGTGAGGGAGTCATGGCGCGTGCATGGTACCTACACATTCACCGAGGAGGACTATCTCGCACGAAGGCGCTTCGACGATGCCGTGGCGAGGGGTGACTGGTACATCGATGTGCATTCGGTCTCGCGTGGTCTTGTGCACATGGATAAGTACGAACGGGGAGAGTTCTATGAGATTCCCTATCGCTGTCTCACCAACGAGGCCATAGAAAACATGTTGACCGTGGGCCGTTGCATCTCTACGTCGTTTTTGGCACAGGCGAGCGTACGTATACAGCCGACAGTAATTGATACGGGAGATCGTGCTGGTGTCGCGTGCGCCTTGGCAAAACGTGAGGGTGTCACGCTCTCATGTTTCGAGCCTAGGAACCTCATTGAGCCATGATGCGTGACCCATCGTTCACGTGGGCGGAAGGGCATGCTATTCTTTCCTTACACGAGTGTGGAAGGAGAGCCTCATGTCCGCCAAGGTAGTCGTCGCGTGTGGTCACGGAATCGCAACTTCGCACATGGTCGCCCAGAAGGTGGCCAAGCTGCTCGCTGCCGAGGGCGTCGAGGCAAACGTCGTTGCCGTCGACATGGACTCTCTGGCAGAGCAGCTCAAGGACGCCGACGCCTACATCCCCGTGGTGAAGACCGAGGAGGAGCTTGACGTCCCTACCTTCAACGGTGTCGCCTTCGTTACGGGCATGGGCCAGGACGAGGAGCTCAAGCGCCTGATCGAGGCCATCAGGGACAAGTAGCTCGCGGCTAAGAGAAGAGAATCGGGCCGACCGGCGGGAAATTCCCGCCGGTCGGCCCCTTGCGTCGCAAGTCATTTGTTCCACGCTATTCCATGCCGCAGGCGCCATGCCGCACGCCTTTGACCTCCGCCACCCTTCGGGGGCAACGTCAGCCCAGCATTCTGCCCGCCACGGTGACGGCGACCATCACCACCACGGCGACCATCACCACCAGACCGACGTTTGCCTGTGAGGCACCCAGCTCGCGCATGGAGTCCCTCACCGACTCGTGCCACCTCTCGGTCTTCCTCTGCTCCTCGGGGCTTGTGGCCGAGCGGTCGACCCTGACCTCCCGCATCTTGAGCCACCCCCCATTCACGCGAACCGTTCTCGCTTGGGGTTGGTCTACCCACGGCAACACCCCGACGATGGGATTTCGCTCCAAAAGGATGCAAACCCTCCGCAGGTGGCGATGGGGAAGGCGGGAGCGACCCCGGGACGCAGGGGGTCTCTCTCCGTCGCCCTACGTCAGGCTTTCCACCAGCGCCTCGGCCACGCGCAGTCCGTCCGTGGCCGCGCTCATGATGCCGCCCGCATAGCCTGCGCCCTCGCCACAGGGCCAGAGGCCGGGAGTCGAGGTGGACTGGAGGTTCTCTCCCCTGGTGACGCGGACGGGAGAGCTCGAGCGACTCTCGACCCCCGTGAGCACGGCGTCGGCGAGCGAGAAGCCGTGCAGCTGGTGGTCCATGGCAGGTATCGCCGCGCGCAGGGTCTTTGTCACGTAGTCGGGAAGGCAGCACGAGACGTCGCCCCAGGCCACGCCGCGGGGGTAGGTGGGCCGCACCTCCCCGCCGGCGGAGGAGGGGACGCCCTGCAGGAAGTCTCCCACCAGCTGGGCGGGCGCCACGTACGCGCCGCCTCCCGCCGAAAATGCCGCTCGCTCGCACTGGCGCTGGAGTCCCACGCCGGCGAGGACGTCGTCCCCGGGCAGGTCCTCGGGGAAGACGTTGGCGAGGAGCCCCGAGTTCGCGTTGGTGCCCGCGCGGTCCGAGAGGCTCATGCCGTTGGTCGCCACGCCGCCCGGCTCGCTCGCGGCGGCAACGACGTATCCGCCGGGACACATGCAGAACGAGAAGGCGCTGCGCCCGGAGTCCAGGTGGGCGACCAGCTTGTAGGGGGCGGCGCCCAGGGCGGGGTGCCCCGCAAAGGGGCCATACTGGGCGCGGTCGACGAGGGCCTGCGGGTGCTCGATACGCATGCCCATGGCGAAGGTCTTGCGCTCCAGCCTGACGCCGGAGTCGCGCAGGAGCTCGAAGACGTCGCGGGCGGAGTGTCCGCAGGCCAGGACCACGTCGGTGGCGGGAACGCGCTCCTCGACGAGGATGCCCCCCGCACGCTCCTCCTCGAGCGTGACGCCGCTGACGCGTCCCCCGGCAAGGGAGAGTCCCACCATCCTGCTGCCGAAGCGGACCTCCCCGCCCAGATCGCGGATGCGCTGGCAGACGTTGGTGACCACCGTGGGCAGCACGTCGCTGCCCACGTGGGGCTTGGCGTCCCAGAGGATCTGACGCGACGCGCCTGCGTCCACGAGGGTCTGGAGGATGAGGCGGTGCGCGGGGCTCTTCGTGCCCGTTCCCAGCTTTCCGTCGGAGAAGGTCCCGGCGCCGCCCAGGCCGAACTGGACGTTGCTCGAGGGGTCCAGCTCGCCGGTGCGATTGAAGCGCTCGATGTCGGCGCTGCGCCGCCGCGCGTCCCGGCCGCGCTCCACGAGCAGGGGCTCGAGCCCGGCCTCGGCCAGCGAGAGCGCGCAGAAGAGCCCGGCACAGCCCGCCCCGACGACCACGGGACGCCGGACGGGAGCGGTGCCCAGGTGGGCCGGCCAGGCGAGCCGATCCTCCTCGACCTGGCGGAGCTGCCGCAGGACGGGGGAGTGGCGGCGCCTGAGCCTGCGCAGGAGCTCGGCTTCCGCGTTGGCCCCTCCCCGCAGCTGCATGCGGGCGCTGTAGCTGAAGTGGACGTCCGACTTCTTGCGCGCATCCACCGAGCGCTTGCGCGGCTGGACAGCCGCGAGGTCGTCGGGCGTCAGGTGCAATCGACGGAGGACGGCGCGCCTCAGGGCAAGCTCCTCCGTGCGCTCGCTGCCGTCCAGCTGGTCCAGGGGTATGCGGATGCCAGAGAGCTCGAGCACGCTAGCCTGCCTTCCTCGCGGCCTCCGCCGCGGACCTGCCAGCGACGAGGCCGCTCTTCCACGCCCACGAGAGGTTGAGGCCTCCGCAGTCGCCGTCCACGTCCAGGGCCTCCCCGCAGGCGAGGAGGCTGGGGTACGTCTCGCACCGCAGGCTCTGCGGGTCGAACTGCCTGTTCTGGAGCCCTCCCTGGCAGACCTGCGCGCCCTTCTGGGCAACGAGTCCGGTGATGCGCAGGGGGAGCTGCTTGGTCAGGTGGACGAGCCAGTCCACGTCGTCGTCGCGCGGTGCGGGGCCCAGCTGGGGCGCGCCGGGGTCCCAGCGCTCGCGTGCGAGCCGCTCGAGCAGCCGCGCGACCTCGGGGTCCAGCACGCCGTCGAGGCAGCCTGGCTCGGGGTCCATGCCCACGATCTGGCGGAGCTCCGACGCGCCGTGGTCCGGCACGAGGTCGACGAGGGCCCAGTCGCCGGGACGGGTGCGCCTCGAGAGGTCGAAGGTCACGATGCCTGAGATTCCGTAGTCCCTGAAGAGGAGCTCGCCCCGCTCGTGCCAGCAGGGGAGGAGGTCGTCGTCGCGCACGAGGCTCAGGTCCACCTGGGCGCGCCTCCCGTCGAGCAGCGACAGGGGGGAGTCCTCGCAGGCCACGGGGCAGAGGGCGGGCGAGAGGGGCCTGCGTTCCAGCCCCAGGTCGTCGGTCAGCGCGCCACCGCCCACGGAGTTGGTCCCGCCCGTGGCGAGGACGACCGTCTGGGCGCGAAGCTCGCCCCGGCGCCCGGCGTCCCAGCGCGCCTCGAAGCGCAGCCGCCATCCGTCGTCGCGCGGCTCGAGCGCGACGAGCCTGCGGCCGCACGCCAGCTGCACGCCGGCCCTTCTCGCCCGCGCCAGGAGCACGTTGCGGACGGAGGCGGCCTGGCGCGAGAGGGGGTAGAGCCTGTCGTCCTCGAGCGACCAGCGCAGGCCGCAGTCGCGGAAGAAGCCCAGGACGTCGTCCAGGGGACGCTGGCCGAACGTGGCCCGCACGAACTCCGGGTCGTTGTAGCGCCGGGGGTCCAGCCTCACGGTGGAGAAGTTGCAGCGTCCGTTGCCGGTGGCGAGGATGCTGCGACCACATTCGAGCTCCGCCTCCAGCACGACGACGCTCGCGCCCTCCTCGGCGGCGACGATGGCCGCGACGAGGCCGGCGGCACCGCCGCCCACGACGCAGACGTCCGTCACGTCCGAGGGAGCTGCCTCGATGGCGGCGGAGACGAGCTCGGCCTCGCGCTGCGCGCGCGAGGGCCGCCTCTCTCCCCGTGCCCTTGTCCTGGATTTGGAGCCTGGCACCTAGGCCACCTGCTCGTGGGCCTCGATCTGCTCGACTGCCTTGGCCACGAAGCCCTCCGGGAGCACCTGTTCGAAGTTGCCCTCGTCACAGCTCCTGGCAATCCTGGGGTCGATGGGCAGCTGGTCCAGGGCGGCGATGCCAAAGTGGGCGGCCGTCTCCTGCAGCTTGCTGGGACCGAAGGGCTCCACGCGCTCGTCGCAGTTGGGACAGGGGAGCCAGCTCAGGTTCTCGACCAGGCCGATCACAGGGACCTCCATCATGGCGGCCATGTTGAGCGCCTTGCCTACGACCATCTGGACCAGGTCCTGGGGCGAGCTCACGATCACGACGCCCTCGATGGGCAGGCTCTGGAAGACGGTGAGGGCCACGTCGCCGGTTCCTGGGGGCATGTCGACCAGCAGGTAGTCGATGTCGCCCCAGCGGGTCTCCTCGAAGAACTGGCGGAGCGCCCCCATGAGCATGGGACCGCGCCAGAGCACGGGGTCGGTCTCGTTCTCGAGCACGAGGTTGGTGCTCATGACCTTGATGCCCCCGTCGGACTCGATGGGGACGAGCTTCTCGTCGCGAGCCAGGGCGTGCTTGCCGGACATGCCGAACATCTTGGGTATGGAGGGACCGGTGATGTCGGCGTCCATGATGGCCACCTTGCGGCCGTCGCGCCTGAGGCTGGTGGCGATGGCGCCGGTGACCAGGGACTTGCCGACGCCGCCCTTGCCCGAGATGACGCCGATCACGTGCTTGATGTGCGAGCCGGGCTCGGGCTGGAAGGTCTGGGGACCCTGCTGCTGTTGTCCTCCGTGGCCCAGGGCCGCGTCGACCTCCCGGCGCAGCGCCTCCTCGTCTATGTCTGCCATGTGGGATTCCTCTCCTTGGGAGCGCGGCGCGCCGGGCGGGACGTGGGTCCCGCGCGCCGGCGCGCCGACGAGTTGCCGATGAGTCGATTCTACCCAAGGGGGCGGTGGTGCACCCTGGGGCGTGACGCCCCTCTCGTCCGGTTATTCCTCCGTGACGTCCGTGATCGTGTACATGGCTGCCGTCAGTCGCGGGTCACTGGCATACTGCTCGTCGCTGATCGACCCTGCGTAGGTCATGCTTTCGCCGCGCACGTGGCTGGCACTCGTGTCCCAGTCCATCCAGGGAAGCCCCGTCCGTGCGATGAGATCCGCAGGTACCGTCCCTGCTGCCTCGCAGAGCGCGTCGAATCGGTCCGACAGCACCCGTTCATAGTCGTCGACGAGCTCGATGCGATACAGCCTGGTGGTCGTCGAGCCGTCCGCGAACGTCGCGGTCACCTCGAGTCGCGCCTGACTGAGCGAGTCGTTGCAGGTCACGAAGCCGGAGATGTAGTTCTTCCTCGTCCACTCGTATGCCTTCTCGGGCGTGGACGTCGCGTCCGCGAGCGCGGAGTCGTACGCGGCCCTGAGCTCGCTCGTCCTCTTGGGCCTGCTCGCGCGTTCCTGCTCGGAGTCCTGTCCCTCCGCTTCGGCGGAGGTGTCGTCCCACGACCGCGGGGTGGGGTTCTCGTTGTCGTCGCTGCCGTCTGGGCTGAGCGTGGCATCCAGCCAGGCGTCGAGGGCCTGCAGGGTGGGGTCGCTGTCCCAATATGACTGCATGTCTCCGGACGCCGCAACGAAGTGGTAGACGCCGTCGGCGGTGTGGTAGGAGCCGTCGGCGGACCGCTGTCCGTAGTCGATGGTGATCGACTCGGGCTGGAACTGCCCCTCTTTTGGGGCGACGAAGCCCTCCGTCTGCTCGTAGCTGCCCCAGACCGCCTGGTGCAGGCTCACGAGGTCGCGCGTTCCGACCCCGTCCGGGAACCTGTCCTTGTCCATGACGCTGGCGCGGTACTTCTCGGTGGGACTGCCGACGATGCGATACGTGACGGACGTTATGTTGTCGCCGGTGACCGAGAGGTTGAGCTTGAGCTCCTGGCTCCTTGAGACCTCGTCCGAGACGGGGCGGATGCCGTCGTTGGTCGCCGCGACGCTGACCTCCTTGCTCGTCTCGGATGCCTGGGCAATCGAAAGCGAGAAGGGATGCTCCGACGCCTCGGAGGCACCCGTGCCGGAGTCCTGCGTGGTGCCAGACGGGCTTGCGGGGCTTGACATGGCCCCGATGGCCACGGCGAGTGCGAGCCCACAGGCGACCGCTCCCACTGCGACGCGGGGAAGCAGGACCGGGGAACGTCCGTGGGGCACTTGGGCGTCCTGCTGCGAGCGTATGTCGCGGATGCGGTCAATCACGCGGTCGTCGAGCCGGGGGGAGGTCCGGACCTCGGACACGGCGGACTCCAGGCCCGCCTTGATGGCCTCGTCCGCGCCGCTCGCGAAGTCGCCGGCCTTGTCATCAAATTGCCTCATAGTCGAGTCCTTCCAACGTTTTCCTTAGCTTCTCGCGCCCGCGCTGCAGTCGCGTGCGAACGGTAGACTCCCTGCATCCAGCTACTTCTGCTATGCGTGCGCAGCTCATCTCCTCGACGTAGAAGAGGAAGACAGGGGTCCGATATCTCTCCGGGAGCCTGCGCAGGGCATCCCAGAGGGGCGGGCATGAGTCCTCCGGATGGCCGCGCCCGCCCACGACGCTGTCGGAGGTCGGGTCCTCGGGCGTGGATGGCTCTCTGTCGAGCTCCTCCATCGAGGCGATGTGACGCCACCACCAGGTCCTCCTGAGGTCGTGGCAGCGGTTGATGGTGACGCGCAGGAGCCAGGCCTTGAGGTGCTCGTCGCTCTCGAACTTGGTGGGGGAGCATGCCAGCGACACGAACACGTCCTGGTAGACGTCCTCGGCGTCTGCCCTGGAACCGGTCTGTGCCAAGGCGAGGCGCAGTACCGAGTCCCCCCAGGCGCTCATCGCGTCCCGCACGAACGCGTCCGAGCGTTGGACCCTTTCTCTCCCGTCTGCCACCCCATGCACCTTTCGTTGTGAGGGACTCCATCTGTCATTAACACGGGCTGGGACGTGTCGCGTCCCACGTTTTCTTGATCCGAGCGCTGTCGGGCAGCGAGGAGTCCCCATCGTCCCGCTTCTTGTTAGCGCGTCTTGCCGCGCGCCTCGTATAATCGAGGCAATGAGGGCGTTCTTTTCGTACTGCCTCTGACGAGGGGAGGAATCCAAATGAAGGCGCACAAGTTCTTTGCATGGGCCACCGTCACCTGCTTCCTGCTCACCATGGTGACGGGCTACAAGCACGCATAGCCTGGCGCCGCTCGGCCTCGGGCTGGCTCGTGCGGGGCGATGCCGCTTGGGACGCTGCGCTTCCTGGCGGGACTGCCGTCATTCTTCTCATCGTATGATTTATCGAAAATCAGTAAATTAATATCGAAAAACGATATGTTTGCCCTATAATGGCCGTCGACGAAGTGCCTGATTCGTCGACGGCCTCCGGCAGCTGCCAGGCCGACGTCCCATACCGACAGCCGCTTGGAGCTCGCATGTCACGAAGAGAGATGTCCCTCCTCCTCAAGGCGATCGATCTTCTCGCCGTCCTTTCCTGCCTCGTGGTCGCCATCGCCGCCATCCCGCCCGTCGAGGCGCGTGGCGTGGTCCCGCCCGGGTCGACCCTCCTGTTCACCCTGGGCATCCTGCCCCTCGTCGTCCTGGCGGCGGTGGCGTGGAGGCTCTTCTCGTCCATCGGCGTGGGAGACGTCTTCACGCAAGGCAACGCGCGTCTCCTGCGTCGCATGGGCTACCTTGCGGCGGCCGACGCGGCCGTGTGGCTCGCCGAGCTCGTGGCGTACCTCGCCCTCGTTGAACCTGTCGTATTCAGCGTCGTCGCGTCCCTCTCCGTCGCCCTCGTGTTCTCCGTCTCGCTCGCCGTGGTGTGCGTCGCGCTCTCGGGGCTCACCCAGAACGCGGCCCAGATCAAAGACGAGAACGACCTGGTGGTGTAGGCATGGGCCACATCCACGTGAACCTCGACGTCATGCTCGCGCGACGCCAGATGAGCCTCACCGAGCTCTCCGAGCGCGTCGGCGTGACCATCGCGAACCTCTCGATACTCAAGACGGGCAAGGCGCGGGCGATCCGCTTCACCACGCTCGAGGCGATCTGCGAGGAGCTCGACTGCCAGCCCGCCGACCTGCTCGAGTACCGCAGGGACACCGATGAGAAACACCGCAGGGACACCGACGAAAGGAAGTGGGACAGATGAGAGAGCCAGAAGCCGGGGGTAGGCCCCCCATGCCCGGACAGATCGCGGAGGAAGGTATCGCCGAGAAGCTCGCCTCCGCCGCGCCGGCCCGCAGCCCGGAGCCGGCAGGCCCGCGCGACTACCTCGTTCCCGCCTGCGCCGCGGGCCTCGCCATCCTCTGGAGCGTCGCCGCCGACCACACGATGCTCTCGCTCGCCCTCATCACCATCTGCGGCGTGGGCATCACGATCTGCATCTTCGCCTTCTTTGTCGTCGCGCTCGCCCTGCGCGGGGGCCTGCGCGACCTGGGGGGTGCCGCGAAGGCCCTGCTCGTCGCCTGCCTGCTCCTCGCGCTCGCCCCGACCCTCGTGTCAAACCGGGACCTCCGCATGCTCAATGCCCTCGTCATGGGGGCGAGCTGCATCCTCGAGTACCTGCTGCTCTCGGGCTGCGCCGAGGACGTGGCGCTGAGCCTCGGCGGCTGCCTGCGCGCCATCGGCTTCTTCTTCGTGGAGCAGTTCTCGAACACTGCCCAGCTCAGGCTGCTGAGCCGCGGCAGCTCGGGCGAGGGTCGGCTTCGCTCGTCCCTGCTGGGACTGCTCGTCGCGCTCGCGATCCTCATGGTCGCCGTGCCCCTGCTCTTCAGCGCCGACCCGGTCTTCGCCGACCTCTTCGGGAGGATCCTCGGCTGGCTCGACGACGGGCTCTTCGCGTGGGGCATGCGTGCCGCCCGCTTCGCCTTGGCCTTCGTCGCCGGCTCCGGGATGCTCCTGGGCCTGCTTCATGGGCACGGACGCTCCGTTGGAAGGCTCGAGCCCCACTCCCCGCGTCGCGCCAGCACCAGCTCCGTGGGCACCATGCTTGCGGCGCTCGACCTGGTCTACCTGCTCTTCGTGGGGGTGCAGTTCGCCTACCTCTTCGGCGGGGCGAGCTCTCCCGCCATGTTTGGCGGGTACGCCGGCTACGCGCGCTCCGGCTTCTTCCAGCTCGCGGCTGTCGCGGGCATCAACATCGTGGTGGTCCTGGCGAGCGTCTGGGTGCGCAGGGACGCCGAGCGCTTCCGGCCCGTCGTGGCTCTGCAGCTCGTGCTCCTGGCGAGTATCGTGGTCATGCTCGCGTCCGCGGCGCTGCGCATGTCGCTCTATGTGGGCGCCTACGGCCTGACCATCCTGCGCCTGCTCACCTTCGTGGGCATGGTGGGGATACTCTCGCTGGTCGTGTATGCGACCGTCTGGCTGCTGAGGCCCGAGTTCCCCATCTTCCGCTGGGCCATCGCCACGCTCCTGTGCATTTGGGTCGCCTTCATGCTGAGCGGTCCCGCCGCGCGCGTGGCCGACTTCAACGTCGATGGCTTCCTTGCGGGCAGGGTGCAGGAGATGGACGTCTACTACCTGGGCGACCTCTCGGCCGATGCGATACCCGCCCTCGAGCGGCTTGCCGCGCGGAGCCCGGAGTACGCCGTGGAGGCGCGGATGCAGGTCCGCTCGCTTCGGGCCGGCGTGGACGCGAGCGGGTGGCAGGAGCGCTCGGTCGCGGAGATGCTGGAGCTGCAGAAGCTCGAGGGCTGAGGAAGCCCGAAGGCTGCGGATGCACGAGGGCCGAGCAACTCGCCGTTGATTGTGGCTGCCCGGGCGGAAATTCCCGCCCGGGCTTTCTCGTGCCGCAGAAAACTGCGCATTGGGTTTCTTTCAGCCGCAAGAGTCATGGGCAAACGTGATTCGTCTCCACAATTTGAGCGAATCGTGCGCAGTTTTTGGCCGACCCTCCCAGTAGCGCGGTGCCGTCTGGCCTCCTCTCGCCCCGAGTCCCTGCGGGGATGCTGTCGAATCGCCGCCCAACGACACGGCCCCCAGCGCTTCGGGTATACGCTAGTGCTGTCTGAACGCCTTCATTTCCAAGGGGTAGCACATGGCCTCTGAGTCCATCGTCATCCGCGGTGCGCGCGAGCACAACCTGCGGGACATTGACGTCACCATCCCGCGCGACAAGCTCGTCGTCATCACGGGTCTCTCGGGCTCGGGCAAGTCGAGCCTTGCCTTCGACACCATCTATGCCGAGGGGCAGCGCCGCTACGTCGAGTCGCTCTCGAGCTACGCCCGCATGTTCCTGGGTCAGATGGACAAGCCCGACCTCGACTCCATCGATGGCCTCTCGCCCGCGGTCTCCATCGACCAGAAGACCACGAGCCGCAACCCCCGCTCCACCGTGGGAACCGTGACGGAGATCTACGACTACCTGCGCCTGCTCTACGCCCGCATCGGTGTCCCGCACTGCCCCGAGTGTGGCCGCGTGATCGAGCGCCAGACCACCGACCAGGTGGCCGACAAGGTCCTCGCCGTGGGCCAGGGCCGCCGCGCCCTCGTGCTGGCCCCCGTGGTCCTGGGCCGCAAGGGCGAGTACGCCAAGCTCTTCGAGGACCTGCGCCACGAGGGCTTCAGCCGCGTGCGCGTGGACGGCGAGGTGCGCGAGCTCGAGGAGGACATCAGGCTCGAGAAGAAGCTCAAGCACTCCATCGAGGTCGTCGTGGACCGCGTGGTCATTCGCGAGAACAGCCTCGGCCGCGTGGCGGAGGCCATCGAGACGGCTACGCGCCTCGCCTCGGGCCGCGTCTCGTTCTACCTGCTCCCCGACCGCGACGCCCCCGAGGCCGCGGAGGGGGAGCTCCTGAGCTACTCCCTGGCCCTGGCCTGCCCCGAGCACGGCCACTCCATAGACGACCTGCAGCCTCGCGACTTCTCGTTCAACGCGCCCTACGGAGCCTGTCCCGACTGTGACGGCATCGGGACGCGTCGCAGCGTGGACGCGGAGGCGCTGATCGAGGACCCGACGCTCTCCGTGGCAGGCGGCGTTTTCGGAAGCATCTTCGGCCACTCCAACTACTACCCGCAGATCCTCTCGGCCGTCTGTGTCCACATGGGCGAGAGCGACCAGACCCCTTGGAACAAGCTGAAGAAGAAGACCCAGCACGCCCTGCTCGACGGCCTGGGGGACGCCAAGGTCCGCGTGGAGTACCACACGCGCGACGGCCGCGACACCAACTGGACCACCACCTTCTCGGGCGTGCGCTCCATCCTCTTCGAGAAGTACCAGGAGACCACCTCCGAGACCATGAAGACCCACCTGGAGAAGTACATCCGGGAGGTGCCCTGCCCCACCTGCCACGGCGCCCGCCTCAAGCCCGAGTACCTGGCCGTCACCGTGGGGGACCGCAACATCCAGGAGGTCTGCGACCTCAGCTGCAAGGACGCCCTGGACTTCTTCGAGGACCTGTCCCTCACCGAGCGCCAGCACCTCATCGGCGCCCCCATCGTTAAGGAGGTCATCGCCCGCCTCCGCTTCATGGTCAACGTGGGCCTGGACTACCTCACGCTGAGCCGCGCCGCGGCGACGCTATCTGGTGGAGAGGCCCAGCGCATCCGCCTCGCCACCCAGATCGGCGCCGGGCTCATGGGCGTGCTCTACATCCTGGACGAGCCCTCCATCGGCCTGCACCAGCGCGACAACGACCGGCTCATAGACACCCTGCGCCGCCTGCGCGACCAGGGCAACACCGTGATCGTGGTGGAGCACGACGAGGACACCATACGCGCCGCCGACTACGTCATAGACATGGGTCCTGGCGCCGGCGAGCTGGGCGGGGCCGTGGTGGCCGCCGGCACGCCGGAAGAGATCATGGCCAACCCGGACTCCGTCACCGGCGCCTACCTCACGGGTCGCAGGCTCGTCGAGCTCCCTGCCGAGCGCCGCAAGCCCGGTCGTGGCGCCATCAGGATCAGCGGCGCGACCGCCAACAACCTGCGCTCCGTGAGCGCAAAGGTGGAGCTGGGGACCCTCACCGTGGTCACCGGCGTCAGCGGCTCGGGCAAGTCGTCCCTCGTGACGGACACCCTCGCCCCCGCCCTCACCAACGCCGTGCACCACTCCAAGCGCGCCGTCGGGCCCTACCGCCGCCTCGAGGGGCTGGAGGACGAGGAGGGCCGCAAGGCCATAGACAAGGTCATCGACATCGACCAGAGCCCCATCGGCCGCACCCCGCGCTCCAACCCCGCGACCTACATCGGCCTCTGGGACGACCTGCGCGCGCTCTTCGCCAGCGTGCCCGAGAGCCGTGCGCGCGGCTACAGCGCCGGGCGCTTCTCGTTCAACGTGCCGGGCGGCCGCTGCGAGGCGTGCAAGGGCGACGGCCAGATCAAGATCGAGATGAACTTCCTTCCCGACATCTACGTGCCCTGCGAGGTCTGCCACGGTAAGCGCTACAACCGCGAGACCCTCGAGGTCACCTACCACGGCAAGAGCATCAGCGACGTCCTGGACATGACGGTGACCGAGGCCCTGGCCTTCTTCGCCAGCATCCCCCGGATCAAGCGCAAGCTCCAGACTCTCTACGACGTGGGCCTGGGCTACGTGCACCTGGGCCAGCCCGCCACGACGCTCTCGGGCGGCGAGGCGCAGCGCGTAAAGCTCGCCAAGGAGCTCCACCGCCAGCAGACGGGCAAGACCCTCTACATTCTGGACGAGCCTACCACCGGCCTGCACTTCGAGGACGTGCGCATGCTCGTCGAGGTGCTCGAGAAGCTCGTCGACGCCGGCAACACCGTGCTGGTCATCGAGCACAACCTGGACGTCATCAAGATGGCTGACCGCATCATAGACATGGGACCCGAGGGAGGCGCCGGCGGTGGCACCGTCGTGGCCTACGGCACCCCCGAGCAGGTCGCCAAGGCCAAGGGCAGCCACACTGGCCGCTACCTCGCGCCCATCCTGGAGCGCGACCGTAGGCGCATGGCCGAGCGTGCCTCAAAGGGCAAGGGCTAGGGGAAAGGGACGTGGCAAAGCGGGAGAAGGTCGCGAAGACCAACGCCATGCGCGAGCTCGAGCGCGGGGGAGTCGCCTACACCTGCCAAGCCTACGACGCCGACGGGGAGGACCTCTCGTCCGGCGTGGGCGTCCGCATCAGCGAGGCCCTGGGGGAGGACGTCGACTCGTCCTTCAAGACCCTGGTCACGGTGACGCCCTCGGGAGGTCACGTGGTCTGCTGCATCCCCGTGGCCGAGGAGCTCGACCTCAAGAAGGCCGCGGCAGCGGCGGGGGAGAAGTCCCTCTCGATGATGCACGTGCGCGACCTCGAGGCCGTGACCGGCTACGTCCGTGGCGGCTGCTCGCCGGTGGGCATGAGGAAGCCCTTCCCGACCCTCATCGACGAGTGTGCCCAGCTTTTCGACGACGTAGGCATCTCGGGCGGGAGGCGCGGTCTCAGCCTGCGGCTCGACCCCCTCGACCTCGCCGCCTTCACCAAGGCGAAGTTCGCAGACATCTGCCGCTAGGCGGCACGACCCGGACGCCCGTAGGGCCCGCAGGACGGCCCGGCCCAGACAAGGAGCTAGCAATGCCCAAGCACATGGCAACGCCCACGAGCCCCCGGCCACGGGTCCGTCCCTCGGCCCCCGGTGCCGCCGGCGTCGAGCCCCAGGACCGCGAGGCGCAGGTCGGCCGCTCCGCTGCCCTCATGAGCGCACTCGTCATCGTGAGCCGCCTCACGGGCTTCTTCCGCACCTGGGGCCAGGCCTACGCGCTGGGTGTCACCGTCACGGCGAGCTGCTACTCCGTGGCGAACAACCTCCCCAACCAGCTGTACGAAATCGTGGTGGGTGGCATGCTGGTGACGGCCTTCCTGCCGGTCTACCTCTCGGTAAAGAAGCGCCTGGGGCGGGAGGGCGCCAACGCCTACACCTCCAACCTGGTCACGATCGTCCTCATCCTCATGGGGGCGGTCTGCGCCCTGGGCTTCGTCTTCGCGAGCCAGGTGGTGTGGACCCAGTCGTTCAGCGCGAGCTCCGACTTCGACAGCGAGCTCGCCGTCTACTTCTTCCGCTTCTTCGTCATCGAGGTCGTGCTCTACGCGCTCTCGTCGATCCTCTCCGGCGTGCTCAACGCCGAGCGCGACTACTTCTGGTCCAGCGCGGCGCCCATCTTCAACAACTTCGTGACCACGGCCTCCTTCCTGGCCTATGCCTGGCTCGTGGGGTCCGACCCGCAGCTCGCGCTCGTGCTCCTCGCCCTGGGCAACCCCCTTGGCGTGGCGGTCCAGGTCCTCATGCAGGTTCCGTCGCTGTCGAGGCATGGCATCCGCATCCGCCTGCACCTCGACCTGCATGACCCTGCGATCAAGGAGACCCTTTCCATTGGCGTGCCCTCGCTGGTGGTCATGCTCTGCTCCTTCGAGACGGTCTCGGTCATGACCAGCTCGTCCCTCTCGGCCACGGCGGCCGGCGCCTCGGTGAGCTACTACGCCCGTCTTTGGTACACCCTGCCCTATGCCATCCTCGCCGTCCCCATCACGACGGCGATGTTCACCGAGCTCTCGGACTACGTGGCTCGCGGGGACATGGACGCGTATCGGCGCGGCGTGTCGGCGGGGACGAGCCGCATCCTCTTCTTCATGGTGCCCTTCACCCTCTACCTTGTGGCCTTCGCGCGGCCGCTCGTCGTGCTGCTGGCCGCGGGCAAGTTTTCCGCCTCCGACATCGACATGACCGCGAGCTACCTGCGGGCGCTCTCGGTTTCGCTCGCGCCCTATGCCGTGGTCATGTACCTGCAGAAGGTCTGCTCGTCGCTCAGGCGCATGGGGCTCTATGCCAGCGCGCACGTGGTGGCCGCGGCGATCCAGACCGTGATCTGCCTCGCGTTCACGCCGGCCTTCGGGCTCAACGTGGTCGCATGGTCCTCTGCGGTCTACATGGTCGCCGTGCTGGCAGTGACCTTCTGGAACCTCAGGCGCACCATCGGTGGCCTGGGCATCCGCGGCATGCTGGCCACTGCGTTGCGCTCCCTGGCGCTGGGCCTCGCGGGCGCCGCCGCCGGCTGGGGCGTCATGCGCGGCCTTTCCGCCACCGTTCCCTCGCTGGCTGCGGGCGGCGTGCGCGGGGCGCTCGCGCTGGTGGTGGCGGGCGGCATCCCCTCGCTTGTCGTGACCTACGGCCTGGCCGCTGCCCTGCGCCTGCCCGAGATGTCGGCCGTCAACGCGATTCTGGGCAGGCTGCTCCGCCGTCGCGGCTAGCCATCGACCACGTCCGACGCGCCTCTCGCCTGCGAATGCCTGCGCCCGACGAGCCGGCTCACGCCGCGGGCACGCCTAGCGCGTTGTATAACGTCGCGACTACGCCCAACGCGTGCCGAACTACCACCACTACGTCCAATGCGTCATGCAACATCGCGACCACGTCCGACGCGTCATGCAACATCGACACTACGCCTAACGCGTCTCGATATTGCTCGAAGGCGTCCAATGCGTGCGGGGCGGCTGCGTTTGCCCAGTTGGTGACTATCGATAAGACGCGTCTGACGTAGTCGGAACAAATCGACACGCATTGGGTGTACTTGTGAGGGGCTGGCGCGCGTTGGACGTTGTCGACGCGGGTTGACGCGTGCTTGGCGTAGTCGAAACGATTGCCGGGCCGTTCGTCGCCGCGAAGGCGTCCAACGCGTCGGGGCCCATCGCGACTACGTCCGACGCGTCACGCAATATCGCGACTACGTCCGACGCGTTTTTTCGCTGCGTGCCAACTGGTCAAAGGTGAGGCTCTCAGACGCGCTGGACGTAGTGGTGGTAGTTCGGCACGCGTTGGACGTAGTGGCGGTAGTTCGGCGCGTGCCGGACGTAATGGTGGCAATTCGGCACGCGTTCGGCGTATTCGACGCCAGGGCGTACGTGCCGGGCGTGGTCGACGAAAGTTTCCGGACGGTGAAGCCTGTCTCCCCGCCGCTTTATCGTGATAAAGTACCTCTCGACAAAAGCACTTTACTAGGATAAAGCGCAGGGGGGAGAGGGACCGCATCCCTGCCAGAAGGGGGGGACGCCATGGCAGCACGGACTCCCCGGGGGTTCCGCGACATCCTGCCCGCCGAGGCGGCGGTGCGCGAGAGGATCCGCGCGCGGGTGGCGGACCTCTTCCGGTCGCATGGCTACCTCCCGGTCGAGACCCCGCTGCTCGAGGAGCGGACGGAGCTCGAGCGCGGGGGAAGGATACGCAACTCCCCCTTCCAGCTCATCGACGCGGACGGCAGCCTCATGGTGTTGCGGCCCGACCTCACGCTTCCCATCGCCCGCCTGGTCTCGGCCCGCGTGCCGGATGGCGGGCTGCCGCTTCGCCTGCGCTACGCCGCGCCCCTGGTGCGCGAGGAGTCCGAGCTCGGGGGCAGGCCCCGCCAGCTCACCCAGCTGGGAGTGGAGCTCTTCGACCTCGAGGGCGCCTGCCCCGAGCTCGAGCTCGTCCTGCTCTTGGCAGAGGTCCTCGACGCGCTGGGGGTTCCCGCCTGGCACGTGGCCTGTGGCTCGGTGCGCCCGCTGCAGGCGTTGCTGGCCCAGCGCTCGCCCTCCGGGGAGGTGACCGCTCGCGTGCTCGAGCTCGTCCATGCCTCGGACCTCGTGGGCCTGGACGAGTACCTGGACGGGCTCACGCTCGAGCCCGCGCTCGACCGCGCCTTGCGTGAGCTCCCGCGGCTGACGGGCGATGCCTCGGTGGTGGCGCGCGTGGACGAGCTCCTGGCGGCGGCGGAGGTCCCCGAGGGCGAGAGGGGCACGGGGGAGCTCGTGGCGATGGCCGAGGGCCTGCACGAGCTCCTGGGGTCCGGGCAGGTCGCCTTTGACTTCTCCATCCCCAACTCCTTCGACTACTACACGGGCGTCGTGTTCCGCTGCTACTCCGAGCTGGCCTCGGACGCGCTGGCGTCGGGTGGCCGCTACGATGCCGTCCTGCGCAACCTGGGCAGGCCCAACGTCCTGGCGTGCGGCTTCGCCCTCTCGCTCGAGGCGCTGCAGGAGGTCCTGGGGCAGCGGGGAGGCCTGGGGGGCGTGGCAAGCGCGAGCAGCAGGGCCGAGCGTCCGCTCAGGATTGCCGTCCCCAAGGGGAGCCTCTTCGCCCCCACGGTTAGGATGCTCGAGGCGGCAGGGCTGCCTGTGGGGGAGCTGCGCGAGCCGGGGCGCAGGCTGGTGATTCCCGCGGACGGGGTGGAGTACGTGATCGTGCGCGCGCAGGACGCCCCGGCCTTCGTGGGCAACGGAGGGGCCGACTGCGGCATCTGCGGCAACGACTCAATCATCGAGGCGGGCGAGGAGCTGGTCCAGCTCGTGGGCCTGGGCTACGGCGCATGCCGCTTCGTCGTGGCGGAGCCGGCGAGCCGGCGCGGCGCCGCCGAGGAGGCCTACGGCTGGCGGGGCAGCGTGCGCGTGGCGACCAAGTACCCGCGCATCACCCGGCGCTACTACGAGTCCATCGGTCAGCAGGTGGACATCGTGCAGCTGCACGGCAACATAGAGCTGGGGCCCATCGTGGGGATGAGCGACCGCATCGTGGACATCACCGCGACGGGGGAGACCCTGGCACAGAACGATCTCGTGGTGGTGGACGAGGTCATGGAGTGCGCCGCCCGCTTCTTCGCGGGACCGGCGGCCTACAGGTCGGACTTCCGGGTGCGCGCCCTCGCACGGCGGCTCCTGGAGGTATCGGCGTCAGGAGAGGGGAGCAGTCGATGAGGACCGTCAGGCTCGAGGGGGCGTCGCGCCTCACGCGCAAGGACCTGCAGAGGGCGGGGGCGCTGCCCCGCGAGGTCATGGAGGCCGCCGAGGCCATCGTGGACGACGTCCGCGAGCGCGGTGACGAGGCCGTGCGCGAGTACTGCCTGCGCTTCGACGGGGCCTGCCCGGACGCCTTCCGCGTCCCTGACGAGCTGGTCCGGGGCAGCGTGGAGCTCGTCGACGCGGGCTTCCTCGCGGCGCTCAGGAAGGCCCACGACCAGATCCTGGACTTCCACCAGCGCGAGCGCGAGCAGTCCTGGTTCACCACCCGCTCCGACGGGACCATCCTGGGCGTCAAGGTGACGCCCGTCCCCTCGGTGGCGGTCTACGTGCCGGGAGGTCGCGCGCAGTACCCCTCCACGGTGCTCATGGACGTCATCCCCGCCAGGGTGGCCGGCGTGCCTCGCGTCGTCATGGTCACGCCGCCGCAGAGGGACGGGTCACTCTCGCCCTACACGCTCGCCGCGGCAGCCGTCGCGGGCGTCGACGAGGTCTATGCCGTGGGTGGGGCGCAGGCGGTCGCCGCCGTCGCGTATGGCACCGAGTCCATTCCTCGCGTGGCCAAGGTCGTGGGGCCGGGCAACGCCTACGTGGCGGCGGCCAAGCGCTACGTGATGGGGGACGTGGGCATAGACATGGTCGCCGGACCCTCCGAGGTCTGCGTGCTGGCCGACTCGTCCGCAGACCCCGCCATCGTCGCCGCGGACCTCATGGCCCAGGCCGAGCACGACCCCATGGCCGCCTGCTACCTGGTGACCGACGACGCCGGCCTGCCCGAGCGCGTGCTCGCCGCGGTGGAGCTCCTGGTGGCGCAGTCCCCGCGCGAGGAGATCACCCGCAGCTCGCTGGACGGGCGCGGGCTCTGCGTGGTCTGCGACGGCCTTGACGCCGCCCTGGACGCGGTTGACCTCATCGCGCCGGAGCATCTCGAGCTGCACTGCCGGGACGCCTTCTCGCTCCTGGGGCGGGTGCACAACGCCGGCGCCATCTTCGTGGGCCCCTGGAGCTCCGAGCCTCTGGGAGACTACGTCGCCGGGCCCAACCACACGCTTCCCACCGGCGGCACCGCGCTCTTCTCCAACCCCCTGGGCGTCTACGACTTCCAGAAGCGCTCCTCGGTCATCGCCTACACGCCCGAGGGCCTCGCGGCAGACGGACCCGCCGTGCAGGAGCTGGCCCAGGCGGAGGGCCTCTGGGCGCACGCGCTCAGCGTTGGCCTGAGGCGGAGGCTGCTCGAGGGGGGCGGCCAGAATTTCGCCGATGTAACGACTGCCTGCGAGGACGCCATGTCCGCCGCCTGGCCGCGTAAGCTCGATGTGCCCGCCCCCGTCCGGCTGCCCGGCTTCGGCGGTGCGGGTCCCGACGACTGACGAAGCACGGGAGGTGACGCATGGCTGCCATCGACGACGCCCTCAGGTCCGCGCTCAGGCCCTCGGCCGCGGCGCTCGAGCCCTATGACCCCGCCTTCGCGCCGGTCCGCATCAACCTCTCCGCAAACGAGAACGGCCTCGGCCTCCCTCCTGGCGTGGCCGCAGAGCTGGGACAGGCGCTCGCCCGCACGGCGACCAACCGCTATCCCCGGCCCCTGAGCGACGAGCTGAGGCAGGAGATAGCGCTCTGGCACGGCGTGGCGCCCGAGCGCGTCTGCGTGGGCAACGGGGGGGACGAGCTCCTCTTCAACCTCTTCGTGGCCTTCGGCGGCGCCGGGCGCACCCTCGTGGACTGCCCTCCGTCCTTCTCGGTCTACCGCCTCTATGCGGAGCTTGCCGAGACCGAGGTCGTCGACGTGCCGCGCGACCCCGCGGACTTCTCCCTCGACGAGGCGGCTCTGGTCGACGCCGCCCGCGGCGCGAGCGTGGTGGTGGTCACCTCTCCCAACAACCCGACGGGGAACCTGGCCCGGCCCGGATTGGTGCGCGAGCTCTGCGGCGCCTGCCCCGGCCTGGTGCTGGCGGACGAGGCCTACATGGAGTTCGCCGACGCGGGACAGAGCTCGGAGCCGCTCCTGGGCGAGTTCGACAACCTCGTCGTCCTGCACACCTTCTCGAAGGCCTTCGCGCTGGCCGGCGCCCGCGTGGGCTACGTCCTTGCGTCGCCGGGCGTGGTCGCGGCGCTCAACGCGGTGCGCCAGCCCTATTCCGTGAACGTGCTCTCGCAGGCAGCTGCCCTGGTCTGCGTCAGGAGGAGGGACGAGTTCGCCCCGTCCGTGGAGCTGATCCGCCGCGAGCGCGCCCGTGTGCTCGACGAGCTGCGCCGCCTCGCGGGCCGCGGCGTCGAGGTCTGGCCCAGCCAGGGCAACTTCCTGCTCCTGCGCGTCCCGTCGGCGCACGTGCTCTGGGAGCGGCTGAGAGACGAGCGCTCCGTGCTCGTCCGCGACTTCTCGCGGGCGCCCGGCCTTTCCGACTGCCTGCGGGCGACCATAGGGACGCCCGAGGAGAACGACGCCTTCCTGCAGGCGATGGGGGAGCTTCTCCCCTGACCTTGGCTCTGGCCCCCGACGACCCCTGACCCCCGAACCTGCCCCGACCACACCCACTTGCCCCGACCACACCCAAGGAGGAACGATGGAGAGACGTGCCAGCGTGTCCCGCAGCACGGGCGAGACGAAGATCCAGGTCGAGCTGGACCTGGACGGGACGGGGGAGTGCGACGTCCGGACAGGCGTCGGCTTCTTCGACCACATGCTCTGCGCCCTGGGCAGGCACTCCCTCGTCGACCTGCGCGTCCGGGCGGAGGGCGACAGCTGGGTGGACGACCACCACACGGTGGAGGACGTGGGCATCGTGCTGGGGAGGGCCATCTCGGAGGCCCTGGGAGACAAGGCCGGCATCCGCCGCTTCGGCGACGCCCTGGTGCCCATGGACGAGTCCCTGGTCCTGGCGGCCATCGACCTCAGCGGCAGGGGGGAGCTTTACTGGGAGCTTCCCATTCCTGCGCAGAAGGTGGGCAGCTTCGACACGGAGCTGGGCCAGGAGTTCTTCGTGGGCCTCGCCCGTGAGGCCGGCATGACCCTGCACCTGAGGGAGCTTGCCGGCAGCAATGCCCACCACCTGCTCGAGTGCTGCTTCAAGGCCTTCGCCCGCGCCCTGCGCGCCGCGGTCGAGCCCGACCCTCGCGTCGAGGGCATCCCCTCCACCAAGGGGAGCCTCTGATGTCCGGCGGGGAGGGGCGCATCGTCGTCGTGGACTATCACGAGGGCAACCTCCGCAGCGTCGAACGGGCGCTCGCCGAGGTGGGCGCATCGGTCGTGGTGAGCGACGAGGCACGCGACGTGGACGGCGCCGCGGGCGTCGTGCTTCCGGGCGTCGGCGCCTTCGAGGACGCTATGGGTCAGCTGCTTGCCAGCGGCCAGGCGCAGTCCATCGTGGCCGCCATCGGTCGCGGCGTGCCCTTCCTGGGCATCTGCCTTGGCATGCAGCTGCTCTTCTCGCGAGGGAGCGAGAGGAGGGATGGACCCTCCAGCTGGGGCGGTGAGTGGGTCCCCGGCCTGGGTGTGCTCGAGGGCTCGGTGACCCGTCTGGAGTCCAAGCGCCTCAAGGTGCCCCACGTGGGCTGGGACCAGGCGCACCTCAGCGAGCTGGGGCGGACCTGCCCGCTCCTGGCAGACGTGCCCGAGGGGGCGAACTTCTACTTCACGCACTCGTATGCGCTGGCAGACGACGTGGACGAGGGCATCGTGGTGATGCGCACCCACTACGCGCGCAGCTTCGCCTCGGGGGTGTGGTCGGACAACGTCTTTGGCCTGCAGTTCCATCCCGAGAAGTCCTCGCGGGCGGGCCGTGCGCTGCTCGCGAACTTCGTGAGCGTCGTACGAGGATAGGGGGGCTGGCATGATCCTCTTCCCAGCCATAGACCTCGTGGGCGGCAGGGTCGTGCGCCTGCAGCGGGGCGAGCGCTCGCGCATGGACGTCTACTCCGACGACCCCGTCGCCGTCGCGTGCGACTTCGCGGCGCGTGGCGCCCACTGGGTCCACGTGGTGGACCTCTCCGCCGCCTTCCAGGAGGACGAGGCCGCGCGCGAGGCGAACCGCCGGGCCATCGCGGGCATCTGCTCCGTCGAGGGCATCCGGGTCGACGCGGGCGGAGGCGTGAGGTGCCTCGCGGACCTCGAGCGGCTCGTGAGCGCCGGCGCGAGCCGCGTCGCCTTGGGCACGGCCCTGGTGCGCGACCCGGCCTTCGCCCGCCAGGCGGCTCGCGACTTCGGCGGGCTCGTGGTGGCCGACGCCGCCGCGGAGGACGGCTGGGTGCGCGTCAACGGTTGGCGCGACGGTGCTGGACTCCTCCTGGACGAGCTCCTCGTCGAGCTCGCGGGCATGGGCTACCGCCACCTGGTGCTCACGGACGTCGCGCGCGACGGCATGCAGACCGGCATCGACCTGGGGCTCTACCGCCACGCGGCAGAGGTGGCCGGGTTTCCCGTGGTCGCCTCGGGTGGCATCGCGGGCCTGGACGACCTGCGCGCGCTCGCGGATGCGGGCGGGGACGTGGTGGAGGGCGCCATCGTCGGCCGTGCCCTCTACGAGGGAAGCTTCACGCTGGAGGAGGCCCTGGCGGTCGCGTGCCCGGGTTTCTCTCGCCAGAACGAGGACGGAGGCCCGGCATGCTGACCAAGAGGGTCATCCCCTGCCTGGACGTGAAGGACGGGCGCGTCGTGAAGGGCGTCAACTTCGTGGGGCTGCGCGACGCCGGCGACCCCGTGGAGCTGGCGCGCGCCTACGACCGCGAGGGCGCCGACGAGGTGGTCTTCCTGGACATCACGGCCACCTCGGACGACCGCTCCACCACCGTGGGCCTTGCCGCCCGCGCGGCCGAGGAGCTGCGCATCCCCTATGCCGTGGGCGGGGGCTTCCGGGACGTCGCGGGCATGAGGCGGATGATCGCCGCGGGGGCCGACAAGGTCTCGGTCAACTCCGCGGCCGTGCGCGACCCCGGGCTGGTCTCGGCCGCCGCCTCGGCCTTTGGCAGCCAGGCGGTGGTATGCGCCATCGACGCCCGACGTCGGGGCAGCCTGGACCGCTGGGAGGTCTATGTGGCGGGCGGGCGCGCAGCGACGGGGCTCGACGCCATCGAGTGGGCGCGCGAGGTGGAGCGCCGCGGCGCGGGAGAGATTCTGCTCACGAGCATGGACCGGGACGGCACCAAGGAGGGCTTCGACCTGGCTCTTACGCGCGCCGTGGCCCGTGCCGTGCGGATTCCCGTCATAGCCTCCGGCGGTGTGGGCAGCCTGGAGCACTTCGCCGAGGGCGTCATCGAGGGGGAGGCCGACGCCGTGCTGGCGGCGAGCGTCTTCCACTTCGGGACCTACAGCATCCGGCAGGTCAAGGAGTACATGGCAGCCCAGGGCATCCCCGTGCGCCTGGACTTCTAGGGAGGAGGGAGGCGCCTCTCCCCAGGCCCTCCTCGGGCCGGACGCCGTCGGGGCGGACTTGTCGCGTGGCTACCGTTCAGGACTCACTTGAGATTGCAGAATCTTGCGAACTCGGGCGAGTTCTGAACGATTGGCCAACTCATGCAGGCCTTTCTAGCTGCCACCCAAGGCCACGTTGGCCGAAACGACCCTCCGCGCCCTTGTTGGTGGTGGTCCCCCCGCCTATCGTGACGGCACCTTGAGGCCCGACACGAGGAGGGGAGAGGGACGAGCGTCTACGTGAGCCACCATAGCGCCCTGTGGTTCTGGGCCGAGCATGCCGCCCGGGGCAGAAGGCCGCCGTCACGTTGCACCAGGGGGCTTGAGGACGCCCGTGCCGGGTCAGCGACGCTCGAATCGCTGCGGAATCTGGGAGTCTTGCGACGAGGGCGCCCGGTCGACCTTCTCGTCGCGTCACAGGGCCAGCGCCGAAACGGCTCCGGCGTTCGTTGCCATTGCCTGTCGGGCGAGCTGCCGCGCCGGAGCTTCTCCGAGCTCGTCCCGAACGTCTACGTCTGCGTCCCCGAGCTCTGCTTCCTGCAGCTTGCGGGGAGCCATTCCCCCGTCGACCTCCTGCGGCTGGGCATGGAGCTGTGCGGACACTACTCCCTGGCGGAGGGCCGCCGTGGCTTCCTGGACAGGCCCCCTCTCTGCTCGAGGGCTGGCCTGCTCGCCTATCTGGACGCGGTGCATGCAACGCGCAGCGTCGCCAAGGCCCGGCGCGCGGCGGGGCTCGTCATCGACGGTTCCTCCTCGCCCATGGAAAGCTCCCTGGCGCTGCTCCTGTGCCTCCCGACCCGCTGGGGAGGCTACGGGCTGCCCCGCCCCATCCTCAACGGCCAGCTGACGCTGAGCCCCGGCGCCGCACGGATCGTGGGCCAGCGGCGCTGCTCCCCCGACCTTTCGTGGCCTCGGAGGCGGGTCGCCGTGGAATATCTTGGCAGGGAGTACCACGGGGAGTTTGGGCGTGACCTGTCGAGGGTCCTTGGCCTCAGGCGCGACGGCTGGCGAGTCGAGCTCGTGGGGATTGGCCAGCTTAGAAACCAGGCGGCTGCGACCGAGCTCGCAAGGAGGCTGAGCCGCCACCTATGCGGGCGCGACCTGGTGCTGCCCCCTTCCAAGGAGGGCAAGAGGGTCCTGCTCAGGGAGTCGCTGCTTCCCTTCGGACATGTATGGGACGACGAGGGGAATGCGATGTCCTCCCTTCGACCCAGCTGGTCCTTCCCGCATCAGGCTCTCTCTAGATGCCCCAACCGTTCAGGACTCGCCCGAGTTCGCAAGATCCTGCCGGCTCGGGCGCGTTCTGAACGATGCGCCGCCTAGGAAGACCCTCCGGCCAGTCTGAGCTTCAGCCGGCCCTGACCCAGCCGCGCTCGCAGGGGACTCCCGAGCTCGTCCCGCTCCTCGGGGAAGTCCGCCCGGAAGTGGCTCCCGCGGCTCTCGGCGCGTTCCAGCATCATGCGGGCCATGACCTCGGCGCAGAGGAGCTCCGCGCGAACCTGGGCGGTCTGGGCCATGCGACGCGCGTCAACGGACGCGGTCGAGGTCACCGCGAGCTCCCCGCGCAACCCTCCCAGCGCGTGCAGCACGTGTCCCAGGCCATGGGCGTCGCGGGGGAAGAGGCAGCCCTCGGCCATGACCTGTCGCAGCTCCCGCGCCGCCTTGGGCGCCAGGGGAGAGGAGCTCGATCTCAGCTCCAGCGCCTCGCCCGCACCAGCCGCCGCCACGCGCTCGCTGCCCAGGGCCCGCCGTGCGGCGCCCGCGCCCGCCGCCTGTCCGAACACGAGGCAGCTCGCGCTCGCCAGGCCGCCGATGCGGTCGGCGCCGTGCATGCCCCCGGCGCATTCGCCGCAGGCAAAGAGGCCCGGCACGCCCACGACCCCCGCGTCCGTCCCGATCAGGATCCCGCCATTGCTCGCCTGTGCGGCCAGCCCCACGCGGAGCTCGTCCCCGCGTGCCACGCCACGGCCCTCGAGCCAGGAGAAGAACGACTCGACGAACTCGGGCAGAGGGTCGGGAAGTCCCTCGTAGCGAAGCCCTGCCCCCTGGGGCGAGGCGAGGGCGAGGTCCACGTCGTGGTCACCAACGCGCGCGCTGGTGGGGCCGTGCCCCGCGCGCAGCTCGAGGAGCCGTTTCCAGTCGTCGGGTCTCCTGCGCTCGAGCTCGTCGACGCGGGCCCAGCGGAAGCTCTTCTCGTTGAAGACCACGTCCCTCACGGGCGAGACGATCGTGGGCATGACCTGGAGGAACTCAAGGTTGGTGAGGGTGGCGCCGTGCCTCAGCGCCAGGGCGTGGCCCACGCCGTCCGTCCCGGCTCCCGCGAGGGAGCCCGCGAAGAGGCCGGCGCAGCCGCCCGTGGCGAGCACCACGGAGGGGGCGTGGGCGCAGAAGGCACGGCCGTCCCTGGTGTCGAAGAGCAGGGCCCCGGCGATGCCAGCCCCCGCGCCCGGCGTCGTGTCGGTCGCCTCCGGTGCCATGGCGTCCAGGTCGACGCGCCGCTGGCCCTCCTCGACGAGCTCCACGAGCTCGCAGTGGGGGAGGAGCCCCACGCCGAGCCGCGCGAGCTCCCTGCCCACGGCCTCGCGGTAGGGCGCGCGCTCCAGGCCGCGCCAGAGCCTGCGGTGGCTGTCGAAGCAGGGGACGTACTCCCGCTCGCCGGCGTCCGCGGGCCGTCGCAGTGCCACCCCCTGGGACTCGAGCCTCTCGACGGCGTCGGGGATGCCCGCCGCCAGGGCGCGCGCGAGCACCGGGTCCGCCATGCCCTGGCCCAGCTCGCGGATGGCGCGGGCCAGGTCGTCCACGTCATCCGCGCCGTCCGGCCCCACGAGGCCCACGCCCCAGGTGCTCCCGGCAAAGCTCGAGCCAGAGAAGGTCGGCCCGGCGCAGGCCAGGGTCACGCGGGCCCCCTCCCTCGCTGCGGCGACCGCGGCCTGGGTCCCCGCGATGCCCCCACCCACGACCAGCACGTCGCAGCTTGCCTCGGCCTCGATCCTCATGGGGCTCCTTTCCACTGCGTTACCCCTTGCTCCCGTCGGCTGCAAGTGTAATAGAGTGACCCAGGCGGGCGTCGGCACCGGGACGTGCCGCCGCCGCGCAGGAGCGACATGACGCCAGGGAGGAACGATGGACGAGGAATCGCAGTCCTATGCGGGCGAGAGGGTCGAGCTCCGCAACCTGGACGAGCTCGACATCGCCTTCGACGAGCGCGGCCTCGTGCCGGCCGTGGTGCAGCAGGCGGGCAGCGGGGAGCTCCTCATGCTCGCCTGGATGAGCAGAGAGTCCCTGGAGCTCACGCTGGGGACGGGCACCAGCTGGTTCTGGAGCAGGTCTCGCCAGGAGCTCTGGAACAAGGGAGCCACCAGCGGAAACGTCCAGAAGGTCCGTCGCGTCCTGGTCGACTGCGACGCGGACGCCCTGCTCCTTGAGGTCGACTCCCCTGGCCCGGCCTGCCACACCGGCCACCGGAGCTGCTTCTTCCGCGCCATCGCCCCGATGGGCGCGTCCGCGTGGGAGGGCGACGACGGCAGGCACGATGCGGGCGATTCCCATCCGTCCGACGGGGAGGACTGAGCAATGGGCGAGAGAACCGCGAACGTCCGGGCGGCGGACATCGGCCAGACCCTGGAGTCGCTTGCCCGCACGCTCCACGGCCGTTGGGAGAGCGACCCCGAGGAGTCCTACACGGCGCGGTTGCTCACCGGCCAGGAAGACGAGCTGCTGAAGAAGCTCGCCGAGGAGGCCAGCGAGGTGATCATGGCCTGCAAGGACGACGACCACGACCACATCCGCTACGAGGCAGGCGACCTCGTCTACCACCTGCTGGTCACGCTCGAGCGCTATGGCGTGGGGCTGGGCGAGCTCGCGGGCGAGCTCGAGGCCCGCAAGCGCTAGCGCCGGCTTCGCGTCCCCCACCTTACTTTGGCTGGATGTTGACTCTTTGTAGTCGGTCGCGACCACGAACTGACGTCGTGCGAGTTGCGTTAACCTAACCAGATAACCATGGCGACCGGACCCTCCGGTCGCGGGCGCGCTCCTCGCGTCCGGCAGCAGGGCGTGGCTCCCGTTCCCGCAAGGGGATAGACTGGTCGCGACTGCTGCTCTCAACGCACGTCCAACGCACCAGAGACAGTATTGCGAGGAAACAGATGACGGAAAAGACACGCGCTGTCGTCAGGTCGGGGGTCGCCCTGAGCCTCTCCCTCACCCTGGCACTCTCCGCAGTCCCGACCCACGCCTTCGCGGCGGACACCGCCGCCCAGACCCAGACCGAGCTCGACTCCGCCCGCGCACGTCTGGACGAGCTCCAGGGCCAGTGTGCCACGGCATTCTCGCAGCTCGAGGACGCCCAGGCCTCGTTGGAGGACACCCGCGCGGCAATGAGCGAGACCCAGTCGCAGATCGACGCGAAGGAGCAGGAGCTTGGCGTCGCGCGCGGCACCCTCTCGCAGACCATGGCGGCCAACTACAAGAGCGGCGTCGACTTCCTCTCGTTCGTGCTCGGCTCCAACGACTTCCAGGACCTCGTCTCGCGCGTGTACTACGCCAACAAGGTCTCGGCCAGCCAGACCGACGCCATCAACGTGGTGAGGACCATCCAGGGCGAGCTGCAAGGGCAGAAGGACCGCCTCCAGGAGGAGGAGAGCCAGCAGGAGGAGCTGCTCAGCCAGTCCGAGCAGAGCTTCAGCCAGATCCAGAGCCTCCAGTCGCAGCAGCAGGAGTACGTGAACGGGCTCTCCGAGGAGGTCCAGCGCCAGCTCGCCGCAGAGCGCGAGGCCGCAGAGAAGGCCGCTGCCGAGAAGGCGGCCGCCGAGGCGGCCGCGCGTGCCGCGCAGGATGCCCAGCAGGGTGAGAGCGGCGGACAGTCCGATGCCCAGGCAGGTGGGCAGACGGGCGCAGACGGCCAGTCGGGCGAGTCGAACCAGGGCGAGGCCCAGGGCCAGGGCGACGCCAACCACGACTCGAACGCCGGGTCCGGCCAGGAGGCCGGCACGGGCTCCGACTCCGGATCGAGCTCAGGCTCAAGCTCCAACTCCAGTTCCAACAGCGCTCCCGCCCCCGCCCCGCAGGTCGACGAGTCGTACGGCTCGGGCATCTCGGCCGTCATCTCGGCCGCCCGCTCCCAGCTGGGCGTGAGCTATTCCTGGGCGGGCAACGCCATCGCCAACCAGGAGTTCGACTGCTCCGGCATCGTGTGGTGGGCCTACCGGCAGGCCGGCTACAGCATCCCCCGCGGCCAGCGCATGTCAAACGGCTACAACAACTCGATGATCGGCTGGGTGCTCCAGAGGGGCGGCTTCACCACCAACCAGGCCAACCTCAAGGCGGGGGACCTCATGTTCTGGGGCGGGGGCACCGGCTCCACGACCCACGTGGGCCTCTGCATCGGCAACGGGCAGATGATCCACTCCAACTACGGTGGCGTCGAGGTCACGAGCGTCTACTACTCCGCCGGCAGCTTCGTGGGCGGCGGCCCGATCGTCTAGCCTGCGGGCAGCGACGGCCGTCACGGGCAAACGACTTGTCACGGGGAGGCTTCGCTTCGGCGGGGCCTCCCCTTCTTCTTCCGGGTGGCTGGCCATGGTGCGACGGCCTGCCTCCGTGTCGCCTGCGGCTGGGCCAGCACCATCTTCTAGCCGTCTTGAGCTACCACGTCCCGCTTGGCTCGCGGAACCGACCGGCCGCACGACCCGCCGCGGGGACCAGTCCGGGGGGCCACCGTCCATGGGATAATCGGCCCAGAGGCCGACACCGCAAGCGCAGGCGGCGCCAGCTCCTAGGCGACCGTGGGACTCGTGCCCCCATGGGCCCGCCCATCGCGATGTCGACCCGCAGGTATGGGGTTCCCGACGGATGGGAGGTTGGAAGATGAACGCCGCGTCAATCCGCACGTCCCTGGCAAGGAGGCTGGGTGCCCTCGTCGTCCTCGTCGCGCTCGTCGCCCTCGTGGGCTGTGGCGCATCGAAGGGCATGGGGACGGTGGCGCCCTCCAAGGACCCCAAGGCGGACTTCCTGGGCACCTGGACCGCCGTCTCGGTCAGCGACAAGGACCTGGGTGACCTCACGCTCGAGGACATGACCGGGTTGGGGATCTACTTCCGCATCACGCTCGTCGAGGACGGCACGGGGACGATGGACCTCGCCGGAGACGTCGAGGACCTCAAGTGGAGCCTCAAGGACGACACGACCGTGCTCATCAACGACAGCGAGACTGCGGCGAGCAGCCTCGAGCTCAAGGACGGCAAGCTCGTGGGCGACGAGGACGGCACCAAGATGGTGTTCGAGAAGGGCGACCTCGTCAAGGAGGACATGCCGAAGGGCGGCGGAAGCACGGACGACAAGGCAAGCGAGGCCGTGGACTACCTCATCGCAGACGACGAGCTCGCCACCATCCGCATGACCGAGGTCTTCGTCGACTTTACGGGCGACCCCGGCTTCGTGGTCAACTTCAAGAACAACTCAGACAAGAGCCTCAGGATCTGGTCGCAGTCCGAGAGCTTCTCCATCAACGGGGAGATGCGCGAGCCCATCGGCCTCTTCGAGCTGACAAAGCCGGGGACCTACGTCGACTGCAAGGCCTTCTATGATGGCGCCGAGGTTGGCCACGAGCTCGCCTCCCTCAAGGACATCAGCGGCAAGATCGAGCTCATGGACGAGGACTACGACGTCCTGCGCACCTACGACTTCAGCTACAGCTACGGCGCGAAGGGCTAGGGCGTCAGCCGCCTGCCCTAGGGGCGGGCGGGAGAGGCCTCCGTCCGTGGTCGGGACGTCGCTGCGGGGCGGAGGCCAGGCGGGGCGGCGGGAGCGGGTCTCTCGCCGCCCCTACATGCCGATGTCGCCGCCTCGCTCGCGCGCCCAGAGGTAGAGGTCGACGCAGCGCTGCGCCAGCACGTCGAGGGAGTCGTAGAGCCAGGTAGGGCGCTCTGCCAGGTCCTGGTAGATGACAGAGAGCTCGGTGCAGCCCACCACGACGGCGTCGCAGCCCTCCTGGCGCAGCTCCTCGGCAATGGCGCAGAGCTCGCCCGGGTCGTAGGGCGCGTTTGCCTTGACCCCGTCGTAGATCAGCGACATGATCCTGCGCTGCGTCTGGGCCCTGGGCACCACGCCGACGAGCCCGCGCTCTGCGAGGTAGCCCTGGAAGACGCCGGACTGGACCGTCCCGTCGGTTGCCATGAGGCCCACCCTGCCGCCACGACCCACGTCGAGTGCCATGCGCTTGGCGGTCTCCTCCATGATGTTGAGGACGGGGACGTCCACCGCGTCGCTGATCGCGTCATAGAAGTAGTGCGCCGTGTTGCAGGCGATGGCCAGGTAGTCGGCACCGGCGTCCTCGAGCCAGCGGGCCACCTTGCGCATCTCGGGCTGGGGGTCGGGGCGCGAGTGGTCCAGGATGTAGGCGGTGCGGTCGGGGATCTGCGGGTCGTTGAAGACGATCATGGGGATATTGTCCTGGTCGGTCGCCGCAGGGGTCTTCTTGATGATGGCCTCCATGAAGTAGGCGGTGGCGAGGGGTCCCACCCCGCCGATGATCCCCAGGATTGGCTTGTTCACGAAGGCTCCTCCCCGGCGCGCACGCGCCTCTCGCCCATCCGGACGATTGTAGGCGAGTGGGAGGGAGTTCTGTTCCTACGGTGCACTGTCCCTGCCCCCTTCGCAGCCTGCCTACAATATGCGGAGGCCCGCGCCACGCGGGCGGGCAGGGTCGGGCGGCCGGCAGGCGGGTGGCATGGCGCCGCCTGGGCAGGGCCGAGGCACAAGCACGAGAGACGGGTGCGCGCGATGGCGGAGCAGGCTGTGGAGGGTGGCAGGTCAGCAATGGGGGAGAGGGGCGCTGCTTCCTTCGTGTCCATCCTCCTGGGAACCGAGATCGGGTCCTACGGCATGGCGCGCGCCTTCTGGGAGCGCTACGGCGTGGCCAGCGTCTGCTACGGCAGCTTCCCCCTCACCCCCACGCGCGACTCGAAGTTCATCGAGCAGCGCTGTGACGCCGACTTCCTCGACCCCGCGCGCTTCGTCGAGCTCCTCAACGGGGACGCCGACGGCTTCAGGGACACGATCCCCCTGGTCATACCCTGCGGCGACGACTACTCGCTGCTCCTCTCCAACCACAAGGCCGAGCTGGACCCGGTCTATCGCTGCGTCTGCTCCGGGCCGGGCGTCCTCGACGAGCTCAACGACAAGGCGCGCTTCTACGCCCTCTGCGAGCGCGCCGGCGTGCCCTACCCCCGCACGGTCACCATCGGTCCCGGGGACGAAGGCAGGCTGCCCGAGCTTCCCTTCGGATTTCCCGTGGCGCTCAAGCCCACCGACGCCGCGTCGTGGCGCGACCACCCCTTCCAGGGGCAGAAGAAGGCCTTCGTCCTGGACGACGGGGAGATGCTGGCCAAGACCATACGACGCGCCTACGCCTCGGGCTACCAGGGGCAGCTCGTGATCCAGGACTTCATCCCCGGCGACGACGGCAACATGCGGGTCATGAACGGCTACGTGCGCCAGGACGGCTCCATATCACTCCTCTCGCTGGGCCACCCCGTGCTCGAGGACTGCGCTCCCATGCGCATCGGCAACTATGCGGCCATCGTCTCGTACGCGGACGAGGGCATCTATGCCTCCGTCGAGCGGCTGATGGGCCACATCGACTACTTCGGCTACTTCAACATCGACATGAAGTACGACGAGCGCGACGGCAGCTGCAAGCTCCTTGACTTCAACCCCCGCCAGGGGAGGAGCAGCTTCTTCACCACGCTGGCCGGCTACAACCTCGCCGAGCACGTGGTGGCGGACGTCGTCGAGGGCAGGCGCGGGCCCGCGGTCCACGCCACCAACGAGTTCCTCTGGGTGGGCGTGCCCCGCTCCATCGTGCGCCGCTACGCCGCCAAGGGGCCGGGCCGCGACCGCGCGCTCGAGCTCATGCGCCAGGGCAGGGTGGGCACCACGCTCTTCGGGGCGCACGACGACAGCCCCCGGAGGCTCTGGAACATGGCTAAGCTCTGGGCGCATTACTATCTGGACTTCAAGAGGCACTTCGGGCACCGAGAGCTCGAGGACTAGGCGAGAGGGGCATACATGGCGGACTCGTCGCTCGAGCTGAGGCGCGCGCTCGCGCGGCGCAGCGGCACCTCCGAGGACGACTGGTTCCTCACCTACCGGGCGCGGCACGGCATGCTCGTGGCCTTCCGCGAGCTCGCACGGCTGCGGGGCGCGGGCGAGGTCGTGACGCAGCTCCTGACCTGCTGCACCGCCGTCGACCCCATCGTCGAGGCCGGGCTCGCCCCGCGCTACGCGGACGTCTCGGCGTCGAGCCTGGCGCTCGACGCCTCCCGGCTCGGACTCGGCCCGAGCTCGCGGGCCGTGGTCCTTCAGCACAGCTTCGGGATCTTCGAGCCAGCGGGCGACCTCGCCCTGAGGGAGGCCGCGGACGCGGCGGGGGCGCTTCTCGTCGAGGACTGCGCCCACTGCGTGGGGAGGCTCGCGCGCGACGGCGAGGGACGACCGCTCGCCGACGTCTCCGTCCACTCCTTCGGGGTGGAGAAGATGCTCCCCACCCACTTCGGCGGGGCGGTGTACGTGAGCCCCCGGATGGCGGACTCCGGGCTCAGGGCCGCCCTGGTGGGGGCTCTGGGCTCGCTTCCCCCCATCGACCCCGTGCTCGAGGAGGCCGCCAAGGGCTATCGCAGCCGCATCCGCGTGCTCAACCACCTGCCCGCCGGTCCCCGCCGCGCCCTTCGCGCGCGCTGGGAGGCCCGAGGAAGCTTCGACGCCGCGATATCACCCGAGGAGCAGAGGGGCCACGTCTCGCACGAGCCCTGCCAGCCTGGCGAGTGGATAGCCTCCCGGGCCCTGGAGGCCCTGGAGGGGCTCGACGCCCAGGAGGCCCTGCGACGAGAGGCCGTGACCGAGTACGTGCGCTCCCTTGCCGACACGGGAGTCGCCCTGCCCGCCGCCGTGTGCGCAGGTCCCGCCCAGCCGCTGCTGCGCCTCCCCGTCTTCCTGGCCGACTCCGGGCGCTCCGAGGCTCTCCTCGCCAGCGTGCGCGCGGCGGGGCACTATGCCGTGCCCTGGTACCGCCCGCTCCTCTTCCCCGGCGTCGAGGACCCTGCTGCATATGGCTTCGACGGCGGCATGGAGGGGCTCCCCGTGACCGAGCGCCTCTCGCGCGGGCCGGTGGCGCTTCCCTGCGACGTCACGCCCGAGCAGGCACGCCAGCTCGCGGCCCTCGCGGCAGAGGCGGCCCGCTAGCATGGCCGCGCGTGGGGGCAAAAGGCCGGGCGAGGGGGAGCCTCTCGCCACAGACCGCTCCGAGGGCGGCAGGCCCAGCATCGCCGAGCAGGTGGAGCTCGTCCCCACCGACCCCGGCTGCTACCTCTGGAAGGACGGCAAGGGCGAGGTCATCTACGTGGGCAAGGCCAAGAACCTCCGCGCCCGCATGCGCCAGTATGTGACCCTCCAGGATGACCGCGCGAAGATTCCCCTCATGATGCAGGTGGTGCGCAGCTTCGACTACGTGGTCGTGGGCTCCGAGCACGAGGCGCTGGTGCTGGAGCGCAACCTCATCGCCCAGTACCACCCCTACTTCAACGTCGACTTCAAGGACGACAAGAGCTATCCCTACATAGCCATCACCGAGTCGGACGTATACCCGGCCATCAAGTACACCCGCGAGCGCCACCGCAAGGGGACCCGTTACTTCGGTCCCTACACCGACGCCCAGGCCGCCCGCGAGACCATCGACACCCTGCGCAAGGTGCTCCCCATCTGCTCCGCCAACTGCGCGGAGTGGAAGAGGGCGCGTCGCTACCTCCAGAGCCACCCCGACGACGTGGCCGTGGCCAACATGGTCCTGGCCGAGCGCGGCCGCCCCTGCTTCGACTACCACGTGGGTCGCGGGCCCGGCGTCTGCTGCGGCGCCATCACCACCGTGGACTACGCACGTCACGTGAGCCAGGTGGAGAGCTTCCTCTCGGGGAGGCGACGACAGGTGGTGGAGGAGCTCGAGGAACAGATGCGCGATGCGGCGGCCGAGCTCGAGTTCGAGCGCGCCTCCCGCATCAAGCGGCGCCTCGACGTCATAGGCGGGCTGGACGACCGCCAGGAGGTCATGTTCTCGAGCGACGTGAGCCTCGACCTCATCGGCTTCTACCGCGAGGAGACGATCAGCTGCGCCTGCGTCTTCGTCGTGCGGGAGGGGCGCACGATCCGCACCAGCGAGTTCATCCTCAACAAGGGCATGGACGTGGACGAGCAGGAGCTCGCCGCCGGCTTCCTCAAGCGCTACTACGACGAGACCGCCGACGTGCCCCAGGAGGTCGACCTCGCCTGCGAGCTGCCCGACGCGCAGCTCCTGGGCGAGTGGCTCAGCGCGAAGCGCGGGAGGCTCTGCCGCTTGCACCGCCCCCAGCGAGGCGAGAAGAGCCACCTCCTCCAGATGGCGGAGAGGAACGCCCGCCACGCCCTCATGCGCTACATGGTGCGCACGGGGTACGCCGACGAGCGCACCAACCAGGCCCTCCTCCAGCTCGAGAGCGCGCTCGCCCTGGAGCGACCGCCGATGCGCATAGAGTGCTTCGACATCTCGACCCTGCACGGGGCCTTCACCGTGGCGTCCATGGTGGTCTTCACCAACGGTCGGCCCGACAAGGGCCAGTACCGTCGCTTCAAGATCCGCGCCGAGCTCGACGAGGCCAACGACTTCGCAAGCATGGAGGAGGTGCTGGGCAGGCGCTACAGCCCCAAGAACATGGGGGACGAGCGCTTCGCCGCGGCGCCTCCCGACCTCCTCGTGGTGGACGGCGGCAAGCCCCAGCTCTCCGCCGCGATTCACCAGCTCGAGGAGCTGGGGCTCGACATCCCGGTCTGCGGCCTGGCCAAGTCGGACGAGGAGGTCTTCGTCCCCTGGGACGACACGCCGGTGGTGCTGCCCTCGGGCTCTCCCTCGCTCTACCTCATCAAGCAGGTGAGGGACGAGAGCCACCGCTTCGCCATCACCTTCCACCGGGAACTGCGCACCAAGGCGCAGTCCGTCTCGGTGCTGGACGACGTCGAGGGCGTGGGGCCCAAGCGCAAGCGGGCCATCCTACGTCGCTTCGGCTCCCTCAAGGGCCTGCGCGCCGCGAGCGTCGACCAGGTCGCCGAGGTCGAGGGCCTTCCCCGCTCCGTGGCCGAGGAGGTCTGGCAGACGGTGCACGCCTGGGAGGGGGAGGGCGCGTCCCTCTCGCCCGAGACGGAGGCGGATGCCGGGGGAGCCCCTGGTCCCAGTTCGCCTTCCGGCGGAGAGGGGCGAGGGGACGGGTCGGAGTAGCCCACGCCCGAAGCCCCTGCCACCCCGTCCGTTGCCCCTCGCTTGCCGCTGGGCGGAGATGATCTCGAAACATGCCTGAAATGCCATACGCTAGCGGGCGAGAGGTTGCGCCGACCCCGTTCTGCGCAACAAGGGACACGTTTGCGTGGAGAGAGGCAAGAACATGAAAGACCTGATGGGCAAGAACCTTTCGCGTCGCACCTTCCTCGGAGTCTCGAGCGGCGTCGCGGCCGTCGCGGGCCTGGGGCTCGTGGGCTGCGGCGGCGGCTCCGGCAGCAACGGCGGCAGCAGCGCCGGTGGCGAGAAGGCGGCCGGCGGCACCCTCACCGTGGGCACCGCCTACGCGACCCAGAACTACCACCCGTCCACCACGTCCTCGGCGCTCGCCCTGAGTGCCAACATGAACGTGGTCGAGGGCCTCTACGAGCTCGACTTCCATGACTACAGCACCCGCGCCGCCCTGGCCGCCGGCGACCCCACCAAGGTCGATGACACCACCTTCGAGGTCAAGCTGCGCGACGGCGCCAAGTTCTCCGACGGCACCGACGTCAAGGCGGAGGACGTCGTCTCGTCCTTCAAGCGCGCCAACGCCGAGGGCAACATCTACGTCTCGATGCTCACCCCCATCGCCTCCATCGAGGCCAAGGACGACACCACCGTCACCGTCAAGACCGCCTTCCCCGACTTCTCGCTGCTCAAGGAGCGTCTGGCGATCGTCAAGGTCGTCCCCAGCTCCGCGACCGACGAGGACCTGACCGCGAAGCCCACCGGCACCGGCCCCTGGATGTACGACGAGATCACCGACGCCTCCGTCACCCTCGTCCCCAACCCCAACTACAACGGCGAGTTCGCCGCCAAGGACGAGAAGATCCGCTATGACGTCCTGAAGGACGCCACCGCCCGCGTGACCGCCGCCCAGGAGGGCACCGACCTCATCTGCGAGTCCGTCCCCGCCGACTCCATCGACCAGCTCAAGAGCGCCGGCCTCTCCATCGACACCGTCCAGGGCTTCGGTACCCGCTTCATGATGTTCAACGTCAAGAAGGCCCCCTGGGACAACGTCAAGGTCCGCCAGGCCGTCATGTACGCCCTGAACTACGACCAGATGATTTCCAACGCCCTGGCCGGCATGGCCTCGACGCCCTCCTGCTACCTGCCCGAGACCTTCACCAACTACAACAAGGCCTCCATGGTCTATTCCTACGACCAGGAGAAGGCCAAGTCCCTCATCGCCGAGGCCGGCATCACGCCGAGCGCCATCACCCTGCGCACCACCGACAACGACCAGGTCGTCGCCATGTCCACGCAGATCAAGAACGACCTCGACGCCCTGGGCTTCGACGTCTCGATCCAGACCGACACCTCCGCGGCGACCTACGCCGCCATCGACGGCGGCGAGGCCTACGACCTCCTGCTCGCCCCCGGTGACCCCAGCTGCTTCGGTGCCGACCCCGACCTGCTGCTCAACTGGTGGTACGGCAACAACACCTGGATGCAGAAGCGCTGCGTCTGGAACGACTCCCCCGAGTTCGCGAAGCTCCACGAGCTGATGGACCAGGCCCTCTCCCAGACCGGCGACGAGCAGCAGAAGACCTGGAACCAGTGCTTCGACCTCATCTCCGAGAACGTTCCCCTGTATCCCGTCCTGCAGGTCCAGACCACGACCGGCTCCTGGCGTGACACCGCCAACGGCGACGGCACCAAGGTCTCCAGCGACTTCAAGGGCATCGGGACCACGGGCATCTCGCTGATCGGCGTCTCCACCACGAAGTAGTCGGCTCCGTCCCAACAGGCAGCGCGAGGGTAGGGCCCGGGCTTCAGGTACTGCCCGGGCCCTACCTCCTTGGAGCTGCCACGTCCTGACCGCACAGCGTTCGGAAAGGGGAGAGGCCACGTGAACAACCTCCTGCGCCTCATCGGACGGCGATTGGTGGCGCTGCCCATCATGGCCCTCGGCGTCACGATCCTCGTGTTCTTCCTCATGTCGTTCTCCAAGGTCGACCCAGCCTACAACGCGCTCGGCGAGAGCGCCACGCCGGAGGCGGTGGCCCAGTACCACGCCGACCACGGCCTGGACGACCCGTTGCCCACCCGCTACCTCCGCTACATGGGAGGGCTCCTCCACGGTGACCTCGGGAGTTACGGCGCCTCGAACTACTCCGTCGGCGAGCGCGTGGCCAAGGCCCTGCCCGTCACCATGCAGCTCACCTTCATCGGCCTGATCCTGGGTGCCATCGTGTCCTTCCTCCTGGGAGTGCTCGCCGCGCTCTACCGCGACGGATGGCCCGACCAGCTGATCCGCGTGCTCTCCATCGCCGGCCTCGCCACGCCCTCGTTCTGGCTGGCGGTCCTCATGATCCTGCTCTTCTCGTCGATGATGCACGTGCTGCCCGCCTCGGGCCCGCTGCCCAACTTCTTCGCCAACCCCGGCGGCTATGCCGCGCGCATGCTCATGCCCGCCGTGGCCCTCGCCTTCCCGCTCACCGGCCAGATGACCCGCATCGTGCGCACCGCCATGGTCGAGGAGCTCGACAAGGACTACGTCAAGACCGCGAAGGGCGCCGGGCTTCCCCAGGCCGTCGTCATCGGTCGCAACGTCCTGCGCAACGCCCTCATCACGCCCGTCACCACGCTGGGTCTCAAGATCGGCTACCTCATGGGCGGCGCCGTGGTCATCGAGACCATCTTCAACCTGCCCGGCATGGGCATGGCGATCCTCGAGGGCATCCAGGGCAACGAGACGAACCTGGTCCAGGGCGTTGTCATCGTCGTCGCGCTGTCGTTCATCGTGATCAACATCGTGGTCGACATGCTCTACCTCCTCATCAACCCCAGGATCAGGACGGTGTAGCCATGCTGACTCAGAGAAAAGAACAGGCCGAGAAGCTCGAGCAGGCCGCCGCCGGCGGCGCTCGCCTCGGCGGCTGGAAGAAGATGAGCGTCGGCTCCAAGGTCTCGCTCGTCCTGCTCGTCCTGGTGGCCCTCTCGGCCGTCCTCGCCGCGGTCCTCTCGCCCTATGACCCGGTCGAGATCTTCACCGCGCGCCAGGCTCCCGGTGGCGGCTTCATCTTCGGCACCGACGACAAGGGGCGCGACATCCTGAGCCGCATGCTCTACGGCGGCCGCTACTCGCTGGTCATCGGCTTCGGCGCCACCCTCATGGCGCTGGTCTGCGGCTCCGTCATCGGCGCCATCGCCGCGGTCTCGCGCAAGTGGGTGTCCGAGGTGATCATGCGCGTCCTGGACATCATCATGTCCTTCCCCGGCATCGCGCTCGCGGCCGTGTTCGTGTCCATCCTGGGCAACAGCATCGGCTCGATCATCTTCTCCATCGGCTTCATGTACACGCCCCAGATCGCCCGCATCGTGCGCGCCAACATAGTGAGCGAGTACGGAGAGGACTACGTGCGCGCGGTCATCGTCTCCGGCGCCCGCGCCCCCTGGATCCTGATCAGGCACGTCCTGCGCAACTGCATCGCGCCGATCATGGTATTCACCGTGACCCTCGTGGCCGACGCCATCATCTTCGAGGCCTCCCTCACCTTCATAGGGGCCGGCATCCAGGAGCCCACCCCCACCTGGGGCAACATCCTGGCCGACGCCCGCGGTGGCGTGCTCGCGGGCCGTTGGTGGCAGGCGCTCTTCCCGGGCATGGCCATCATGGTCACCTGCCTCGCGCTCAACATCCTCTCCGAGGGCCTCACCGACGCCATGGCCGCCGCCCCCGGCGCCCCCGTCGACGCGGACAACTCCGAGAGCCGCCGTGCCGACGACATCCTGGCCTCCAATCCCGTCAAGGCCTACGAGGAGCAGGCGGAGGCGCTGGGTCGCAGGCTCGGCGCGCTGCGCGAGGTCGAGCTCGCCCGCGACGACCGCCACGTCCCCGACTACTCCGTGGAGCCCCTGCTGCAGGTCAAGGACCTCTGCATCAGCTTCCTCTCGCACGGTGACGTCCAGGTCGTGGACCACGTCAGCTTCGACGTGCGCCCCGGCCAGTGCATGGCCCTGGTGGGCGAGTCGGGCTGCGGCAAGTCCATCACCACCAAGACGATCATGAACCTCGTGGACCCCAAGGAGACGGTCACGGGCCAGCTCATCTACAAGGGCCAGGACCTGCTCAAGCTCAGCTCCGAGGAGCATCGCAAGCTCCTGGGCACCGAGATCGCCATGGTCTACCAGGACGCGCTCTCGTCCCTGAACCCCTCCATGCTCATCTCGACGCAGATGAAGCAGCTCACCGACCGAGGCGGGACCCGCTCCGCGGAGGAGCTGCTCGAGCTCGTAGGCCTCGATCCCAAGCGCACCCTCGAGTCCTACCCGCACGAACTGTCGGGCGGTCAGCGCCAGCGCGTGCTCATCGCCATGGCGCTCACCCGCGACCCGTCGCTGGTCATCTGCGACGAGCCCACCACGGCCCTGGACGTCACCGTCCAGAAGCAGGTCATCAAGCTCCTGAACGACCTCCAGGCAAAGCTGGGCTTCGCCATGGTCTTCGTGAGCCACGACCTCGCCCTGGTGGCCGAGGTGGCGTCCGAGATCACCGTCATGTACGCCGGCCAGGTCATCGAGCAGGCGCCGACCAAGGAGCTGCTCTGCAACCCCGTCCACGAGTACACCCGCGGGCTCCTGGGGTCGGTCCTCTCCATCGAGGAGGGCGCCCGTGACGGGAGCCGCCTGCACCAGGTGCCCGGCTCGGTCCCCTCGCCCGAGGACTTCCCGCGCGGCGACCGCTTCGCCCCGCGCTCCAGCCATCCCACGCTGGGCCTGGACGTGCACCCCGTCATCAAGAGCCTGCCAGGATGCGCCAACCACCGCTTCTCGGAGCTGCCCGACGACTACCTGAGGCAGAACGGGCTCGTTCCCTATCTAGACACCCTCAAGGAGGTGAGGTAGGTGGCCGACCAGAAGGAACCCATCATCTTCCTCGATGACATCTCCGTTACCTTCCGCACCCGCACGGGATCCATCCTCCACCCCAACCTGGTCCATGCGGTCCAGGGCGTGACCATCAAGCTCATGCCGGGCGAGACCATAGGAATCGTGGGCGAGTCGGGCTGCGGCAAGTCCACCACGGCCAACGTCATGTGCGGCCTGCAGTCGCCGACCTCCGGCCACGTCTACTTCCAGGGGACGGACGTCACGAAGCGCACGGCGGACCTGCGCAAGAAGATAGGCCGCGTCGTCTCGGTCGTCTTCCAGGACCCCGCCACGGCCCTCAACCCGCGCATGGTCGTCCGCGACCAGCTGCAGGACCCGCTGCTGGTGCACAAGGTGGGGGCGTCCGCCGACCAGGAGAGGCGCATCAACGAGCTCGTGGAGCTCGTGGGCCTGCCCAAGAGCGCGCTGCGCGCCCTGCCGGGTCAGCTCTCGGGCGGGCAGCGCCAGCGCGTCGCCATCGCCCGCGCCATGTCGCTCAACCCCTCGGCGATCATCGCCGACGAGCCCACCTCCGCCCTCGACGTGTCCGTGCGCGCCCAGATCCTCAACCTGCTCACCGACCTCAAGAGCGAGCTGGGGCTCTCGATGATCTTCATCAGCCACGACATCCAGACGGTCCGCTACATCTCCGACCGAATCATCGTCATGAACCACGGGCAGATCATGGAGCAGGGTCCGGCGCAGCAGGTGTTCAACGACCCCCAGGACGAGTACACCAAGACGCTCCTCGGGGCGGCACCGTCGCTCTTGCATCCCAAGATAGGTCGCTAGCAGCGAGCGCCCCGTCTGGCCGCGTGCCGGGCGGGGCGCGTCTCTCATGCGCGTCGCAGAGGACTAAGATGTGCCATCGTGCCCGGGCTTCCGGGCAGGCAGAGAGAAAAGGGTAGCCACATGTCAGACTTCAAGATCCGTGGCGTCGTGCCGCCCGTCGTCGTCCCCGACACCGAGGACCGCAGGCTGGACGTAGCCTCCTTCGAGCGCTCCATCGACCGCATGATCGACGCGGGCGTGGACGGCCTCTTCTTCCTGGGCTCCTCGGGAGAGGTGGTCTTCTCCACCGACGAGAGGCGCGACGAGGTCGTGCGCGAGGCGGTGCGCATCGTCGACCACCGCGTGCCCGTCCTGGTGGGCATCATCGACACCGAGACCGAGCGCGTGATCGAGCACGGGCGGCGCGCCCAGGAGCTGGGCGCCGACGCCCTCGTGGCCACCGCCCCCTTCTACGCGCTGGGCGGCATGGCAGACGTGGAGGAGCACTTCCGCATCCTCCACGAGGAGCTCGACCTGCCCGTCTTCGCCTACGACATCCCCGTCTGCGTTCACACCAAGCTCCCCTGGAAGCTCCTGGCCAAGCTGGGCGCCGAGGGCGTGCTCGCGGGCGTCAAGGACTCCTCGGGCGACGACATCTCGTTCCGCTACCTCTGCCAGGAGAACGAGAGGCTGGGTCACCCCCTGAGCCTCCTCACCGGCCATGAGATTGTCGTCGACGGCGCCTACCTCTCGGGCGCGGACGGCTCCGTCCCCGGCCTCGCCAACGTCGAGCCCCACGGCTACGTGCGCATGTGGAAGGCCGCCGAGGCGGGGGACTGGGCGACGGTCAAGGCCGAGCAGGACAAGCTCAACGACCTCAGCCACATCTTCGACGTCACCACGGGCGTCCAGGGCTTCGGCGGCGGCGTGGGCGCCTTCAAGACCGCCCTCATGCTCATGGACGTGTACGAGTCCAACCAGATGCCCCGCCCGGTCAAGGCGCTCGAGGGCACCAACGTCGAGGCCATCCGCTCGGTGCTCGTGAGCTGTGGCCTCCTCGAGGCCTAGGCGAGAGGCGGCTCTCGCCCGAAGACGCAAGCCCGGGCGCGCTTGCGACGACGGTGCGCCCGCACCCCAGGAAGGAGTCCCATGGCAGCAGAGGCCAAGCGCGTCATCGCGCTCGACATCGGAGGCACCAAGATCGCCTCGGCCCTCGTGACGCTCCGCGCGGGCGAGGCGCCCCTCATCGAGCACTATGGCAAGGTTCCCACCGAGGCCAAGCTCGGTGGGCAGAGGGTGCTCGGGAACGCCATCGAATCCGCCCGTCGCGTCGCGGAGGCGGCGGTCGGCGGGCTGGACGGCATCGGCGTCTCGAGCGCGGGCGTCATCGACCCCGCGACGGGAGACGTCACCTACGCGAACGAGATCATGCCCGGCTGGGGCGGCACCCACCTGGGAGCCGAGCTCGCGCGCGAGCTCGGACTTCCCGCCCGCGTCCTGAACGACGTGCACGCCCATGCCCTGGGCGAGGCGCGCTGGGGCGGTGGCAGGGACGCCTCGAGCTGCCTGGTCGTCGCCGTGGGCACCGGCATCGGCGGTGCCTTCGTGCTGGGCGGCCACATCCTTCTGGGCGCCCACAACGAGGCGGGCCACGTGGGCCACGTGAGCTGCTCCGACGCCACCGGAGTCCCCTGCTCCTGTGGGGCGACGGGTCACCTCGAGCCCATCGCCGCAGGTCCCGGCATCATCGAGCGCTACCTCGAGCTGGGCGGCGATGCCACCCAGGCGGACGGCAGCCCCATGGACGGGGCCGAGATAGACCGCCGCGCGGCACGGGGCGACCAGGCCGCAAGGGACGCCGAGGCGCGCTCCGGCCATGCGATAGGCGAGGTCCTGGGCAGCATGTGCAACATGCTCGACCCCGACTGCGTCATACTCTCGGGCTCCGTCGCCCAGTGCGGGCCCGCCTGGCACGATGCCATGGAGCGCGGCTGGCACGAGGCGGTCATGCCGCCCGTGGCATCCACGCCCGTCCGCTCGGGCGAGCTGGGCGGCAACGCGCCCCTCATCGGCGCCGCCGAGAACGTAGTCCGCTCGGGCTACGCCGAGTTCGAGTAGGCAACGAGGGGGCCGTGCGAGGAGCGCGGCCCCACGTCTGGAGGTAGAAATGGAAGTCTCGCCCCTGGTCCAGTCGCTCAAGGGAAGGCTCGTCGTGAGCGTCCAGGCCTATCCCGGGGAGCCCCTGCGGCATCCCGAGACCATGGCCCAGATGGCGGAGGCCTGCGAGCAGGGTGGCGCCGCCGCCATCCGCTGCCAGGGCCTCTCTGACATCGCCGCCATCAAGGGCAGGGTCCAGGTGCCCGTCATCGGCCTCTGGAAGGAGGGGCACGAGGGCGTATACATCACGCCGACCCTGCGCCATGCCGTCGCCTGCGTCAACGCCGGCGCGGACGTCGTCGCCATAGACGCCACCGATCGGCCCCGTCCCGACGGGAGGACCTTCGCCCAGACGGTGGCGGACCTTCGCGCCCAGTGCGAGACCCTCGTCATGGCCGACTGCATGACCATCGACGACATACGCAACGCGGTGGCCGTCGGCTGTGACCTCGTGTCCACGACCCTCTCGCACAACAAGGCCGCCATCGATACCACCATGGACGACGGGCCCGACCTCCCGCTCCTGAGGCAGGCCACCGAGGAGTTCCCAGGCCTTCCCATCATCTGCGAGGGCCACGTGCACACGCCGGCGGACGCGGCGGCGGCCATCGGCGCCGGCGCCTGGGCCGTGGTCGTGGGGACGGGCATCACGCACCCCACGAGCCTCACCAAGTGGTTTCGCGCCGCGGTGGAGGGATGAGTCGGGGCCCTCGGGTCAGTTGCGGACTTCTCGCGTCTCAGGGTCCGCAGCTGACCTCCTGCTGGCGCGAGCCAGGCAGGGGTCTGGCCTGCCCTGGGCGCGCGTCGCAAACGGTTCGTTCGCGTGGGACGTCTAGCCGTACAATCAGGTGAGTCCGCAGCGCGGGCGGGGGAGGACCCCGCCCGCACCCCGTAGAGGGAGGGTCCATGGGAGCCGCAGTCAAGCCAAACGTGACCATCGACGACTGGGACAAGCTCGACGTCCGCGTGGGTCTGATCGAGCGCGTCGAGGACGTCAGGGGCTCCAAGAAGCTCGTTGCCCTCCACGTCGACTTCGGTGACTTCAAGCGCACCATCCTCACGGGGATGAGGGAGGAGCGCGAGGACTGCAAGGCCATCGAGGGGACCAAGACGCTCTTCCTCGTCAACATGGCCCCGCGCAAGATGGCGGGCATGGTGAGCGAGGGCATGCTCCTGGACATCGGCTACGAGGACGGGATCCCCTCGGTGCTCGCCACGCTCGAGCGGGACGTCCCCGCGGGCACGAGGCTCTGCTAGCCATGCCCAGCAGCAGCCAGCGCATGAGGGAGGCGGCCGCCGCCGACCGCGTTCCCGACATCGTCGTGATAACCGGGATGTCGGGCAGCGGCCGCACCCAGGCCCTGCACGTCTTCGAGGACATGGGCTACTACTGCATAGACAACCTGCCTCCCCGCCTCATCCTCGACCTCGCCCGCGTGGTGGGGATCAACGCCAACACCGGCCGTCACCTGGCCGTCACCTGCGACCTCAGGAGCCAGGGGCTCTTCGACGAGGTCACCGACGCGCTGGCGCAGCTCCGTGACCACGAGCTCAGCGTCAAGACCCTCTTCCTCGACTGCTCGGACGAGGTGCTGCTGCGCCGCTACGACGAGACCCGTCGCCGTCACCCCATCGCCCAGGAGGGCGAGACGACCGTTGCCGCCATAGCCCGCGAGCGCGCCGCGCTCGCGCCCATCCGCGACGAGTCCGACCTGGTCATCGACACGAGCCGCCTGCGCACGAACGCCCTGCGCAGCCGCATCAGGCACGCATTCTCGGAGCTCGACGAGCAGCAGCTCCTGGACGTGAGCGTCTTCAGCTTCGGCTTCAAGCACGGGCTCCCCGCCGAGGCCGACCTCATGATCGACGTGCGCTTCCTGCCCAACCCCTTCTACGACCCCGCCATGCGCGAGCTCACCGGCAACGACGCCCTGGTCACCGACTTCGTCATGCAGAACAAGGTGACGGCGGACTTCATGGTCGCCTGGAAGCGCCTCCTGGACGTGGCGATGCCGGGCTACGTGGCCGAGGGCAAGACCCAGCTCTCCATCGCCGTGGGCTGCACGGGCGGCCAGCATCGTTCCGTGGCCATCGCCAACGCGACTGCAGCCTACCTCACGGGGCAGGGCTACCGCGTCTCGCTTTCGCACCGCGACCTCCCCCTCGCCAACCGGAGGCCCTGATGGGCCTCGCGACGGTGCGGCACGGGGGTCGGTCGCAGCCCGCGCGCGTGGCCACTCTCGCCTGCGGGGGTGATGGGACATGTCGTTCACCGCGCAGGTGAAGGACGAGCTGTCGCGCGTGGAGGGGGAGTGCCCGCTCTGCGCCTACGCCCAGCTCTCGGCCATAACGCGCATCTGCGGCACGCTCTCCTTCAGGGGTCCGGGGCGCTACTCGATCCGCGTCTCGACCGAGACCGGCGCCGTGGCGCGCACCATGATCAAGCTCACCCACGAGCTCTTCGACCTCGAGACGCCTCTCACCGTGCGCCGCTCCAACCTGCACAAGGCCCGCAACTACCTCATAGAGATCCCCGAGCAGCGCGAGCTCGAGGCCGACCTCGTCCGCCTGGGCATCCTCCTGCCGGGCCGCGGCCTCGCGCCGGGCATCCCCTGGCAGCTCCTGCGCTCGGACCACTGCAGGCGCGCCTTCGTGCGCGGGGCCTTCATGGCCGGGGGCTTCATCGCGGACCCCAGGGGCGACTTCCACCTCGAGGTCGCGGTCACGGGCGAGGAGTTCGCCCGCGAGCTCGCCGACGTCCTGGAGGACCTGGGGGTCTCCGCCCGCCTCAACCGCCGACGCGGCTCCTTTGCGATCTACCTCAAGAGCTTCGACGAGATAGCCCGCCTCCTCGACGCCATGGGCGCGCGCCGCTCCACCCTTCTCGTCGACAAGGTGCGGCGCATGAAGTCGCTCAAGAACGACGTCAACCGCCGCGTCAACGCCGAGATGGCCAACCAGGCCCGCTCGACCGGTGCCGCGGCGGACCAGCTGGGCCTCATCGACCAGGCGGAGCGCGAGCCCGGGCTGCGCGCGCTGCCGCCGGCGGTGAGGGAGTTCTGCGCCCTCAGGAGGGCGCATCCCGAGAAGTCGCTGGCGGACCTCGGCGCCATGGCCGAGCCGCCGGCATCCAAGTCGGCCATGTACCATCGCCTCCTGCGCCTCCAGAAGATCGTGGGGGAGTCGCAGGGGGCGTAGCGCGTGCCCGTATGGGCGAGAGTTGCCCTGGCCACGGCACCTGACGAGGAGCGCGAGCGCGGCGTAGCGCGCGCCCGTGGGCGAGAGTCGCCCCCGTCCCGCCTGGAAGGTCCCTGCCGGCGCGCCGGACACGGCGGCGGGCCCGGGTACCTCTCGCCTGGCCATTCCAAATGCACCCCGAACAGTGGCCAACCGTGGGCGCGCCTCCAAATTCACCCCCATTTGGCTTTGGGCGACCGAGTTGCAGTTTTGTGGGTAAAATAGGGGCGTGCTTGTAAGAGTGTTGGCCACTCCCGAGGAACGGCCTCGGTTGGCCTCGCGAAAGGAGAAAGCATGGCAGTCAAGGTTGCTATCAACGGCTTCGGACGTATCGGTCGCCTCGCGTTCCGCCAGATGTTTGGCCACGAGGGCTCCGAGATCGTCGCCATCAACGACCTCACCTCGCCCGATATGCTCGCGTACCTCCTGAAGTACGATTCCACCCAGGGCAACTACGCCCGTGACCACAAGGTCGAGTCCACCGAGGATGCCATCATCGTCGATGGCAAGAAGATCACCATCTACAAGGAGGCGGACGCCAACAACCTGCCTTGGGGCGAGCTCGGCGTCGACGTCGTCCTCGAGTGCACCGGCTTCTACACCTCCAAGGCCAAGGCGCAGGCCCACATCAACGCGGGCGCCAAGAAGGTCGTCATCTCCGCCCCCGCCGGCAACGACCTGCCCACCATCGTCTTCAACGTCAACCACGAGCAGCTGACCGCCGACGACAACATCATCTCCGCCGCCTCCTGCACCACCAACTGCCTCGCCCCCATGGCCAAGGGCCTGAACGACTTCGCCCCCATTGTCAGCGGCATCATGACCACCATCCACGCCTTCACCGGCGACCAGATGGTCCTCGACGGCCCCCAGCGCAAGGGCAACAAGCGTCGCTCCCGCGCGGCCTCCGAGAACATCGTCCCCAACTCCACCGGCGCCGCCAAGGCCATCGGCCTGGTGCTCCCCGAGCTCAACGGCAAGCTCATCGGTGCCGCCCAGCGCGTCCCGACGCCGACCGGCTCCCTCACCAACCTCTATGCCGTCGTTGACAAGAAGGTCACCGTCGACGAGGTCAACGCTGCCATGAAGGCCTACGCCGAGACCATCCCCGAGACCTTCGGCTACAACGAGGACGAGATCGTCTCCCGCGACATCGTCGGCGAGACCCACGGCTCGATCTTCGACGCCACCCAGACCATGGTCCAGGACCTCGGCAACGGCCAGAGCCTCGTCCAGGTCACCTCTTGGTACGACAACGAGAACTCCTACACCTCTCAGATGGTCCGCACCATCAAGTACTTCGAGAAGTTCGTTGCCTAGCCACTAGGCACCCTCGGTTCTGCAGGGGCGCGGCCGCTGGCCCACGGGTCGCAGCCGCGCCCCTTTCTTGCACGGAGTCGCATCGATCGCCGCAGCAGAAGGAGTGAGCATGGCTTTTACCAAGAAGACCGTCCGCGACGTGGACGTCGACGGCAAGCGCGTCATCATGCGCGTCGACTTCAACGTCCCCCTGAAGGATGGCGTCGTCACCGATGACACGCGCGTCCGCGCCGCCATCCCCACCATCAAGTACCTCAAGGAGCACAACGCCGGCATCGTCCTCATGAGCCACCTCGGACGTCCCAAAGGTGACGGTCCCGAGCCCGAGCTCTCGCTGAAGCCTGCCGCAGACAAGCTCGCCGAGCTCACCGGATACGAGGTCAAGTTCGTGGACGACACCTACGGCGAGAAGGCGGCCGCCGCCGTCGCCGAGGTCAAGCCCGGTGACATCCTGGTCCTCGAGAACGTCCGCTTCCTCAAGGCCGAGAAGAAGAACGACCCCGAGGTCGCCAAGAAGCTCGCCTCCTATGGCGACATCTTCGTCCTCGACGCCTTCGGCACCGCCCACCGCGCCCAGGGCTCCGTCGTCGGCCCGGCCGAGTTCATCCCCGCCGTCGCCGGCTTCCTGCTCGAGAAGGAGGTCGACACCCTGACCTCGATCTTCGCCGAGCCCGAGCGCCCCTTCGTCGCCATCGTGGGCGGCTCCAAGGTCTCCAGCAAGATCGGCGTCCTCGACCACCTCATCGACTCCGCCGACACCCTGATCATCGGCGGCGGCATGGCCTACACCTTCTTCCTGGCCAAGGGCTACAGCGTGGGCACCTCCCTCAAGGAGGAGGACTGGATCGAGCGCGCGGCCGAGATGCTGAAGAAGGCCGAGGCCAAGGGCTGCAAGATCCTGCTTCCCGTCGACAACGTGGTCGCCGACCACTTCGGCGAGGACGCCACGGGCGAGGTCGTCGACTCCGACAAGATTCCCGACGACCGCATGGGCATGGACATCGGGCCCAAGACCGTCGAACTCTACTGCGAGGCCGTCAAGGCCGCCAAGACCGTCTTCTGGAACGGCCCCATGGGCGTCTTCGAGATGGACCAGTTCGCCAAGGGCACCGAGGCCGTCGCCCGTGCCATCGCGGACTCCGACTGCACGTCCATCATCGGCGGCGGTGACTCCGTCGCGGCAATCAACAAGTTTGGCCTGGCCGACAAGATGAGCTGGATCTCCACTGGCGGCGGCGCCTCCATGGAGCTCGTCGAGGGCAAGGCCCTTCCCGGAGTGGAGGCGCTTCTCGATGCGTAACAGGATGATCGCCGGCAACTGGAAGATGAACAAGAGCTACTCCGAGGGCGTCGTTCTGGCTCAGGGCCTGGCCCGCGAGCTCGAGGGCGGCACGGGAGACGTCGACGTCGTCGTCTGCCCCCCGACGGTCGACCTCAAGGGCGTCGCAACCGTCATCGAGCAGGAGAGCGCGCCCTTCTCGCTTGGCGCCCAGAACGCCTACTTCGAGGAGTCTGGCGCCTACACCGGAGAGACCGCTCCCTCGATGTTGACCGACATCGGCGCGACCTACTGCATCATCGGCCACTCCGAGCGTCGCGGCTACTTCGGCGAGACCGACGAGGACATTAACAAGAAGGCCAAGGCCCTGATGGCCCATGGTATCGTGCCCATCAGCTGCTGCGGCGAGTCCCTCGAGGTCCGCGAGGCGGGCAAGCACGTCGAGTTCGTCGTGGACCAGATCAGGAAGGACACCGAGGGCCTCGTCATCGACGATCCTTCGAAGTACGTCGTCGCCTACGAGCCCATCTGGGCCATCGGCACCGGCAAGACCGCCACGGCCGACGACGCCCAGGAGGTCTGTGGCGCCATCCGCAAGACCTTGGCCGAGGTCTTCGGCCAGGAGGTGGCCGACGGCATCCGCGTGCTCTACGGCGGCTCCGCCAAGCCCGAGAACGTGGCCGGCTTCCTCGAGAAGGAGGACGTGGACGGCGCGCTCGTCGGTGGAGCGTCCCTCAAGGCGGACTCCTTCGCCGCCATGGTCAAGGCGGCCATGTAGGGGGACGGTCCCTCTCGCCCAAGAAGGCCTGGGCCCCGGCACGGAGGTGTCGGGGCCCATTTTTTGTGGGTGGGACCGACGCGCGTGGGGCGAGCGTCGGCAGGCTTGGGGCTGCCGTCGATTCTATGGCAGTTGGTAACGGCCTTGACTCATGTGGTAAGCTAACCAATCGATGTAGTTGCGCCATCCGTGGGCACATAAAAAGGAGCACTTCGTGGGCGTTCTGAACACCATCCTTCTGGTCATCCTGGCACTCTCGGCCGTCCTGACGGTCATCCTCATCCTCATGCACTCCGGGAAGGGGACCGGGGTCTCGGACATGATCGCCTCCTCCATGTACAACTCGGCCGCCGGCTCGGGGGTCTGGGAGAAGAACCTCGACCGCCTCACCGTCATCACCGCGGTCGTCTTCGGTGTCACCGTCTGCGTCATGGCGTTGACCTTCCCGCTGGGCACCATCTAGGCTCTTGCGTGCACGGCCCGTCTTCCGCCCCTGGGCGCGTGGATGGGCCGTTATCTCTGCCGCGTCTCGTGCCGTGGTAGGATTTTGCACGTTGTGTTCTTGCGTGCCCTGGCTCCCGGCCCACCCGAGGCCCGACGCGAAGGCATGCTGCTTGCGCCTCTGGCTGGGCGGACGTGCCGCCACGGAAGCGCATTCTGCAGAAGAGGGACGTGGTCGCATCGCCGTCGCGTCCTCGTGCGCCCCCGGGGCGCGCGAAGCGAAGTGAGGAGCGTCCATGGCGCGATTCGTCGGGTACATAGCCAAGCGTGTGGCGAGCTACATAGTCATGATCTTCGTGGCGACCTCGCTCACGTACTTCCTGGCATCGGCCTTCATGAGCCCGCGATCCAACTACGAGTCCCGCACTCCCAGGCCACCGCAGGAGTCCATTGAGGCGTCGCTCGACGCCACCAACCTCAACGACAAGACCCCCATCCTCCAGCGCTACCAGAGGTGGCTGGGCGGCATCGTCACCAGGTGGGACTGGGGTCAGACGCCCACCGGCGTCTCGGTGAACGAGGAGATGTCCTCGCGCATCGGCGCCTCTGTGGAGCTGATGTCGCTCGCCACCATCATCTCCATCGTGGTGGGCGTGAGCCTGGGCGTGTACACCGCCCAGCGGCAGTACCAGTGGCAGGACCGCTTCCTGGGCGGCATGGCCTCGCTCTTCATGGTCATCCCCACCGTCGTCCTGGCCATCCTCATCGTGTTCGCGGCCATCGAGATAAACCAGGCGGCGGGGTCGCGCCTCTTCTACGTGACGGGCCTCTCCAGCTACGAGGGCGGCAATCCCCTCATGACCTTCCTCGACTTCCTCCAGCACATCCTGCTGCCCACCGTGGTGCTCACCATCATCAGCTCCGTGGGCTACCACCTGGGCCAGCGCACCTACCTCCTGGACGAGATGCACGCCGACTACGTGCGCACCGCCCGCGCGAAGGGCCTCACCAAGAAGCAGGCCATCCGCAAGCACGCCCTGCGCGCCTCGCTCATCCCCACGGCCGTCTCGGTGGCCTTCTCCATCGCCGGCATCTTCACGGGCGCCGTCATGACCGAGAAGATCTTTGCCATCCACGGCCTGGGCGAGTACTTCATCAACTGCATCAACAACAACAACATCCATGGCGCCGTGGCCGTCGCGGCGTTCAGCGGGGCCTGCACGCTCGTGGGCGCGCTCCTGGCGGACCTCTTCGCCGCCGCGCTCGACCCCCGCATCAAGATGAGCTAAGGAGAGCGCGATGTCAGACGAAATCAGGCAGGACGCTCCCCAGGCGGAGGGCGACGCACGGCAGGCCGGCGACGGGGAGGGCAGGCAGCTCACCAACGCCGAGCTCGAGCTCCTCGCCGACAAGATGGGCGGCTCCGGCGGCGAGGTCAAGCGCATAGGCTACCTCTCGCTCATCGGCAGGCGCTTCGTGCGCCAGCGCAGCGCCATGGTGGGGCTGGTGATCCTCGTCCTGCTGGTGCTGATGGCCATCTTCGGTCCCCACGTCACCCCCTTCACCTACACCGACCCGGACTTCACCTCCCTCAACGTGCCGCCCAACGCCACGCACTGGTTTGGCACCGACGGCGGCGGCTTCGACCTCTTCGCCTGCGTGGTGCACGGCCTGGGCCGCTCCCTCGTCATCGGCGTCATCTACTCGGTGCTCACCACCGTCATCGCGGCCGTGGTGGGAACCTCCATCGCCTACGTGCGCGGCGTCCCCGAGAAGATCGGCATGTGGTTCCTGGACATGCTGCTCATCATCCCGAGCTTCCTCCTCGTAGCCATGGTCGTCCGCGCCGCCAGCGGCACCCAGGGCTGGGTCACGCTCATCGTGGGCCTCACCGCCTTCGGCTGGATCGGCTACGCCCGAACCCTGCGCACCATGGCCCTCTCGCTGCGCGAGCGCGACTACGTGCGCGCCGCCAAGTACATGGGCGTGTCCCCCTTCAAGACCATCGTGCGCCACCTCATCCCCAACCTGGGCTCCATCCTCATCCTGGACACCGTGCTGGGCGTGATAGGCGGCATCAACTCCGAGACCGCCTACAGCTTCCTGGGCCTGGGCATCAAGGCCCCCGACACCTCGCTGGGCTACCTGCTGAGCCAGGGCTCCTCCGCAATGCTCTCGGCCCCCTGGATCGTCCTCATCCCCTCCGCCGTGCTGATCGTGCTCTGCGTGAGCATGCAGCTCATCGGCGACGGCCTGCGCGACGCCATCGACCCGTACTCGCGCGCCGCGGGAAGCGTCGAGGACGAGGCCGAGCAGGAGGAGGCACCGGAGCCCGCGGGCAACTAACGCCAGCACGCGGCGCGGCGCCCCGCCGGGTGCCGTCCGCCAACCCCAAGACACGTTACGGAGCGAGATATGGCCGAGAAGGCAAACGACAGCACGAGGGGCACGTGGGTTCCCCAGGACGACGTGATTCGCTACGAGCTCCTCGAGGGCAACGGCCCCAAGGGCGCGCCCCAGGGCGACCCCATCATGAGCGTGCGCAACCTCAAGGTCTCCTTCGCCACCGAGGCCGGCAGGGTCGACGCCGTCCGCGGGGTCAACTTCGACCTGTGGCGCGGGCGCACCTTGGGCATCGTCGGCGAGTCGGGCTCGGGCAAGTCGGTCACCGCCCTCTCGCTCATCGGGCTCCTGGACGACAACGCCAAGGTGGGCGGCTCCGTCAAGTTCGACGGCGAGGAGCTCGTGGGCAAGTCGGACGAGCAGATGGCGGCCTTCCGCGGCAAGTCCATCTCGATGATTTTCCAGGACCCCCTGAGCGCCCTCACGCCCATGTTCACCATCGGCGAGCAGCTCGAGGAGACCCTCCTCATCCACAATCCGCAGATGGGCAAGCAGGAGCTCCGCGCGCGCTGCGTCGAGCTCCTGCGCATGGTGGGTATCACCAATCCCGAGGAACGCCTGGACGCCTACCCGCACGAGTTCTCGGGCGGCATGCGCCAGCGCGTGGTCATCGCCATCGCCATCGCCAACGACCCCGACGTGATCATCGCCGACGAGCCCACCACGGCCCTCGACGTGACCATCCAGGCCCAGATTCTGGACGTCCTGGCCGTGGCCCAGCGCGAGACGGGCGCCGCCGTCGTGCTGATCACCCACGACCTGGGGGTCATCGCCGGTACCGCAGACGACGTCCTGGTGATGTACGCCGGGCGTGCCGTCGAGCGCGCGAGCATCGACACCATCTTCGACCAGCCCTCGCAGCCCTACACCATGGGCCTTTTGGGCGCCGTGCCCAAGCCCCACGTGGCGGCCGAGCATCGCCTGGTCCCCATCAAGGGCAACCCGCCCTCGCTGGCCGCCATCCCCAAGGGCTGCCCCTTCTCCCCCCGCTGCCCGATGGCGAGCGGGAAATGCTTTGAGGTCGAGCCCGTCCTCGAGCCCTTCGACGCCGCCGAGGGCCACCTCGTCAGCTGCCACAAGCTCGCGGAGATCCGCGAGCGCCACCTGAGCTTCCAGGAGGTCTACCCCGAGCTCGAGCCCCTGCCCGCAAAGTGGGCGGAGGTCCCCCGCGACCAGCGCCCGGTGGTCCTCGAGGTCAAGGACCTGGTGAAGACCTTCCCGATCCAGGGCAAGGGCCTCATCCGCCGCGACCGGGGCACCATGTGCGCGGTCGACCACGTGAGCTTCAAGATCCACGAGGGCGAGACGCTTGCGTTGGTGGGCGAGTCAGGCTCCGGCAAGTCCACCACCCTCATGCAGATCATGGACCTCGTGAGGCCCGAGCACGGCAGCATCGAGGTGCTGGGCCGCGACATCGCGACCCTGCGCAACAACCGCGAGAGGCGCGAGCTCAGGCGCGACCTGCAGGTCATCTTCCAGGACCCCATGAGCTCGCTTGACCCCCGCATGCCCATCTACGACGTGCTGGCCGAGCCCCTGCGCGCGCAGAGGTGGTCCGCGAAGGACATCAACTCCCGCATCGGCGAGCTGATGCACCTCGTCGGCATCAACCCAGACTACGTCGACCGCTTCCCCAGCCAGTTCTCCGGCGGCCAGCGCCAGCGCATCGCCATCGCCCGCGCCCTGGCCACGCGCCCCAAGATCCTCCTGCTCGACGAGCCCATCGCCTCCCTGGACGTCTCGATCCAGGCCGGCATCATCAACCTGCTCGAGGACCTGCAGGTGCAGCTCAAGATCTCGTACCTCTTCGTCGCCCACGACCTTGCCGTCATCCGCCACATCTCCGACAGCGTCGCCGTGATGCACCTGGGCAAGATCGTGGAGCAGGGTGATACCGAGGAGGTCTTCACCAACCCGCAGGACCCCTACACCAAGGCCCTGCTCTCGGCCATCCCCATCCCCGACCCCAAGGTGGAGCGCTCCCGCGAGCGCCTGGTCTACCAGGACGGGAAGCTCGTCTCGTCCTCGAGCCTCTTGCCCACGCTGGAGGGGTAGGGGAGAGGCCTCTCCTCCGCCTCCGAGGCCTCCCTTGTGGAGGCCATTGGGTCGGGGCGCACTTGCTGGATTCCCAGGGCGGTCCGCGACGCTGCGGGCCGCCCTGCGCTATGTTGTTGGGGTCGAACGGCCCATCCCAATGCGCAGGCGCTGCGCGAACGGAGGATCAGATGGCAGAGAGCTACAAGTCCCGCGCGGACGTCCCCGAGAGGTACACCTGGGACACCAGCGGGCTCTTCGTGGGCGACGAGGCGGCCGACGCCGCGTTCGAGGAGGTGCGGGCGCTTCCCGCCGAGCTGGAGTCATGGAAGGGCAGGGCGCTCGAGAGCGCGGAGGGGCTTCTCGCCTTCCTCCGCCTCGAGGACGAGGTCACGATCAAGGTGGCCCGCCTCTACGAGTACGCCGCCCGCAAGGCCGACGAGGACACCCGCGTCGGGCGCTACCAGGACATGCTCGCCCGCCAGCGCTCGCTCATGGCAAGCGTGGACGCGGCGAAGTCCTGGTTCGAGCCGGCGCTCCTCTCGCTTGACGAGGCCACGCTGGACGCGTGGTGCGAGGAGTGCGAGGGCCTGGGGACGTACCGCCGCGCGCTGGACAAGATCCGAGCCCTCGCCAAGCACGTGCTCACGCCCGAGCTCGAGGCGCTCTTGGCCAAGGCCCAGGAGATGGCCGCCAGCCCCGAGGTCGGCTTCTCCATGCTGAACGACGCCGACCTGCGCTTCGCCGACGCGCTCGACTCCAAGGGAGAGGCGCACCCCATCACGCACGGCAGCTACGGCACGGCGCTGATCAGCCCCGACCGCACGCTGCGCGAGAACGCCTACAAGAGCGTCTACGGCAGCTATCGTGGCGTGCGCAACACCTCGGCGGCCCTCCTTGCCGCCCAGATGAAGCAGCTCGAGTTCTTCGCCACCGCCCGTGGCTACAAGAACACCCTAGATGCCTCCCTCGCCCCCACCGAGGTGCCCCGCGCCGTCTATGAGTCCCTCATCGAGTCCGTGCACAAGAACGCCCCCGCCATGCACCGCTACATGGCGCTGAGGGCCCGTGCCCTGGGCCTCGAGCAGGCCCGCTACTGGGACGTCTACGTGCCCATAGTCAAGATGCCGGAGCGCCGCTACAGCTTCGAGGAGGCCTGCGACCTCATGCTCGAGGCCCTGGCGCCCCTGGGCGAGGACTACCTCGCCGTGGTGAGGCGTGCCATAGACGAGCGCTGGATCGACGTGTACGAGACCCCGGGCAAGGCGAGCGGTGCCTACTCCTCCGGTGGCCGCGGCCTCACGCCCCTCATCCTCCTCAACTTCATGGGCACCCTGGAGGACGTCTTCACCCTGGTGCACGAGATGGGACACTCGCTCCACACCTACCTGGCCAGCAAGGCGCAGCCCACGCGCTACGCCGACTACGAGATGTTCGTGGCGGAGGTGGCGTCCACCACCAACGAGATGCTCCTCATGCGCTACCTGCTCGACCATGCGGCAGACGACGCGGAGCGCGCCTACCTCCTCGACGACCTCTGCGGCAAGTTCAAGGGCACGCTCTACCGTCAGACCATGTTCGCGGAGTTCGAGATGCTCGCCAACGACGCCTCCCAGGCGGGGGAGGGGGTCGGAGCGGAGGCCAACAGCAGGCGCTACCGTGCCCTCAACGAGCTCTACTACGGGCCCGCCGTCCTGACGGACGAGGACATCGCCCTGGAGTGGTCCCGCATCCCGCACTTCTACTACGACTACTACGTCTACGTCTACGCGACGAGCTTCGCCGCGGCCGTGGCGCTCTCGGACAAGATCCTGGCCGATGGCGCGCCGGCGGTCGAGCGCTACCTGGGCTTCCTCGCGGGCGGCAGCTCGAAGCCCCCGCTGGAGCTGCTCGCCGGGGCGGGGGTCGACATGGCCTCCGGCAAGGCGGTCGACGACGCGCTGGTGCGCTTCGGCCAGGTCGTGGACGAGCTGGATGGCCTGATCTAGCGACGGGCCGCAGGGCGGGTCACCTCGCGGCCCCTTTGTCCCAGTACACAAGCTTGTAACAATCGGGCAGGGATTTTTTTATCTTTTTGAAATAAAATGTGAACAGGCATCCGTCGGGGTGCATGCATTTCGCCGTGCGCACGTCGCGCAGGAAATTGGAGGAGAAATGATTTCTAACATCGTCTCGCGTCGCTCGTTCGTGGGCATGGCCGGTGCGGCTGCGGCTCTCGCCGGCCTCGGACTTGCAGGCTGCGGCGGTTCGGGCAACTCCGGCAGCGGCTCCGCCGGCGCCGACACGGGCGTCGAGCCCCAGAACGGCTCGCCCGCAACCACTCCCATCGACCAGCTGCCCCTGCCCGAGAAGGGCAAGACCTACGACAACCCGCTCAGCCGCGACAAGGTCAAGGACGGCGGCACCCTCGTGCTCCCCGTCACCGAGGTCGGCCCTGACTTCAACTACTTCAGCGTGAACGGCAACACCGTCTACATCTACTGGTTCTGGTACTTCTACATGCCCACGCTCTTCACGGTGGACGCCACGGCCTCCGCGTTCACGCCCAACCCCAACTTCGTCGCGTCCGCGTCGGCCGACATGGTGGACGGCAAACAGGTTGCCACCATCACCCTTGCCGACAAGGCGAACTTCAACGACGGCACGCCCATCGACTGGCGCTCCATCGAGGCCGTCTGGAAGTGCTGCAGCGGCGCCGACGAGAACTACACCCCCTCCTCGACCGACGGCTTCGTCCAGGTCGAGAGCGTGGTCAAGGGCGAGACGGACAAGCAGGCCGTCATCACCTTCTCCCAGCCGTACTACCCCTGGCAGAACCTCTTCCAGAGGGTCCTGCACCCCTCCGCGGCGACGGTCGACGCCTTCAACAACGGCTGGGTGAACAACCCGCACAACGAGTGGGCGGCCGGTCCCTTCGTCGTCGACAGCTCCGACGAGACCCAGATCACCTTCAAGCGCAACGAGAAGTGGTGGGGCGACGAGGCCAAGCTGGAGACCGTCACCTTCAAGCAGATGGAGTCCCAGGCGATGTTCAACGCCTTCAAGAACGGCGAGATCGACGCCACCGAGCTGGGCGCCTCCGGCACCGGCGAGATGCTCTCCAACTTCGTGGGCATGGAGAACACCGAGATCCGTCGTGCCGACTCCAAGTCCATCGCCGTCATCGAGGTCAACGCCACCCGCGAGGGCCTGAAGGACGAGGCCGTGCGCAAGGCCTTCATGCAGTGCATCAACACCGAGACCATCGTCGGCATCGTCTACCAGGGAGTCAACTGGAAGGAAGACCGCATGGGCTCGCTGGTGATCGCCCCCTGGATGGATGGCTACGAGAACAACCTGCCCGAGGACGTTGCCGCCAACACCACCGCCGAGGCCCAGGCCGAGGCCGCCAAGAAGACCCTCGAGGCCGCTGGCTACGAGATGGGCTCCGACGGCTACTACGCCAAGGACGGCAAGCAGGTGACCTTCTCCTTCACCGCCATCGGTGACTCCAACGTGGTCAAGAACCGTGCCGCAGCCATCCAGAAGATGGCCAAGGACGCCGGCATGAACCTGACCATCGACAACAAGCCCTCCTCCGAGTTCTCCAAGACCCTCACGGGCGGCGAGTGGGACACCATCCTCTTCGGCTGGTCCTCGGGCTCCGCCTCCTACAACAACGGCGGCCAGATCTTCGGCTCCCAGAGCTCCTCGAACTTCACCCACTGCGGCAACGCCGAGCTCGACGCCAAGTTCCTCGCGGTCACCGGCATCGCCGACCACGCCGAACAGATGAAGGCCTTCAACGCGGCCGAGAAGGAGGCCCTGAAGTCCTACGCCTTCATCCCCCTGTTCGCTGGCGCAGACGCCATCGCCTGCAAGGCCGGCCTTGCCAACTGGGGTCCCGCGCTTCTGAAGGACATCGTCGCCGAGAACGTCGGCTGGGCCAAGGAGTAGCGTCCAAGACGGCATCCGCCGATGCCTCTGGGTTGGGGTCCCCTTGGCCTCAGCCCAGGCAAAAAAGTTGTTGCCACGGGGCAAAGGCGGATGCTATAGTACTCTTTGCTGCGACGCAGCAAGCCATGTCGGAGTGGCGGAATTGGCAGACGCGCTAGCTTGAGGTGCTAGTGACTGACTAAAAGGTCGTGCGGGTTCAAGTCCCGCCTCCGACACCAGAGAATGCGAGAGGCCCCTTCGGTGGGCCTCTCTTCTTATGTATGCTTCCTCTGTGTGGCCTTGGTTGGCGCCGAGCGAGGCGCGTGACTTTGGGGGCGGAAGATGGCGAGAGGCGAGTTGGTGCGTCGCGTGGACGGCATCGGCCAGGGCAGCGTCAACGGGGCGCTGGCCGCCCTCCTCTCGCTCACGAGCGACGCCGTCCTCGCCTTCGACGGCCTGGGCAGGGTCCTCCTCGCCAACGAGCGGGCAGAGAGGCTCCTCTCGCACGCGCCCGACGGGCTCGTGGGGCAGGACGTCCGCTCCCTTTTTCCGCCGGCGGTGGGGGCGGCGCCCAGGACGCCCTTCTCGCCCACGGACCTGCCCTTCGCCCTGGACGGGAGCGCGGGGTCGGTGCTGTGCCTGCGCCCCGATGGCTACTCCGCCGACCTGGCGATTCGCTGCATGCGCCTCCCCTCCGCCGGGGACACCTACCTCCTCGTGGCGCGCCAGGCCGATTCGGCGCAGGCCGCCAGGGGCGAGCACGAGCGCCTGGTGGGGGAGCTGTCGCGCGCGAACAAGAGACTCTCCGGCACGCTGCGCATCGTGCTCGAGACCCTGGGCTCGGGCGACGTCACGACCCTCTTCGACCGCGTGCTCGAGGAGGTCACCAGCACCATGGAGGCTTCCGGCACGGTCTTCTACGTGGCCGAGCCCGACGGGTACCACCTGCGAGGCGTGAGCTCCAGCCTGGGGGGCGTGCGCGTGCCGCGCTTCCTGCCGGCGGGCAGCACCCTCGAGGCCCTGAGCGTCCGCGCCCGCGAGGCGCTGCGCCTGCGCGTGCTGGCTCCCGGCAGGGAGGAGCTCCGGCGTGGCAGGCTCACCCAGCGCGAGCTCGTCAACGAGGAGACCCGCGAGGTCTATCGCGTGCGCGCGAGCCACCTGCCGCCCTTCTCGAGCCTCATCTGCGTTCCCGTGTGGTTCGGCGGGCACGTCATTGCCCTCATCGAGGTGGGCTGGCAGCAGGCGCACGTCACGAGGCGCGAGGACGGGGAGCTCCTGGACGCCGTGACGCAGTACCTCTCGGTGCAGCTCGTGGGCGCGTTCTCGGCATTGCGCACGCACAAGGAGGAGGAGCTTCGCGAGCTGGGCATACAGCTACACGACCACGTCCTCGCCGCGGACGACGCCCGCGCCGCCACCAACGAGGCCACGGAGCGCGTCTGCAGGAGCCTGGGGGTGGCCGTGCTGCCGCTCGTGCCCCCCGGGGACGGCGGTACGGGGTTCTCGCTCGAGCTACCGGGAGGGGAGCCCAGGCGGATCGACCCGGACCTCGACGCCCTTTTGGGCAAGCACGCCGCAGACCAGGCGGTCGTCCTCCCGCTCCGCCTTGCGCCGAGCCTCCAGGAATGGCTGCAGGAGCAGGGGATGTCCCCCCTCGGTGCGCTGGTGGACCTGGGGACGCTCTGGGGCGAGCGTCGGGTCGTGCTGCTCTCGCGTCCCGCCGACGGCGAGCCCCTGGACGACGTCGAGATCGCCTTCCTGCGCACCGTGGCCCAGGGGCTGGGCGACATCTCGCGCGGGGAGGAGGAGCGCCGCCAGGACCGCCGCATCTCGCAGGCGCTGCAGACGGGCATGAGAAACGAGCTCCAGCGGGTGCCGGGCATCACCGCGCAGGGCATCTACTCGTCCGCCACCGCCACTGCCGTCATAGGCGGGGACTTCTACGACCTCATCCGCCTGCCCGACCAGCGCTCCTGCGTGATCATGGGCGACGTGAGCGGCAAGGGGGTCGAGGCCGCCTCGGTCTCGGCGGCGGTGAGGACGGCACTGGGCGCCTACTCCTGGCAGGGTCTGAGCCCCGCCCGGATGGTGCGCCTGCTCAACGACTTCCTCCTGGGCTTCTCGAGGCTCGAGACCTTCGCCACGCTCTTCGTGGGCGTGTGCGACCTCGCCGCAGGCACCCTGACCTACTGCTCGGCGGGGCATCCGCCTGCGATCCTGGTGCGTGCGGGCTCCTGCCAGGTGGAGACCCTGGACGTGCAGTCCGGTGTGGTGGGGGCCTTCCACGAGATGCGCTACCGCAACGGCTCCGTGCGCCTGGAGCCGGGGGACATGCTCCTGCTCTACACCGACGGGACGACCGAGGCTCGCGCGACGGATGGTTCCTTCTTCGGGGAGGACGGCTTGCGTGACGCGGTGATGAGCGAGTTTCCCCGTGGCTTCGAGGGCGTGCTCGACCGACTGCTGAGCCATCTGGACAGCTTTACCGAGCGCCACCTGGACGATGACGTGGCCATGGTATCGTTGCGCTTCGACGACGTGCGGGGGGCGGGGGAGTAGCCGGTGCGCGCCTGCCATGAGGCGGGAGTGGCCCGGACGCGGCTGCCGCGAGGAGGGGGCGGGGGCAGGACGTGCCCACAAGCCGTGCGCGAGGCACGCGGCTTCGGGCGGTTTGGCCGATTCTCTCGCCTCGCGCGCGTTTGCGCCCGTCCGTTTTGGGCAAAAGAGCCACATGGAGGAGCATTCCAACATAGCCCTGGTGCCGGTTGACCATGACCTCGACGTGAGCTCGGTCGACGAGGTGAGGCGAACGCTCGACGGCCTCATCGACGGAGGCTGCCGGCGCATCGTGCTCAACCTCTCGGGCATGAGCTTCGTGGACTCGGCGGGGATGGCACTCATCTTCAGGGAGGTCCGCCGCATGAGGCAGGTGGGGGGCCTCATGTCCATCACCAACGCGAGCGACCGCGTCCTGCGCTCGCTGCGCATCGCCCGGCTGGTCGACTTCGCGCCCGTGTCTGGCTGCGGCGACCGCCCCCAGGTCCAGGAGCTGGACCCCGGCGTGTTGCCCGAGTGGCGCTCGACCCTCTCCATCGACCCGACGGACCTCGCGGGGTCGCGCCGCAGGGTGGAGGGGATGCTCGCGAGGCTGAACCTTGCCGCAGATGCCGCCTTCGACCTCACGTTGGCGGTGGGGGAGGCCATGGGCAACGCGGTGGATCACACTGACGGCCATTGCGCCCTGGTGACGGTGGCTCGCTACCCTGATCGCGCCGTCGTGGAGGTGAGCGACTGCGGCTGCGGCTACGAGCTGGGGCCTGACGGAGACCTGCCCGAGGTCTCTGATTCGGGCGAGAGGGGCCGCGGGATCCGGCTGATGCGCCTCCTGGCGGACGCGGTGACCATCGCGCGAAAGCCCTCCGGGCGCGGGACCGTGGTGAGGATCGTGAAGCTGCTGGGATAGGGGCGACCCGCGGGTGCGGGCGTGGGTTGCGAGGCGGGGTTCCGCTGCGGGCGCGGCCGTCTCGACGCGCACGACCGTCGCAGTGCGCACGACCGTCGCGACGCGCTCGGGTGCTGCGATGTTCTTTACTGCGCCGTTTCCGAGGCATCTCTCACTTTGAGGCGAGTGTGGAACACGTCGCCGCGTGCTGCCCAGGCAAACGGGCCGTGGCGTGTTCTTTACTCTGTCCGATATCGCACGTGCCGTCATGGAAGGCGAGAAGAGAACAACTACGGCCGTGAATGGCCCAAAAGCGTTCTTTACTGCCGTGCATTTGCCGCTTCTCTCACTTTGACGTGAGTTTGGAACACGCAACCGGGCGGCGTCCAGGCGCAAGCGTCGCCGCGCCACCCGCGCCGCTCGCGCTACCCGCGCGGATCGTCCGCGCCGCTCGCGCTACCTGCGCCGACCGCGCCGCCGCCCACCCCGCGCGTGCCGCAGCATGTTCTTTTCCGTGTCCGACGTCGCATCTGCCGCCAAAGAAGGCGAGAAAAGAACGCCCGGGCTCGGGGGGTGCCAGCCCAAAGGGAGCGTGCCAGCCCAAAGAAGAGGGCGACCGCCGAAGCAGCCGCCCTCTTGCGTTCGTTGGAGGCGAGACCCGGATTCGAACCGGGGATAAAGGCTTTGCAGGCCTCTGCCTTACCACTTGGCCATCTCGCCGTATGAAAAAGGCCGATCGAAACCGGCCCGATGTTCGCATGGAGCGGGCTACGGGGTTCGAACCCGCGACCTCCACCTTGGCAAGGTGGCGCGCTACCAACTGCGCCAAGCCCGCGAACGCGAGGAATAATATACGTGACGGCAACGGGCTATGCAAGCCCGAATTTCGAAAAACTTCCCCTCAGCCTTAAACGCGCAGCTAGACGTGGATAAAAACTTTTGAAGCAGACCAAGCCGCCTCGCTGCGCTATGCTCGATGGACGGTCAGGGCGCCAGGCAACCGGCCCCCGGGCCGACTGGTCGCTCCCGATCCGCCGGACCTACTCCCACTCGCCGCCGTCCCAACCCGACCCATGTCCATCCCAGAAGACGGAGCCGCATGCTTCTCAACATCCTCCTCCTGCTCGTCATCCTCCTGGTCGTGCGCGGCATCGCCCGCCTCGTCAGGTGGTTCCTCCTGTGGCTCGGCCGAGGCCGACGGCTGGATGGCGCCGTGGACATGCGCCGCATCAACCAGGACGCCGTCCGGGCCGACATAGAGGCCGAGAACGCGGCCGCTGGCGTCGAGCGACTCACGCGAGCCCAGCAGGCAGAGGTCATCGCCGCCCAGCTCATGGACCGCGAGCTCTTCCTGGCCGACCTGCACGTGGGCTGGTACCAGGTGGTCATCATCTTCGTGATCGGCTCCATGGCAGGCCTCGTCCTCGAGGAGCTCTGGATGCTCATCACGGCCGGGCTCACCCAGAGCCGCGTGGGGCTGGTATGGGGACCGTTCTCGCCTTTGTACGGCTTCGGCGCCGTGCTGCTCACCCTCGTGAGCTTTGGCCTGCGGGAGAGGGGCGCGCGCGACTGGCAGGTCTTCCTCGCCTCCCTGGCCCTGGGAGGTGCGCTCGAGCAGCTGACCGGCTGGGGCATGCAGACCCTGTTCAGCGCAGAGTCCTGGACCTACGCCCACCTGCCCGACCACATCACTCAGTGGGTCGCCTGGCGCTTCCTCGTCGCCTGGGGGCTCCTCGGGCTGGTGTGGGCCAAGCTCATCATGCCCGAGGCCCTGTACCGCATCGGCAGCCCCACGACGCGACGGCAGGTCGTCTTCGTGGTGCTCCTCGCCGCCTACCTGGCGTTGGACATCCTCATGACCGTGGCGTGCTTCCAAAGGAGGGCCGAGAGGGACGCCGGCATCCCGCCCCTCAACGCCTTCGAGGCCTGGGTGGACGTCCACTACACCGACGAGTTCATGTCGAACCGCTTCCAGAACCTCGTGGTGGGGAGGGAGCTGTGACGGTCTCGGCTGGTGGGAACATGGGAGAGGAGCGCTCGCCCGTGCCTCCCACGACGCGCGGCACGGGGGTTGACGTCGCCCCTTGCGAGGCCTACTTGGACTACGCGGCCGCCACGCCCCTCGACCCGCGCGTCCTCGAGGCGATGCTGCCTTACCTTACGGAGCGCTTCCACAACCCCTCGTCGCCCTACGCCGCCGCGCGCCGCGTGCGTGCCGACGTCGAGGACGCCCGCCGTCGCCTGGCGCTGGTGCTAGGCGCCCGTGCCGACGGGATCACCCTGACCTCAGGGGCCACCGAGGCCAACAACCTGGCCTTCGCCGCGACGGACGGACACGTGGTCACCGATGCCATCGAGCACCAGAGCGTCCTGCGCGTCGCCGAGGGACGGCCGCACACGCTGGTGGGGGTCGCCGCGGACGGGCGCGTGGACGCCCATGCCATGGCCGCCGCCATCACGTCCCAGACCGAGCTCGTGAGCCTCGAGCTGGCAAACGGCGAGGTGGGCTGCGTCCAGCCCGTGCGCGAGCTTGCACGGCTGGTCGCGGCGGAGCGCCGGCGCAGGCTCGAGGCGGGGGAGCCGCGCCAGCTCCTGCTGCACGTGGACGCCTCCCAGGCGACGGGTCAGCTGGCCGTGAACGTCTCGTCCCTCGAGGCGGACATGGTCACCGTGTCGGCGGCGAAGATCTATGGCCCCAAGCAGGTGGGCCTGCTCTGGTGCTCCGACCGCGTGCGCCTGCGCCCGCTGGTGCTGGGGGGCGGGCAGGAGCGCGGCGTGCGCTCCGGGACGGAGAACGTCGCCGGCATCGTAGGCTTCGCGCGGGCGTTGGAGCTCGCGGAGGCCCTGCGCCGGGAGGAGGAGGCGCGCCTGCGCGGCTTGCGACAAGGCATGGAGGCCGAGCTGCGCCGCGAGCTGCCCTGGTGCGTGGTGAGCGGTCCCAGGCAAGAGAGGCTGCGCCTGCCCGGGCTGCTGCACCTCTCGCTTCCCGGACTCGAGGCCCAACGCCTGGTCGTGCTGCTCGAGCGCGAGGGCGTCAGCGTGGGCACGGGCTCGGCCTGCGCGGCGAGCAAGATGCGGGCGTCCCACGTGCTCGAGGCGCTGGGGATGCCGCCGACCCTCTCTCAGGGGAGCCTGAGGCTCACGCTGGGCCGGCCCAGCACGCCCGAGGAGGTCGCGTACGGCACGCGGGCCATCGTGCGCTGCGCGCGGTCCGAGATGGTGCGCCTCGGCCTGGATGACGCTGCGATGTCGGAGCGCGCGGCGGCGCTGGGGGCCGCGGGCGGACGATGGCGGGGAGGCAGGGGCTGATGGCGAAGACGGTGTGCCTGGGCATGAGCGGGGGCGTTGACTCCGCGCTGGCGGCCGCGCTCCTCGTGGAGCAGGGCTTCGACGTGCGTGCGGTGTACATGCGCAACTGGTCGCGCGACCTGCCGGGGTTCCGCTGCCGCTGGGCGGACGACCTGGCGGACGCCGAGCGTGTCGCGGTGACGTTGGGCATCGGCCTCGAGGTCTGGGACTGCGAGGAGGAGTACCGGCGCACGGTGGTCGACTATCTCGTCGACGCCTATGCTCGCGGCCTCACGCCTAACCCCGACGTGATGTGCAACCAGACCGTGAAGTTTGGGACCTTTGCCCAGCGCGCGCTGGCGGAGGGCGCGGACTACGTGGCCACGGGCCACTACGCGCGCGTGGGCTCGCAGCTGGGCGAGGGGGGCGCGCCGTCTGGGGTCGCGGCGGCGATGCCGCAGGCGGGCGTCCCGGCGTCCGGGCAGGCGGGCATGGACGGCCTTGGCGCCGCGTCCGGCCTCGTCGCACCCGCGCGCCTCTTCCGCGCCGCGGACGAGTACAAGGACCAGACCTACTTCCTCTGGCGCGTCCCCGGTGAGGTTCTCGCGCACACGCTCTTCCCCATAGGCGGCTATGCCAGCAAGGCGGAGGTACGTGCCGCCTGCGCCGAGCGGGGCCTGGGCGTGGAGGCCAAGCCGGACTCCGACGGCATCTGCTTCGTGGGCGAGGTGGGCATCCGCAGCTTCCTCCTGGACACGCTGGAACGCCGCGCGGGAGACGTCGTGGAATGGGAGACGGGCCGGGTCCTGGGCCGCCATGACGGGGCCTTCCTCTTCACCGTGGGGCAGCGTCGCGGGCTCGACCTGGGCGGGGGGCCTGCCCGCTACGTGGTGTCCACGGACGTGGAGAGGAACGTCGTCTACGTCAGCGCAAGCCTGGACTGCCCCGGGCTCTGGTGCCGGGGCCTGGAGCTCTCTGACGTGCGCTGGATTGCGGGACTCCCGCCTCGAGCTGGCCGCTACCTGCTGCGTACCCGCCACACGGGCGAGCTGGTCGAGGCGCTGGTCACGCCCCGCGAGCCCGACGTGGTGCACGGGCTTCCTTGGGCCACGGTCGAGTTCGACGAGCCGCGGCGCACGGTCGCGCCCGGACAGAGCGCCGTCGTGTACGACGGGCTGGAGTGCCTGGGGGGCGGCGTGGTCGTCCGCGGTCCGGAGGGCGTGCCGGGCTGGGCTTAGGAGGGGGCGGCGTACGCGCGCGTCTCTCGGCCGTCATGTCCCGTCGCGGTCATGGCTCCCGCCCCGTTCGCGTTGGTTGCCGCCCCTCGTGGCCCTTACCTCCCCGATTGCGCCATCTGGCGTCGTGCATCGGGGGGCGTACGCGCGCTGGGATATAGTTGCGAACACGCACGGACCGCAACGTCGCGCCGGCTGGTGCGACGCGCCTTTTGCATCGTTGGAACTTTGATTAGGAGGAGGAATCGGGTGCTGGGAGCTTACTTCACCCATCTGGCAGACGTGACCGCAGGTTGGAGCGCCGAGGCGGTGTTCTTGCGCATGGCGCTCGCGACATTGGTAGGCGTGGTCATCGGCCTCGAGCGAGAGTACAAGAACAAGGGCGCGGGCATCAAGACCCACGTGCTGGTGTGCCTGGGCTCGGCGATGTCCATGCTCGTGGCCCAGTACGTGCTGGTCACCTTCCCCGACGCACGCGCGGACATGAACCGCATCGGCGCGCAGGTCATCAGTGGCGTGGGCTTCCTGGGCGTGGGCACGATCATGGTCACCGGCCTCAACGAGGTGCGCGGCCTCACCACGGCAGCGGGGCTCTGGGCCTGCGCCTGCATTGGCCTGGCAGCGGGCATCGGGTTCGTGGAGGGCACGCTGATCGCGCTGGTCTTCGTCCTGTTCACCTTCGCGGTGCTGTCGCGCATCGACGCGCGGGTGCGCAGCAAGTCGAAGAACTTCGACATCTACGTCGAGTTCGAGGATCGCAGCGGTGCGAAGAAGATGCTCAAGATGCTGCACTCGTGGGATTGCACCTACAGCGACTTCACCCTGACGCGCGGGGAGTCGGGCGAGAGGGGCATGGCGGCGACGATGTCCATCCATCTCTTCGAGCTGGGCCAGAAGGAGCCGTTCCTCAACTCGATCCAGAACCTGGACTTCGTCAGCTACTGCGATGAGATGTAGGGGAGAGGGGCGCGCGGCGGCCGCGACGGCGTCAGGCGCGTGCGTCTTTGCTGCGACAACGTCCAACGCGTGCGTGTCGACCGCGCGACTACGCTCGGCGCGCATATCTCGCCCGCGATGACGTCCAATGCGTGCGGTACTGCCACGACTACGTCCAACACGTGCGAATTTGTCGCGAGAACGTCCAGCGCGCGCTTCTCGCCCGCGACAACGTCGAACGCGTGCGTTTTTGCCGCGACTACGTCCGACGCGTCTTTTCTCCATCGCTCAACTGGGCAAACGTGACGCGTATAAACGCGTTCGACGTGCTCGCGAGCGATAATGACGCGTTGGACGCTGTCGCAGGCATGATGGCCGATCATGTCATCTTGGTAAGTCAGCAGAATTTGAATTTTTGCTGACTAACCTTTCCGTGAGCTGGGCAAATGCGAATGAGGTCAGCAGAAGAGAAAATAATGCTGACTTGGTACGGAGCGGATGACGGGGCGAGTGGCCGGAAACTCCCAATGCCAGCCGACAGCCGTCCACCATGCCAGCCATCTGACAAGTCACCGAAAGAATGCCGTCCTGCCATTTAGGCAAGTACAATCAAGATGGTTCACAGCGGAGAGGAGGCGTCATGTCCGAGCCACTTTCAAGAGATGAGATCACCCAGATCATCAGGCCAATCCTAAGGCGATATCATGCGAGCGGCGCCGCCCTATTCGGCTCATACGCACGTGGGGAAGCGACGCAAGACTCGGACATTGACCTCATCATCTATGGCGGTCCCGATTTTGATCGTACGGACATCTTCTCCATTGCCGAGGAGCTCTTTGAGGCCTCTGGGAAGCGAGTTGACGTCTACGAGGCAAGCGAACTCGACCCGACCTCCGACTTCTATAGTTCGATCAAGCATGACGAGGTGCGTGTGGCATGAACGACTCCGACCGCCGGAACCTCGAGCGAGCACTTGAGTTCGCCGATGAGCTCGCAAGTACGCTCGTCGAGCGCGACATCCTGATATCCGATCGCTTTGTTCAGTGGGCAATCACAACGCCGCTGTATAACGTGGGCGAGTTCGTCTCGCACGTCTCCAAAGAACTGCGGGCCTCGCACCCAGAAATCCCGTGGTCCAAGGTCGCGGGCACGAGACATCGCTTGGTACATGACTACGGCGGCACCGATTGGACCATAGTCACGGAGATAGTCTATAGGGGCCTGCCCTCCTTCGCGGACCAAATCCGTGGACTGCTGAGATAGCGATTCTTCCAATCGAATGCTTTCTGGCAGCCAGCAATAGGCTGCATATCGACAACGTCCAACGCGTCATCATCGCTCGCGAGCGCGTCGAACGCGTCTGAGAGTCTTGCGTTTGCCCAGTTGATCGAGGGAGAAAAGACGCGCCGGACGTAGTCGCGGCAAAAACGCACGCGTTCGGCGTAGTCGCGGCAGAGACGCACGCGCCGCCATCGCTGCATCAGCGCCAAGCGCTCCGCCAGCCACTTCGAGCGAGTAGGTATGGAGAGAAAATATCTGTTGCATGCTGGGGGGAGTTCCTCTATAGTAGCTAACGCGCTGCGCGAACCCCCATGCGTGGCAGACATATTCGGGCGTTTAGCTCAGGGGGAGAGCGCTTCCCTGACACGGAAGAGGTCACAAGTTCAAATCTTGTAACGCCCACCAAAATCAAGCCCTGTACCTGCGGAAACGCGGATGCGGGGTTTTCCTTTGCCGTGATTTAGGCAGTTCTCCCACACTTCTCCCACAGCAACGCGGGTGAGATTGCCCGTGCGGGTGTGGGTTGCCCTCACGCTCGGTACTGGCATGCGCTGTTTTCGTGAAGCGGTGGGCGGTGGGGTAACTCCATGGGGTGCGGTTCGCATCTCGGGACGGAACCGATTCTCACCCGTGCACCTAGTAGGGGTGGGCAAACGCCAGTGCCCACCTACTACAGGTGTACGCACCACTTCCAGTGGAACGTAAGGAACGGAACGTTCTTATATATATCGGTTCCGTTCCAATCTCGGGGGGCACTCGGGGCGGTGTTTGGTGGTGGGCTGGGCCGGTCGTCCCTGCCCGCGAAAAGTCGGGATTTTAAAATTTGGGGCCTCGGTCGGAATCCGTGGAAGGGACGCCGGTCTACGCCATGCGGCGAAAAGGGGGCGTTACCCCCGGGGGAGGGCACGCCCCGCTCACGGCCCAGGCGAGAGGGCCGTTTGAGATGTTTACGCTGGGTGGCAGGCAGGCATTGCGTGGAACGGGGAGGAAGCCATGACGTACGATCGCCAGCCGGGAAGCCAGCCACGCCCGCGCTCCGCCAGGGACGGCCTGGGGCGGGTGCGCGCCATGTCCGCCGACTACGCCAGGTCGCGGCGCACGCTCGCCCAGGTGAACGCGATGGCGGCGGAGAGGGGCGGGGAGGCCCCGGCGCACCTCCTGAGGGCCAGGGACGCCATGACGGCCCGTCTGGCCGCCTGCGAGGACGCCTGGGACGCCCTGGTTCCCTCGCTCGCGCGCGTGGCCTCCTCCTGCGGCCCCGCCGCCGCCGAGGTCGTGCGCCTGAGGTGCTGCGAGGCCCTGGCGTGGGAGGAGGCGGCCAGGGGCGTCTCCTACTCCGCGAGGCAGGCGCAGAACCTCTATAACGGCGCCTGCCGCGCCCTGGACGAATGGGACGGCCCGGTGCCGTGGCGGGGCTCCGGGACCGCCCCACCTGCCTAGCGTCCCGCAGCTGGGAGCAGGCCGAGCGCCTTCGAGAAGCTGAGCAGGAGCCTGAGCTGCTGGGGCGTCACCTTTCTGGCCCCGTCCATCTGGCCCGCAAGGTCGAGCGCCCCGAGTATGAGCGCCTCCTGGGCGTCCTCGTCGAGCTTGCCTGCGGCCACGGCGGCGTCAACGCCCGCCCGCATCGAGCCGTAGTACCCCTGCGCTATCGTCCCCACCATTACGTCCCTCATCGTTCCTCCATCCTGCCCGTCTGGGCACTCGCTGCCGCTTTCTCTGAAAATGCTCCGGGGGGAGAAAGGCCCTAATGCAGGGCCAGGGCCCCTCCCCTCAAATAAAAGGCTCCTCATCATTTCTAGTGGCCACCACTCCCCGGGACGGGAGGCGGTCCCCCGCCCCGAACGGTAGAATCCGGTCATCGGACGGACTTCGGCGGCCGGGGGGACGAGACGGGCGACGCCGGGATGCCTGCGAGCCTGTTCGAGAGGTCGATGGGGCCGGGCCCGGAGCGGAGGGTCTCCGAGGCCTGGTCCGGGGAGGGGGCCCGGCACCCCGCACGCGAGGGTGGAGGGGGCGTCCGGGGCGGCCGTCCCCTGCCCGGAGCGCGGC
>NZ_DBEZHV010000014.1:0-31055 GCF_048189965.1 Olsenella phocaeensis | reverse complement strand
TGCAGGACCGTGGTACGCGCCCTTGGCGACGGGGCACATCCCTTCCACTTCTGCGGAATACTGCATGATTCTCCTCTCCACCACGTATGGCGCCCTGGTTCCCTTCCCCTGGCGCCCCTCTCCGGTGAATCTGGCGTCGCATGTGCCAGACAGGTCCATTTTAGGGCAAGGGCGGGTCTCCATGCGCGCCAATGCATGGGACGCTGTCCCCGGGAGAGAGGGCCCCCGGCGTGGGCTGCGGGCTGCGCGCGCGGGGCGGGAGGCGTGCGCCGGGTGTCCGTCCCGCCGTGGCGGCGTGAGTCCGTATAATCCCAGCCATGAGAGACTCGTCGAACATCCCCGCCTGGGCGCTCGAGCTGGCCCTGGTCGTCACCACCATCATCTGGGGCGGCGCCTTCGTCGTGCTCAAGGGCGCGCTCGACGCCGTGAGCCCCGGCTGGCTGCTCGCCGCCCGCTTCTTCCTGGCGGGGGCGATCCTCGCCGCCGTCTTCTGGAGGCGCCTGCGCGACAACCTCGACGGTAGCCACCTCGTCGCCGGCCTCATGGTGGGCCTGCCCGAGGGTCTCGCCTTCCTGATACAGAACGTCGGCCTCACCGACACGACCCCTGGCAGGAACGCCCTTCTCACCGCCACCTACTGCGTGATGGTCCCCTTCGTCGACTGGCTGGTCCAGAGGCGGCGTCCCGGCGCGAACAACCTGGTCGCCGCCTTCATGTGCCTGGTGGGGGTGGGTCTCGTCTCGCTTCGGGGGGACCTCTCGCCCTGGCTTTCCGGGGGAGACTGGCTCACCCTCCTCTCGGCGCTCTTCTTCGCGCTCAACATCGTCGCGGTGGGCCGCTACGGCAGCGCCCACGACAGCGTGACCCTCACCATCGTCATGTTCTTCGTGAGCTCGGCGGTGAGCCTCGCCTACGCGCTCGCCCGCGAGCCCCTGCCGCACGCGCTCGACCTGGGGGCCGACTTCTGGCTGCAGCTCGCCTATCTGGTCGTCCTGGCCTCGGTCGTGGCGCTCCTCATACAGAACGTCGCCCAGAAGAAGGTGGACCCCTCGCGCGCCGCCCTGCTCCTCTCGCTCGAGAGCGTCTTCGCCATGCTCTTTAGCGTGCTCCTCTACGGCGAGCCCCTCACGCCCCAGCTGGCGCTGGGCTTCGTGCTGGTCTTCTCCGCCGTGCTGGTGAGCGAGCTCGCCGGCGGCAGGGGCAAGGGGCGCGCGTAGGCGGAGGCGGTGCGCCCCCTGTGGCGTCTCGTCGGGTCCCGTTCCCGTAGTTATCCCGTTCCCGTAGTTATGGTGGGCTTTGGCCTCGTCTGCCCGCCTGGCGCCCTCCGATGGGCTACGCTGGTTCGCTACCGTTCGCCCGTCCGGCGGCGCGGCGAGCGCAACCCGTGAGGAGGCCCCGTGATTTCCGAGATCGCCCTGAGCCGTGCCTGCAGGCCCGCCATCCTTGGCAGGGGCCGTATCATCGCGCATCGCCCGGGGTCCATCGGCCGGAGGTCCTGCGACTATGACGGGGCCCTCACCAGGCTGTCGGGCAGGGTTGCGTCGTCGTCGGGCTACGCCGACCACTACGACGCGCGCATCGCCTTCGACGAGGCGGCCGACCGCGTCGCCTCCTACTCCTGCACCTGCCCCGCCTCGGATCGCTACCCCGGCCCCTGCAAGCACAGCATCGCCCTCGCCCTCGACTACAACGCCAGCCCCGAGTCGTACGAGGGTCACAGCCGCACCATGCACGCCAGCACCTCGTCCGTCCTGGGCGAGCTCCTCGACCGCAGCGAGGCGGCGCGCCACGTGGTGGTGGGCGGCCAGACGCCGGAGCGCCCGGGCGGCGTCCGGCTTCTGCCCACGCTGGTGCGCGACCGCGACCTCTTCCTGCGCCTTCGCATAGGGGGCTCGCATGGCTCCTACGTGGTGCGGAGCATCTCGGGCCTGGTCCAGGCCGTGCAGGGGGAGGAGTTCTTCGAGTACGGCAAGAGGCTCGCCTTCGTGCACGAGCAGCGCATGTTCGACCTGCCCTCCCGCGAGCTCCTGCGCTTCCTCTCGCGTGCGGTGCAGAACCGGAGGGCCTTCTCGTCGGAGCGCCTTGGCGGCAGGGTCTTCGGCGTGTCGGGCGCCTCGGGATCGTCTGCGGGGCGGGAGCTCAGGCTGTCCGGCCCGGAGGCCGACGAGCTTCTCGAGCTCATGCTGGGGAGCGAGCTGGAGCTCGAGAGCGTGCCCGCCCTGGCCCGCAGGCCAGCGTCGACCCGGCGCGTCGTGGTGCGCGACGGGGAGCCCCGCCTGCGCTTGGCCGTACGCCCCGCCGGCGACGACTCCTACGAGCTTGAGCGCCAGGGGTCGGCGGAGTTCTTCTCCACCGACGAGCACCTCTATGCCGTGGAGGGGGACACCCTCTGGCGCTGCCCGGCCCGCCTCGAGCGCGTGGCGCCCTTCCTCACCGGGGTCTTCGGGAGCCCGCTTCCCCAGCTGCTCCTCTCCGCCGCCGACGCACCGCGCTTCGCGGCGAACCTCCTGCCCAAGCTCGAGCGAGCCATGGACGTGGAGCTGCCCGAGTCACTGGACGAGCTGCGACCGCTGCCCTGCCAGGTCGAGTTCTACCTCGACTACGACAGGGAGGGCGTGAGCTGCGACGTCCAGGCGGCCTATGGCGAGCGCCGCCACCACGTGCTCGCCTACGAGCTGGGGTCCGTCGTGGAGCCTGGGCGTGACCTCGAGGCCGAGGCCGGCGCCCGTCAGCTCGCCCTGCGCTATCTGTCGGGGCGCAAGGGGGAGGGGCTCGCCCGCATACCCGCCCGCTCCGATGATGCCATTGCCCGCCTGCTCTTCTCTGGCCTCGCGGAGTTCGCCGCGATGGGCCGGGTGCTCACGACGCCCGAGTTCGACCGCCTGGCGAGCGACGCCAGGCCCCGGGTGCGCCTGGGCCTCTCCGTGAGGTCCAACCTCATCGACCTCAGCGTGTCCGCCGACGACCTGCCGCTCTCGGAGCTCCATGCCCTGCTCGGGAGCTACCGCCGACGCAAGCGCTTCCACCGCCTCAGGGACGGTTCCTTCGTTGACCTCTCGGGCCTCGACCTGGACGAGGCGGAGCGCCTCGCCGACGAGCTCGGGCTTGGCTCGCGGGAGCTTGCCAGCGGGCATGCCCGGATCCCCTCCTACAAGCTCGCCCTCCTCGACACCCTGGTCTCGGACGACGAGAAGGACGAGTCGTTCAGGGAGTTCCTGCGCGACTTCCGCTCGCACGACCCGGCGGACTACGAGCCGCCCGCGTCGCTCGCCGGCCTGCTCAGGCCCTATCAGGCCGAGGGCTTCGGCTGGCTGAGCGCCCTCTGCGACATGGGCTTCGGCGGGATTCTCGCCGACGAGATGGGACTGGGTAAGTCCCTGCAGCTCATCTCGCTCCTGCTCGCCCGCCGCGGCAGGGGCCTCACCCTGATCGTGTGCCCGGCCTCCCTGGTCTACAACTGGCAGGCCGAGTTCGAGAAGTTCGCCCCGCAGCTGGACGTGGCGGTGGTCGCGGGCACGGCGACGGAGCGAGACCGCGTCCGCAGGGAGCCGGGCCACGAGGTGCTCGTCACCTCCTACGACCTCTTGCGGCGGGACGTGGAGGCCTGGATGGCCATGCCGCTGTGGTGCGAGGTGCTGGACGAGGCGCAGTACGTCAAGAACCACGAGACTCTCGCCGCCCGCGCGGTCAAGGCGCTCGACGCGCGCCACCGCTTCGCCCTCACCGGCACGCCCATAGAGAACCGGCTCTCGGAGCTCTGGAGCATCTTCGACTTCCTGATGCCGGGGCTCCTGGGCTCCTATGACCGCTTCCGCGACCGCTACGAGCAGCCCATCGTGGAGGGTGACGAGGAGGTCGCCCAGAGGCTGCGCGCCGCCGTGGGCCCCTTCGTGCTCCGCCGCCTCAAGCGAGAGGTCCTGCACGACCTGCCCGAGAAGCTCGAGCAGGTGGTCTACGCCCGGATGGAGGGGGAGCAGCGGAGCCTCTACTCCGCCAGCGAGCAGGCGCTGCGCCTCTCGCTCACCAGGCAGAGCGACGACGGCTTCGACTCGGGCAAGCTCCAGGTCCTGGCGGAGCTCACCCGCCTGAGGCAGATCTGCTGCGACCCGCGCCTCCTCTTCGAGGACTACGACGGCCCCTCCTGCAAGCTGGACGCGGTGCTCGAGCTGGTGCAGAGCGCCGTGGACTCGGGGTCCAAGATGCTCGTCTTCTCGCAGTTCACGAGCTATCTCGCCCTCATCGCGCACGAGCTGGACGAACGTGGGCACCCCTACTACACCATAACGGGGGCGACGCCCAAGAGGAGGCGCCTCGAGCTGGTGAACGCCTTCAACGAGGACGAGACCCCGGTGTTCCTGATCTCGCTCAAGGCGGGCGGCACGGGCCTCAACCTGACCGGTGCCTCCATCGTGGTGCACGCCGACCCCTGGTGGAACGCCGCCGCCCAGGACCAGGCGACCGACCGTGCCCACCGCATAGGCCAGACCCGCGACGTCATGGTCTACAAGGTCATCGTGCGCGACAGCATCGAGGACCGCATCCTGGCCCTCCAGGAGGCGAAGAGCGACCTTGCGGAGCAGGTCGTGGGGTCGGGCGAGGGCATGAGCCTCGCCTCGCTCAGGCGAGAGGACCTGCTCAAGCTGCTCGGGGACTAGGCCTCGGGCGCGGGCGACCGTGCGTTGTTCGTCCGCGCCGTGACCACGTCGATCGCGTGCGTTGTGCTCTCGACCACGTCCAGCGCGTGCGTCTTGCTCCCGACTACGCCCAACACGTGCGTCTGCGTCGCGACTACGTCCAGCGCGCGCATCTGCGTCGCGACTACGTCCAGTGCGTGCGTTGTACTCTCGACTACGTCGATCGCGTTTTTTCTCCGCCGCTCAACTGGGCAAACGTAGAGGCATCAGACGCGTTGGACGTATTGGCGCACACGGCTGACGCGTTTGACGTGCTCGAGCTGGCGAGAGACGCGTTCGACGTAACGGAGCTGGCGAGAGGCGCGACGAGCGTCGGCGTGAGGTGAAGAGCGACCGCCAGCGCTCTCGGCCGTCGCCCGTTGCACTATTGTGGGCGGGCACGGTACGCATGCGCGCGGGGGAGGCTCCACGGTGTTTCTCATTGGTGCTATCGCAAACGGCCTCGAGGCCTTCGTGGGCGGGCTCATAGGCCTGGCGTTCAAGAGCCGGGCCTCGGACGAGCTCGGGGACTTCCTCCTCAAGGGACAGGGCCTCTGCGTGGTGCTCGTGGGGGTCCAGGGCATGGCGCAGGGCGGCAGCGTCATCGTGGCGACCCTCTCGCTTGCCCTGGGCTGCCTCTTGGGCTTCTGGTTGGACATCGACCGCCAGGTCACGCGTCTGGGCTCCTGGGCGCAGCGACGCATCAACGCGGCCTTCGAAGGCAGCGAGCGCCTGGGCAGCTTCTCCGAGGGCTTCGTGTCGGCCACGCTCTTCACCTGCACGGGGGCGATGGCGATCATGGGCTCGCTCCAGAGCGGAATCCAGCTCGACCACGCGACTCTGGTGTCAAAGGGCGTCATCGACCTGGTGGTGTGCATCCCCTTCGCGGCTACGATGGGCATCGGCGTGCCCTTCTGCGGGGTGAGCCTGATTGTCTACGAGGGCGTGCTGAGCGCGCTCGCGGCCGTGCTGGGAGGACTGCTCTCCTCCGAGGTCGTGGCCGAGGTGGCGCTCGCGGGGTCGGTGCTGCTCTTCGCGGTGGGGACCAACCTGCTCAAGCTGACCGACCTCAAGGTGGCCAACATGCTCCCGTCCGCCTTCATGCCCATCCTGCTCGCGCCGCCCATGCAGGCGCTAGGACTGCTTTAGGCGGCTCTGGAAGTCGTCCGCGCGCCCGAGAAGTCGTCCGCACGCCCTAAAGAAGTTGGCTGCGCAGTTTTGCGAGGGCAAACTACGCAGCCAACGATGCGTTTGGTCGTGCAACATGCAAGACCCCAGGATTCGGCGCGTTAGATGCGGACTCTGGAAGGGGAGAAGTCCGCAGCTAACCCCACGGGGGACGCAGCCAATCCCACGGAGGAGAAGTTCGCAGCCAACTTTGCAGCCGCCCGCGTCCGTTGGAGCCGCCTGCCCCAATCGCCCGCTGGAGCCTCTGACCGCCACGCCCCTTCCCCGCGACGACCCACGTGCTAGATCCCACGTGCTAGATCGTGGAGCCGAACCACTTCTGCTCGATCTGGTCCTGCGTCCCGTCTGACTGCAGCTCGACAAGGGCATCGTTGATCGCCTGGGTGAGCTTGGGGTTGTCCTTGCTCACGACGATGCCGTACTGCTCGCCGGTCGGGATTTGGCCGCCGTCGGGGATGACCAGGTCTGCGTAGGCGCTGCTGATCTCGTAGCTTGCGACGGGCAGGTCGCAGACGGAAGCGGCGTAGAGGCCGGTCTGGACGCCGGTCAGGCACTGGATGATGTCGTCCAAAGGGACGATGGTGGCGTTGGGGAGGTTCTCGCGCGACCATGCCTCGCCGGTGGTGCCGGATTGCACGGCAATCTGGGTCCCGGAGGCGTTGAGGGCGTCCGCCGTCGTGGCGGCGCTGCCCTGCTTGACGACGATGGCCTGGTTGGAGTCCAGGTAGGGGTCGCTGAAGTCGATCTCTTGCAGGCGCTTGTCGGTGATGGTGACGGCACCCAGGGACACGTCGGCCTTGCCGCCCTGCTTGATGGTGGGGACGATGGTGTCGAACTGCACCGTGGGCAGGATGTTGGGCTCGAGCCCGAGCTTCTCGCACACCGCCTTGTAGAGGTCGACGTCGAAGCCCTCGTAGTCGCCCGTGTCGGCGTTCATCGAGACGAAGGGCGGGAAGTAGAAGTTGCTGATCATCGTGAGCTTCCCGGGCTCGACGAGGGTGTAGCCCGCCTCCGTCGCGGATCCCGCCGTGCCGCCGGCGGAGCCCCCTCCCTGCGTGGAACAGCCGGCGAGCCCGGCGGCGAGGCCTAGCCCACAGCTGGCGAGAAAGCTACGGCGAGAGATGCTGATGCTCATGATGGGTCTCCGTCCCTATTTGCTTCGGGCGGTCTTCGTGGCCGTCCCCGTCGCGCCCGGGGGTTGCTCCGTGCGCTTGCAGGGCAGTTTGCGCCCGAAGTCCCCTTCGGTGGTGCAGTTCTCGCCTCCTTTAACATGGATGTTATAAACACGACGCAAAACTCTTCAAAAAGGGAATTCATTATCAAGAAAATAGAAAAATTAGAGAATATCGTGCACATAAAACCGCATATGACACTCATTTCGTAATCTTTATGAAGCACATGAATATAAACTCATGCTTAGGCTGCAGGAACTTTCGTTACGTACGCCCAGAAATAGCGACCGCTCGCCTAGAAGAAAAAATTCAGGAGGCAAGCATAAGTCTATGGTCAAGATGCAGACAGAAAGTTTGTGAGTAAGAAAAATTGGTTTTTAGTTGGCACGTGGAGGGGACGGAGCGAGACGCCCATGGGCGCCGCGCCCCTGCGCCGGGGGGACCTGCACCCCTCCAGGCAAGCAAGGGAGGGTTCTATGCAAGCAGCACTACAGAGGTTGTTCCATCTGGAGGAACGTGGGACCAACATCCGCACGGAGGTGATCGCCGGCCTCACCACCTTCGTCACCGTGGCCTACATCCTGGCCGTCAACCCCTCCGTGCTCGCACAGTCGGGGATGGACAGCGGCGCGGTGTTCACGGCGACCGCGGTGGTCACCTTCATCGGCACCTGCCTCATGGGCCTCATGACCAACTATCCCTTCATCCTGGGTCCGAGCCTGGGGCTCAATGCCTACTTCGCCTACACCGTATGCCTTGGCATGGGCTACAGCTGGCAGGTGGGCCTTGCCGCCTGCTTCGTTGAGGGCCTCATCTTCCTGCTGCTCTCGGTCACCAAGCTGCGCGACCTCGTCTTCAACGCCATCCCGCAGAGCCTGAAGCTCGCCATCACCGCGGGCATCGGCCTCTTCGTGGCCCTCATCGGCCTCAAGGGCGCCGGCATCATCGTGGGCAACGACGCCACCCTCGTGGGGCTCTTCAACATCCACGAGAGCCTCGCTGACGGCAGCTTCTCCACGGCAGGCATTTCGGTGGTGCTCGCGCTCGTGGGCGTCATCATCACCGGCATCCTCTCGTCCAAGCACGTGAAGGGCGACATCCTGCTGGGCATCCTCATCACCTGGGCTCTGGGCATCGTCTGCCAGCTCGCCGGCGTCTATGTGCCTGATCCGGCGGCGGGCTTCAACAGCGTCCTGCCCGACTTCTCGCGCGGGCTCTCCGTGCCCTCGCTGGCGCCCACCTTCATGCAGCTCGACTTCAGCCACATCACCGACCTCGGCTTCCTCACCGTCGTCATGGCCATCCTCTTCGCCTCGCTCTTCGACACCGTGGGCACCCTCGTCGGCGCGGCCTCCAAGGCCGGCCTCCTCGACGAGGATGGCAACCTTGCCCACACCAAGGGCGCGCTCGTGGCGGAGTCCCTGACCACCATGGTCGCCGCGGTCTTCGGCAACTCGCCCACTTGCGTCTCGGTCGAGTGCGCCGCCGGCATCACCTCGGGCGGCCGCACCGGGCTCACCTCGCTCACGGTCGCCGTCATGTTCGTGCTCTCGCTTCTCCTCTCGCCCTTCTTCCTGGCGATTCCCATGTTCGCCACCGCGCCTGCCCTGATCATGGTGGGCTTCTCGATGATGGGCGCCCTCTTCGGGGTCGACTTCGGCAACGTCTGCGAGGGGCTGCCCGCCTTCGTCTGCACCATCGCCATGCCCTTCACCTACAGCATCGCCGAGGGCATCTGCCTGGGCATCATCGTCTACGTGGTGGTCAACCTCGCCGCCGGCGAGGAGCGCAGGCGCACCATCAGCCCCATGATGTACGCGCTGGCCGTGCTGTTCGTCCTCAAGTACCTGGTCATATAGGAGAATCGCGGTGGGCCGCGGCCGGGGCCAGACCGAGCCTGCGGCCCGTCGCGCGACATGCTGGACCTCTCTTAGGATTGGAGAACCCATGGAAGGCAAGTCGTTCGTACTCAAGGGTGACGTCTGCTACAACGTGTCCCAGACCGAGTTCCGCACGCTCGAGGCAGGCTACGTGGTCTGCGTCGACGGCGCGTCCGCCGGCGTCTTCGAGGAGCTGCCCGAGCGCTATGCCCAGCTACCCCTGCGCGACTTCGGCCATGCCCTGATCGTCCCCGGCCTCAACGACATCCACGTGCACGCGCCGCAGTACGGCTTCCGTGGCATCGCCATGGACCTGGAGCTTCTCGACTGGCTTAACACCTACACCTTCCCCGAGGAGAGCAAGTACGCCGACCTCGCCTATGCGGAGAAGGGCTACTCGATCTTCGCCGACGACCTCCAGAGGTCGTTCACCACGAGGGCCGTCGTCTTCGGCACCATGCACGTGCCGGGCACCGAACTGCTCATGGACAAGCTCGAGGCGACGGGCCTCAAGACCTATGTGGGCAAGGTCAACATGGACCGCAACAGCCCCGACTACCTCAGCGACCAGACCGCCGAGGCGTCCCTCGAGGCGACGCGCTCCTGGCTCGCGGACGTGAGCGGCCGCTACCAGAACACCCTGCCCATCCTCACCCCGCGCTTCACGCCCACCTGCTCTGACGAGCTCATGGAGGGCCTCGGCAAGATCAAGGCCGAGACGGGCCTTCCCGTGCAGTCGCACCTCTCCGAGAACCTGTCCGAGATCGACTGGGTAAAGGGCCTCTGCCCCTGGTCGAGCTGCTACGGCCAGACCTACGACCACTTCGGCCTCTTGGGCGGCAACTCCAAGACCATCATGGCCCACTGCAACTACTCGACGCCCGAGGAGGTCGAGCTCCTGAGGGCGACGGGCACCTACGTGGCGCACTGCCCCCAGTCCAACGCCTTCCTCTCGTCGGGCATCGCACCCATCCGCGACTACCTGCGCCGCGGCGTCAACGTCGGCCTGGGCACCGACGTGGCCGGCGGCGCGAGCCTCAACATGTTCCGCGCCGTCGCCGACGCCGTGGGCTGCTCCAAGCTGCGCTGGCGCTGCGTCGACCAGGAGCTCCCGTCGCTCACCATCCAGGAGGCCTTCTGGATCGCCACCCTGGGCGGCGGCTCGTTCTTCGGCAAGGTGGGCAGCCTGGACGAGGGCTTCGACTTCGACGCGCTCGTGCTGGACGACTCCGGCATCCGTTCGCCGCGCGAGCTGAGCGTGGAGCAGCGCCTCGAGCGCTACTGCTACCTCGCCGACGAGGGTGGCAGGCTTGCCGCCAAGTTCGTCGCCGGCAAGGAGATCGAGCTCTAGGGCACAGATTGCCGCTGGATCGTCGTGCGCCCCTCTCACCTGCGTCTTGCGGGGGAGAGGGGCGCGCCTTCTTGTGCCGAGATGTCCGTTTTGACCGTTTTTGCTAAGATGAATGCAGCCAAGACAGACGAGGGAGGGAGAAGAAATGCATACCACGACTCTTGTTCCCACTACGTGTCCCTACCTCGTGAGCGCGCAGGGGGACCGCATGCGGCTCACCCAGGAGGCCTATGAGCTTGCCAAACAGGTGGCTCAGGTCCTCTCCTCGCCTTCAGAGGGCAAGGGTCGTGGTCCGCACCTCGTCGGCACGGGAACGGCAGCGAAGGTCCTCGGCGTGTCTCGCAGGACCGTCGCTCGCATGATTGACCGGAGGGAGCTGCCGTGCGAGCGCATCGGCGGCAACCACCACAGGAGGGTCGCTATGGAGGATGTCGTGTCCCTTGCGTTGAGAGTGCGCGCGCAGCGGTCTGCCGCGCTCGAAGAGATGAGGGATGCCGCAGACGAGGCGGGCTTCTATGATACGGACCTGTCATCGTACCTTGACGGTCTCGGCTAGCCGCAATGCAGCTTGCTGTCCTTGACGCAAACGTCTTCGTCACGACATGGACGCTTGACGTGCTGCTCACGCTTGCCGACGCCGAGGTATTCGAGCCCGTCTGGTCCAAACGCATCATCGAAGAAGCCAGGAGGGCGAACTAGCGCATTCGTGGCAACGCGGGCGATGCCATCTTTGACGCTGCCAACAAGGCATTTCCGTTTGCCCAGGTAAAGCTTGCGAGGCGGCCACCTGGCCTTGACCTTCCGGACTTGGACGACGTGCATGTGGTGCGTGCCGCAATCGCCGCGGGCGCGGGCACCATCGTCACGTACAACCTCAAAGACTTCCCCGACTCCGTCCTGCGGCAGTTTGGCGTGACGGCGCGCCATCCAGATGCCTTTCTGCTGGAACTGGCGAGCTCGCGCTCGCAGGTGGTCTTTGACGCCCTTAAGGTGCTGGTGAGCGAGAAGCGACATCCACCGCGAGGGTGGGGCGAGGAGCTCGACGCCTTGCGCAACAACAGGTTGTACGGATTTGCGAGTTGGGCTGAAGCCATCTTGGCGTCTGACGATTCGTGAGGGGAGAGGGGCGCGCCTTTCTTGTCGCGGCCTGGCCGAATGTGTGAGCGACGTGCGCCCGTCACTCTCGTCTGGTGATACTTCTCGCCTTGTGCAATAATTCCCACGCTGTAACATACTTCACAGGGTGCGAAGTGACTGCCAACAGGGAAGGAGTCGCGGCATGCGACAGGCCCCTCGCCAGAAGAGCGCCGCCACGGCGGCGAGCGCCGACCGACGCGTCGTGCGCACGAGGCGTGCCCTGCGCGACGCCCTCGCGGAAGAGATCGAGGTGACGGGCGACCTCTCCCAGGTCACGGTCACCGCCGTCTCGGACCGCGCAGGCATCACGAGGCGCACCTTCTACTCCCACTACCGGGACATCCCCGACCTCGTGTCCTCGCTCGAGGAGCGGACCATCGACGAGCTCAGGAGCCGCGTCGCACGGCTCTCCGCCGTCAACCTGGACGAGCTCCAGAGGGTCATCGCCCGGCTCGAGCCGGCTCCCGGCGCGGTGGGGCTCCTCGAGTACTTCAGGTCCCGCCCCTACCTGAGCCCCCTTCTGGGCGAGGGGGGAGACCCTGCCTTCGCCGAGCGCATCAAGCTCATGGTGCGCGAGGTGGTACAGGACCGTGCGCTCGACGGGCTGGACCTGCGCGCCATCCCCTTCTTCGACTACTACCTCACCTTCGTCATCTCGGCCGAGGTCGGCGTCCTCGCGCGCTGGCTCTCGGCGGGGATGCGCGAGGACGTGGGCGACATGGCGCGTGTCATGACCGCCCTCCTGTTCGTCAGGCCCGGAGACCTCTACGGCAAGTCGCTGCAGTTCGACGTCGACGCCCTGGGCCTCTCCCTTCTTGGAATTAAGGAGTCAAGCGATGACTAACCACGCAGGTTCCAACGCGGCGCAGGCAGAGGCCACGCAGGGAGTGGAGCTGAGGCAGCAGGGGGCGGAGCTCAGCCCCGCCAACCCCGTCGACCTGGGGCACGCCGAGCTCAGGCTGGGCATCGACGTGGGCTCCACCACGGTCAAGCTCGCCGTCATCGACGCCCGCAACCACCTGGTCTACGCGAACTACGAACGTCACCACACCGACGTGCGAGCCACCGCGAAGGCCCTCTTCGAGCGAGCCCGCTCGGTCATCGGCGACCCCTCCATGCGCGTGTCCATCACCGGCTCCGGCGGCATGCTGCTCGCCAGGTGGCTCGACCTCGAGTTCGTGCAGGAGGTCATCGCCTCGAAGCGCGCGGTCGAGGCCCTCATCCCCCAGACCGACTGCGCCATCGAGCTGGGCGGCGAGGATGCCAAGATCATCTACTTCGACAACGGCATCGAGCAGCGCATGAACGGCACCTGCGCCGGCGGAACGGGCGCCTTCATCGACCAGATGGCCTCGCTCATGCGCACGGACGCCTCGGGCCTCAACCAGATGGCCAAGGAGGCCACGCACATCTACCCCATCGCGAGCCGCTGCGGCGTCTTCGCCAAGTCAGACGTGCAGCCGCTGCTCAACGAGGGCGCCGCCCCCGCGGACGTGGCCGCCTCCATCTTCCAGGCCGTGGCCAACCAGACCGTGTCGGGCCTCGCCTGCGGGCACCCCATCCGCGGCTACGTGGCCTTCCTGGGCGGGCCCCTGCAGTACCTCTCCGAGCTGCGCAAGCGCTTCTACGAGACGCTGCACTTGGACGAGGAGCACCGCGTCATCCCCGCCAACGCCCACCTCTTCGTGGCGACGGGTGCCGCCCTCGCCGGGGAGTCCGACAAGCACGTCACCTTCAGCGAGGTCGTCGACGCCCTTGCCAGCCTCAAGGGCACCCAGGGCTCCGAGGTCGCGCGCCTCGACCCGCTCTTCGCCACCGAGGACGACTATCGCGCCTTCAAGGAGCGTCACGACAAGCAGGTCGTGCCCAAGGGACGGCTCGAGGACTACCACGGTCGCGTGTTCATAGGCATCGACGCCGGCTCCACCACCATGAAGGCGGCCGTCGTGGGCGAGGCCGGACAGCTCCTCTACACCTGGTACGACAACAACAACGGCGACATCCTGGGCACCGCCCGCAAGATCATGGACGACATCTACGACCACGTGCCCGAGGACTGCGCCATCGGGCACGTGACCACCACCGGCTACGGCGAGGGCATCCTCATCGAGGCCCTGCGCGCCGACTCCGGAGAGATCGAGACCGTGGCGCACCTGCGTGGTGCCAAGGCCTTCGTGCCCGACGTCGAGTTCATCCTGGACATCGGCGGCCAGGACATGAAGTGCCTGCAGGTCAAGGGCGGCGTCATCGAGCACATCATGCTCAACGAGGCGTGCTCGGCCGGCTGCGGCTCCTTCATCGCCAACTTCGCCGACTCCATGGGCATGACCGTGCAGGAGTTCGCCAAGGCAGCAGTCGGGGGAGAGAGGCCCATCGACCTGGGCAGCCGCTGCACCGTCTTCATGAACTCCCGCGTGAAGCAGGCGCAGAAGGAGGGGGCGACCATCGGCGACGTGGCCGCGGGCCTCTCGTACTCCGTGATTAAGAACGCCCTGTTCAAGGTCATCAAGCTGCGCGACTACGACCAGATTGGCAAGTACGTCGTGGTCCAGGGCGGCACCTTCATGAGCGACGCCACCCTGCGCGCCTTCGAGCTGCTCACCGGCCGCGACGTGATCCGCCCCGACATCGCCGGCGTCATGGGCGCCTACGGTGCGGCTCTCCTGGCCCGTGACCGCGCCGGTGCGAGCGGCACCTCCACACTGCTGCCGCGCGTCGCCATCGACACCCTCGAGGTCAAGCGCATCCAGACCCACTGCGGCCGCTGCTCCAACAACTGCCAGCTCACCATCAACGACTTCGGCGGGGGCCACCGCTTCGTCACGGGCAACCGCTGCGAGAAGGGCGCGGGCAAGTCAAAGAGGGAGCAGAGCAAGGCGCCCAACCTCTTCGCCACCAAGAACAAGCTGCTCTTCGACCGCAAGGGGCTTGCGCCCGACGAGGCGCCCCGCGGCACGGTGGGCATCCCCCGCGCGCTCAACATGTACGAGAACTACCCCTTCTGGCACCGCTTCTTCACCGAGCTCGGCTTCTCGGTCGTGCTGAGCGACCAGACCACCAAGAGGACCTACGAGGCGGGCATCGAGTCCATGCCCTCCGAGTCCGTCTGCTACCCGGCCAAGCTGAGCCACGGCCACGTCATGAACCTCCTGGCCAAGGACCCGGACTTCATCTGGATGCCCTGCATCCGCTGGGAGCGCACCGAGGACGGCAGCGCCACCAACCACTACAACTGTCCCATCGTCATGAGCTATCCGCAGGCGCTGGAGCTCAACGTGGACGAGCTCGCCTCCGACAAGGTCGAGTACCTGGCGCCCTTCATCCCCTACGACGACAAGCGCGAGCTCAAGCGCCGCCTGTACGAGCTCATCGCCGTCCAGAGGGCCGAGGACGCACGCGCCGGCAAGGGCCGCTTCAGGGGAGAGGCGATCACGCGCCAGGAGATCGACGCCGCCGTGAACGCGGCCTGGGAGGAGGACCTGGCCTTCAAGGACCAGATGCACCGCCTGGGCGACGAGGTCCTGCAGTGGATCGAGGACAACGACGCACACGGCATCGTCCTGGCGGGCCGCCCCTACCACAACGACCCCGAGATCAACCACGCCATCCCGGAGCTCCTGCACTCCTTTGGGTTCGCGGTTCTCACCGAGGACTCCGTCGCCCACAAGATGCAGCCCGAGCGGCCCATCCGCGTGGTCGACCAGTGGATGTACCACAGCCGCCTGTACCGCGCCGCTCGCTTCGTGGCCAGCCGCAACGACCTCGACCTCATCCAGCTCAACAGCTTCGGCTGCGGCCTGGACGCCCTCACCACCGACCAGGTGCAGGAGATCCTGGAGGCCTCGGGCAAGATCTACACCGTGCTCAAGATCGACGAGGTGAGCAACTTGGGCGCCGCCCGCATCCGCGTGCGCTCGCTCATGGCCGCGCTCAAGGAGCAGCGCGCCGAGCTCGAGCGCCAGACCGCGGCCGGCGTCGCCGGCGAGGCGGCCCCCGTCGGCGTGCGCCTGGCGGACGGCTCGCTGGAGCACGCGCGCCAGACCGACCTCAGCCGTCGCACCCCGGTGTACCGCGAGGCAAAGAGCGCCGCGGTCAAGAAGGTGCGCTACACCAAGCAGATGCAGGCCGAGGGCTACACCATCCTCGCCCCCCAGATGTCTCCTATCCACTTCGAGATTGTGGAGGAGCTCCTGCGCTCCGAGGGCTACAACGTGGTGCTCCTACCCTCCGTCGACCACAAGGCCGTCGACACCGGTCTCAAGTACGTCAACAACGACATCTGCTATCCCTCGATCCTGGTCACGGGCCAGATCATGGAGGCGGTGCTCTCGGGCAAGTACGACCTCTCGCGCACGGCCGTGCTCATCTCCCAGACCGGCGGTGGCTGCCGCGCCACCAACTACATCGCGCTCATTCGCAAGGCCCTGAAGGACTCGGGCCACGAGGACGTTCCCGTAATCTCGCTCTCCGTCGCGGGCGGGCTCGACGAGGACAACCCCGGCTTCCAGATCCTGAGGCCCGGCCTCATCGTCAAGGCCGTCTACGGCCTGCTCTACGGCGACCTGCTGATGAAGCTCCTGTACCGCACCCGTCCCTACGAGGCCGAGGCCGGTGCCGCCAACCGGCTCTTCGACCACTTCATGAGCCGTGCCAAGACGCTGATCTGCCGCACCGACCGCAAGAGCTTCTACCGCCTGTGCCAGGATACCGTCGACCGCTTCGACGCGCTGCCGCTGGTCGACGACCGCAGCAAGCCTCGCGTCGGCGTGGTGGGCGAGATCCTCGTCAAGTTCCACCCCACGGCCAACAACCAGGTCGTGGACGTGATCGAGGGCGAGGGCTGCGAGGCTGACGTCCCGGGGCTCGTGGACTTCTTCCTCTTCGGCACCTCCAACCAGATCAACATGAAGGACGAGCTGGGCACCAAGGCGACGAGCCGCCTCACGCACGGTGCTGGCATCAAGCTGATCGAGGGCATGCGCGCGCCGATCAACCGCATGCTCGAGAGGTCCGAGCGCTTCGAGCCCTACATCGACATCTTCGAGCTCGCCGCCAAGGCCAAGCAGGTCCTCTCGCTCTGCAACACCATGGGCGAGGGCTGGCTGCTCACGGCCGAGATGGTGGACCTCATCGAGAGCGGCACCCCCAACATCGTCTGCGCCTCGCCCTTCGCCTGCCTGCCCAACCACGTCGTGGGCAAGTCGGTCATCAAGAGGCTGCGCCAGATGCACCCGGAGTCCAACATCGTGGCCGTCGACTACGACCCCGGTGCGTCGGAGGTCAACCAGCTCAACCGCATCAAGCTGATGATCTCGGTGGCGAAGGAGAACTTCAGGAACGGCGGGGCGTTCAGGGTCCAGAATCCCGACGACCCCACCGAGCGCGTGGTGGCGCCCTATGTGGACGAGACCCGCTACCAGCGTAGCTACACCGACTGCATCGTGGACGAGCGCGCGGAGAGCGCGGCGGTGCACGGAATCAGGCTGTCCCCCGAGCAGCTGGCCGAGATCGAGCGCGCCAAGCGCAAGGCAGGCGTGAGGTAAGGGAGCAGGAGAGCACGAGGTAATCACACAGAAGGCGGACAAGAGGTAACCTCGTAGAAGGCGGACGTGGGGCAGGGGGGCAGCCACCCGCGCGGCAGGAGGCGGGGCGTCTGCACGGCAGGAGACGATGCCGCTGCGGCGGTCCGGCTTCCGCCAAGAGGTACTTCCAGGCGAGAGGGACGCTGCGGCGAAGGCCAGGCGCCCCTCTCGCCATTTTTCTCTCCCTCCCCCTCGCGAGTGCACAAACTTAAAGCTTCAGATTGCGCATTCGACTACCCATGCCTCCTCCTTTCCTGGGCAAACACGCTGCTTAATTGTGTTGAGTGCGCAATTCAAGGCATTCAGATTGCGCACTCGCGAGAGGAGACACGGGGAGGGGAAAGAGGCGAGCGGAGAGAGGGGCAAGCGGGATGAGGAAGCGCGGAGCTTGTCCAAGCGGGGTAGTCCGTGGGCTTTCTGTGACGAGTGTGTTCCCACGTCGGTTCGACGGCAGGCAACTTAAGCGTTAGCTGCAGGTTGGTGTCATGGCTGAACTGCGCAAACGAGCCTTGCATACATCAACCCCAATCTGCTGGCAGTCTGCGGCAAGCTGCCAACGAGGTACCTGCGAGCTTGCGTTGCTAGTCTCGCCGCATGGATATCTTCGTGTCGGGCGGCAGCTCCCTGGAATTGCTGCGCAGGAGCAGGATTGACAATCAGGTCACGGTCGCGCCAACGGGCTTGCGGCGAGTGAGGAGGTCGGCATGCCCCTACGAGCGCCTGGGTGACGTCGCGGTCGACCGGCTCTCTGGTCTTCTCGCCATCAATGCAGCGCATCCATTGCGCCTTCATGCCCCGGACCCGGGGCATAGGGTTCGGCATCGTCTCGTGGCAAGTGACATGTGTTCGGTCGAGTTTCCCGCGACCGCCTTCCTGGGCCTGTCGTCCCCGCTTCTGAAGCCTGGGACGCATGGGTTTGCGATAGACGTTCCCCAGCTCAGCCTCTTGCAGCTTGCCCGAGACCGGCAGAGGCGCATCCGAAGGGGCATCCTTGAGGACTTTGCCGCCCTCGTCGACCTAACGGAGTTCACAAACGAGATGTGCGGCAGCTACGGCAGGGACCCACGGGACCCCTTGCGGGGAGCCTGTACGTATGGGCTCAGGCCACTCCAGCGCCTCGAGGACTTCTCTGGCTTCTTGGCTGGCTGCTCGCGCATGCGTGGCATTGCACTGGCAAGGCAGGCCGCGCATCTGGCAGTGGAGAGTGCCGCGTCCCCGATGGAGTCGCTTCTCGCACTGCTCCTGAGCCTTCCGCCAGAGCTGGGTGGCATCGGTCTCGAGAAGCCCCTGGTCAACCAGCCTTTGGACCTCGGGCCGTCTGGAAGGGGAGTCCAACACCGGAGGCTCAGGCCCGACCTGTACTTCCCTGGCCTGGAGCTCGCACTTGAGTATGACAGCGGGGAATGGCACGACCTGGCGGAGCAGCGAAGGGAGGACGTTCGTAGGATGCAGGACTACGCGGCACTTGGCATCGTCGCCTGCCCCATTGTCTTCGATGACTTGCGCACGCCTGCGGCTGCTGAGACGCTTCTGGCTCGAGTGATTTCGTCTTCGTCGAGGCACATGGGGAAGCGGCTTGCGCGAGAGCGACTTGACCTGCTCGGGGACCCCGAGCTGCGTACCCGGCGCAGGATTCTCCTCCGACGACTGCTCCCCCGTGGCCGTCGTCCGCCCGAGTGCGCAAGCTGAACGTACTGATTTGCGCACTCGAGGGTAGATGCCAGCCTAGTCAGAGTGCCCTGCAGCCCGAGTGTGCAAACTGAATGAGTCAAATTGCGCACTCGGCAGGGTTCTTTCTCACTTTCCTGGGCAAATGCAGGCGAGAGAAGCCTCGAGTGCGCAAACTGAAGCTTTCAGATTGCGCACTCGCGAGGGGGGGAAGGGGAGAGGGGCAGAGGCCTAGGCCTAGGCCCGCAGGTCCTCGACGAAGCCGACGCGGTAGCTGGCGAAGACGACGCTGCCCTCGGCCTGCGTCTCGTCTAGGTCCACGTCCGCGGCGATGCCGAAGTCGTCGTCGCCGTCCGCGTCATGGAACATCTGCCTTACGTGCCAGACGTGCCCCTCGCGCTCGTCCGCCTCGTCGACCCAGAGGTAGGCCGAGCTCCTGGCGTCCCCGTCCAGCAGGATCTCGTCGTGCTCCCCGAAGAGCTCGCTCAGCGCCGCCTGCCAGCGCCTCTCTCGCCAACCCCACTCCTCGTCCATCGCGCCCAGGGTCGTAGCGTCGCGCACCGCCGCCGCCCGCACGCGCCTCCAGAGGGCGTTGCGCACCAAGAGCGTGAGGCCGCGCCGGTCGCGCACGACGACGTCCGCCTCCTGTGGCGCCGCGGCGTCCAGCCCGTCCTCGTCCCGCGATCCCAGGCCGGACCACTCGTCCACGAGGCTCGAGTCCACGGTGCGCACCACCAGGTCCAGCCAGTCCACGACCTCTTCGAGCCTCTCGTCCAGCTTCGACGCGGGGACCGTGCGGCTCAGCACGCGGTAGGCGTCGCTCAGGTAGCGCAGCAGCGTCCCCTCGCTCCGGGCGATGCCATAGCGGGCCACGTAGCCCTTGAAGTCGCTCGCGGTCTCGACCATGTCGCGCAGCACGCTCTTGGGTGACAGCTCGAAGTCACGCGCCCAAGGCACCTGCTCGCAGTAGCGCGCGAAGGCCTCCCCAAGCAGCTCCTCGAGGGGCTTGGGGTAGCTGACCTCCTGGATGCGGTCAATCCGCTCGTCGTAGTCGATGCCGTCGGCCTTCATCTGCGCCATCGCCTCGTCGCGGGCATGGCGCTCCTGGACGCGCAGTATCTGGCGCGGGTCCTCGAGCGTCGCCTCCACCATGCTGATGAGGTCGAGCGCGTAGTCGGGCGACTCGGGGTCCAGGAGCTCGAGCGACGCGAGCAGGAAGGGCGAGAGCGGCTGGTCCAGGGCGAAGTCCTCGGGCAGGTTGACGGTGAGGGCGTAGCTCGCCGACGGGCTTCCGTCGAAGGCGAGGCTTCCGTCCGTGGCCTCCTCGCGCGACACCACGCCGGCGTCGATCAGGGTCGCGAAGATCTCGTCCGCGCGGACGCGCAGGCGCAGCTTCTGCTCCTCGGTCTGCTGGGAGTCCTCCACGAGGCGCATCACGCGCTCATGTGCGTCGCCGCCCTGCTCCACCTCGCCCAGCACCATGGAGTGGGTGACCTTCATGTGGGGACGCAGGGTCTCGGGCGTGGCCTCGACGAGCCGCTCGAAGGTCTGCCTGTTCCACCCCACGAAGCCCTCGGGCGGCTTCTTGGTCTTGATCTTGCGAGCCTTCTTGGGGTCGCCACCGGCCTTGGCCAGGGCGCGGGCGTTCTCTATCTCGTACTCGGTCGCCTGGGCGATGACCAGGCCCTCCGTGTCGAAGCCCGATCTGCCCGCGCGCCCGGCGATCTGGTGGAACTCGCGGGCCGAGAGCCTGCGCATGCGCCTTCCGTCGAACTTGCTGAGCGCGGTGAGGAGGACGGTGTGGATGGGCACGTTGATGCCCACGCCCAGGGTGTCGGTCCCACAGATGACGGGAAGGAGCCCCTGCTGGGCGAGCTTCTCCACCAGGAGGCGGTAGCGGGGGAGCATGCCCGCGTGGTGCACGCCCACGCCCGAGAGGAGCAGGCGGCGCAGGGTCTTGCCAAAGGTGGTGGTGAAGCGCGTGCCCTTGACGGCCTCCTTGATGGCGTCGCGCTGCTCGCGGGTGCTCACGCCGTAGCTCGCGAGCGACTGCGCGCTGGCGAGGGCGCTGTCCTGCGAGAAGTGCACGACGTAGAGGGGGGCGTCGCCGTCCTTCAGGGCAAGCTCGACCGTGCCCTCGAGTCCCGTGTCCACGAAGCGGTACTCCAGGGGCACGGGTCGCTCGGCGTCCAGCACGAGCTCGCAGGCGCGCTCCGTGTGCCCCTCGAGCGAGGCGGCGATGGCGCTGACGTCGCCCAGGGTGGCGCTCATCAGGAGGAACTGCACGTGGGGGAGGGTGAGCAGGGGGACCTGCCAGGCCCAGCCGCGGTCGCGGTCGCCGAAGAAGTGGAACTCGTCCATGGCGACGCAGCCCACGTCGGCGCGGGCGCCCTCCGAGAGCGCGAGGTTGGCCAGGATCTCGGCCGTGCAGCACACGACGGGCGCGGCGGGGTTGATGGTGACGTCGCCGGTGACCATGCCCACGTTGTCCCTGCCCAGCAGCTCGACCATGTCGAAGAACTTCTCGCTCACCAGGGCCTTGATGGGTGCGGTGTAGTAGCTGCGGCGGTCGGTGCACATGGCCATGAAGCAGAGGCCCAGGGCGACCATGGACTTGCCCGAGCCCGTTGGCGTGCCCAGGATCACGTGGCTGCCGGACGCGAGGTCGAGCAGGGCCTCCTCCTGGTGCTCCCAGAGGGTGACGCCGCGCGACTCGACCCAGCCCAGGAAGAGCTCGAGGGCGTCCTCGGCGGGGATGTCGGGGAAGTGCTCGTCGTCCGGCCAGGGCACGAGCTGTCCCAACGAGGCGACGTCCCTCTGGTCCAAGGGTTCCTGGGGTGTGGGGGTGAGGTCGGCGGGCATGGGGCTCCAAGTCTGGGATGGGGGCGGGGCGCGCGGGTCGCGTCAGGGGCGGTTGGCGTGGGGCGAGAGGGACGTGCTGTGCCGACGTGGCGCGGGCGCGTGGCGCTCCGGCTGGCACCTCCTGGCCCACAAGGCACGGACGCAGGTCCTCTCGCCTTGCTGACTTTACGCCTGCGTGCCACCCTCCGCAACGCAGCGCGCCTTCGCCTGCGGTCGCGGCGTCGCGACTGGCGGGCCCTTGGGTATCATCGGGGGAGAGAAACGTGGGGCCTCGGCGGCACGTCGGGGCCAAGCGAGGGAAGGGAGCTCCTCATGATGGGAGCGCAGAAGGGCCTGAAGGTCCTCTCCATAGCCGTGCTGCTCTTGGGTGTGGTGACCTTGGCCGAGGGCGTGCTCCTCGAGCTGGGCATGCTGCCGGGCGACGTCTCCAACGGCAGCGCGCCGCTGGGTGGGTTCGTCCTGGGGCTCGTGGCGCTCGTCTCGGGCGTCGTGAGCGTCGTCCTTGGCGCCCGCCTCGCCCGGGCGGCAAACGCGCCCCGTCGCGTGGCAGACCAGAAGGCGTCGGCCTGGGTTCTGCTCGTGGCCAACGTGCTGGCCGTGGCCTGCGTGCAGATGGGCGGCAGGCTCGTGGCGCTCGTCCTGGCCGCGTTGCTCCTGCTCGCGTCGCTCGCCGTGCTCGTGCTCTCGCGCAAGGTCGCGGAGGACGCCGCCCGCTAGGCGCCCGTGCCCGCCCCTCTCACCTGTCCCTGAGCGCGCCCTTGGACGGGACCAGGACGCTCTGGTCGTCGAAGCCGACGATCAGAGCGTTCAGCTTCTTGATGTACGTCCGCGCAAGCTCGCTCAGGCACCGTTCGGAGTGGACGACGTAGCCCACGTTCATGACCTCGTCGGTCTCGAGCGGGAGCGACACGATGCCCGAGTACATCTCGTCCGACCTCACGCCGGTGGACACCAGGAAGCCCTCGTAGTCGCGCAGGAGGCTCGTCATCGTTGCGCGGTCGCTGGCTACGATGCGCCGCTCGTGCGGCAGGGTGCTCAGAGGCTCCTCGGAGTAGAAGAGCGAGCTCTGGGGCCCCTGCTCGAAGGTGTAGCGTGGCCAGCGCGCGAGGTCCTTGACCCGCACCGTGCCGAGCCGCGCGAGCGGGTGGCCCTCGTGGACGAAGACGTGGGGACGTGCCTTGAAGAGCGAGGTGAAGGTGAGACCCGCCTCGTCGAAGCGCCGCTGCAGCGCGCGTTCGTTGGAGGTGCCCAGGTAGAGGATGCCAAGGTCGCTCCTGAAGCCGCGGACGTCCTCGATTACGTCGGCGGTGCGGGTCTCGCGCAGGGTGAACTCGCAGCTGCCGTCGTCGTGCTCGGACACGAAGTCGATGAAGGCGTTCACCGCGAAGGCGTAGTGCTGGGACGAGACGGAGAGCCTCCGTGAGGCGCTCGTGCGGTCGCCGGCGTAGCGGCTCTGGAGGAGGTCGGCCTGCTCCACCACCTGGCGGGCGTAGCTCAGGAACTCCACGCCCTCGCTGGTGAGCGAGATCCCGCGGCTCGAGCGGTTGAAGATGGAGATGCCCATCTCGGCCTCGAGCTCCTTGATTGCGACGGAAAGGCTCGACTGCGAGACGAAGAGCGTATGGGCGACGGCGTTGATCGACCCCGCCTCGGCGACGGCTATGACGTAGCGCAGCTGCTGCAGCCTCATGTTTGCCTCCTCGTTAGTGCTCTGCTCGATAGCTTTTACCTGCGGTTTTCTTAGCATCTCACTTTTTGAGCATTTGGAGCATCACTTTTAGAGGGAGAATTGCCTCACTTTTAGAGGGAGAATTGCCTCACTTTTCGAAGGCGTGCGGCCTCGCATTTCGAGGGAGAATGACTCCAGCCCCCGTGCTGGGGCCCGTGGCCGCCCGCAGGCGTCCGCGTCTCAGCCCCTCTCCACCGGCGTCGCGCCCATGAGCGAGAGCAGAAGCTCCAGGTCCGCGTTGCTGCAGGGAAGGAGCTCGGGGTCTATCTCTGCGGTCATCTCCGCATAGGTGACGGTCCTGTCGGTCCCGTCCAACCGGTACGGTTGGCTCGGGTCCGGGGCGGTGAAGTCCCTCTCGTCATCCATGGCTCTCCGTTCGTGGGTTTCAAGCTCGTTTCTGCCTTCGCGTGCATTACAAAGTCTACGGTACGTGGATATTGGTGACCAACTCAGACGTTTCGACATGGTCCATATATTCGGCCGGCGTGTCCTCATAAAGAATGGCCCCATGCAGGCAGGTCGGCGCATGGGAGACGGACGGTGGAACGAAGGCTGAGGCTCAAGGAGCTGAGGGTGAGGTCGGGCAAGAGCCAGGCCGACGTCGCCACGGAGCTCGGCGTCGGGCCGTCGACCTACAACGCCTGGGAGGTGGGTCGCAACAGCCTGAAGTCCCGCTACGTCTGGGACGTCTGCCGGGTCCTCTCGTGCACGCCCAACGAGCTCTTCGGCATCGAGGACGGCGGCGACCCCGCCGGCGGCACCCGTCGCGGCTACCTCGCCGAGGACGGCTACTTCGAGTTCGCCGACCTCTACCAGCGCACGCCTCCCAACATCCGCGAGGCGGTTCACACGATCATGGAGGGGAGCGCGAAGGCCAGGAGGCCACGCGTCCGCCACCGGAAGCGCAACGCGTAGCTCTACCCCCGTTACCGGAAGCGCAACGCATAGGCTTCATCTCCCCGTCCAAGGGCCGGACATCCCGCACGCCCCTTCGTGGCGCGCGCCCTGGCAGGTCCTCCCCGTCCTAGGATCAGACGCAATCAACCCTCCTCGTTCAGCCCGCATATGGGGATTCTGGCGATTTCGATGGTTTCGCGCCGTAGGCGCTGCCATTCGCCCGATTGCCTGTCACAGTTGGAGTGCTGAAACGTTTTTATCTTGAGCGCGGGCAGCCGAGCACCTCGGATGCCCCGTCAGACGACGCGGGGCAAGAAAGGAAGGTGAGGTGCCCGCTTGGAGCTCTATTCCCTCAACTTCGTCCTCTTCCTCGCCGCCCTCGCCCTCACCTACTTTGGCGTGGGCCGCATCCTCGGCCGGGGACAGTGGGTCGTGCTCCTTGCCGGCAGCCTCTGCTTTTACTGCCTCATGGGCGGCCTTCCCACGCTCTGGCTCGTCATTGCCACGGCGGCCGTCACCTGGGCGGCTGGCCTCGCCCTGGCCCGGCTTGACGCCGAATGCCGCGACCGTCGCAAGGCCGCCCCCGACCGGGCGGTGAAGAAGGAGATCAAGGCTCGCTTCGCTCGGCTGCGTCGCGTCGTGCTCCTGGCGGCCCTCGCCTGCTGCCTGGGGGCGCTGGGCTACCTCAAGTACTGGAACGTCATCCTCTGGCAGGCGGGCGCGGCCCCCTCGCCCTCGAGCCTGGGGCTGGTGCTTCCCCTGGGCATCTCCTTCTACACCTTCCAGGCCGTGGGCTACCTGCTCGACTGCTACAACGGCAGGGTGGAGGCGGAGCGCAGCCTCCCGCGCTACCTGCTCTTCGTCTCGTACTTTCCCCAGCTCATCCAGGGTCCCATCAACCGTTGGGCAGACCTCGCCCCCCAGCTCCTGGGTCGCAACCGCGCCGACTGGGACCGCGCGCGTCGGGCGCTCCTCCTCTTCCTCTTCGGCGCCATGAAGAAGTACGCCGTTGCCAACGTCCTCTCTGGCAGGATTGACGCCATCTTCTCGTCCGTGGACGCGGGCATGCCCGGGTCGGTCGTCGTCCTCGGGATCCTGCTCTACTCCGCCCAGCAGTACGCCGACTTCTCCGGCGGCATCGACATGGTGCTCGCCGCCTCGGAGCTCCTGGGCGTGCGGATGGCCCCCAACTTCAAGCGCCCCTACTTCGCCGTCTCGCTCGCCGACTTCTGGAGGCGCTGGCACGTCTCGCTCGGCGCGTGGATGCGCGACTACGTCTTCTATCCCTTCGCCCTCACTCGTCCCATGAAGGCCCTCGGCCGCTGGTCGGGAGAGAGGCTGGGACGCCACCTCGGGCGGACGCTGCCGGCTTGCTGCGCCAACGTGCTGGTCTTCCTCATCGTGGGCGTCTGGCACGGCGCGGAGGTCCATTACGTGGCCTGGGGCCTCTACAACGGCCTGGTCATCGCTGCGGCGGACCTGTTCTCGCCGGCCTTCGCCCGCATGCGCACGACGCTCGGCGCCGACTCCCACCCCCGTCTCTGGCGCGTCTGGGCGACCCTGCGCACCTTCCTGGTGGTCAACCTGGGCTGGTACTTCGACCGCATCTACGACTTCGGCGACTCCCTCACCTGCTTGAGGGCAACCTTCCTCAACTTCGCGCCGCAGCTGATGAAGCCCACCCTGGCCGAACTCTTCGGGCCCAAGGCGGCGGGGCCGCTTGGTGTCAGCTACATCGCGATCATAGGCTGCGTGGCCATCTTCGCGGTGAGCCTCGTCGAGGAGCGTGGGCATGACGTGCGCGAGCTAGTGCTCTCGCGCGGCCTCTTGGTCAGGACCTGCGCCTATGTGGCCCTGCTCTTCCTCATCGCGTCCTCGTACGCGTTCTCGATCGGCGGCGCGGGAGGGTTCATGTATGCGAACTTCTAGCGGGAGGGAGGTGCCCATGGACACGGACGTCGTCCCCGGTCGCCGTCGCACCTGGGCTCGCCGAGCGCTCGGCACCCTGGTGACCCTGGCCCTTCTCGCCCTCGCCAACGTCCTTGCCACGCTGCTCCTCGACCCCTATGGCAGCCTGAGCTCCGTTCGCTGGTCGGAGTACCGCTCCATGGCAGGCCAGGACATAGATACCATCGTCGTGGGCTCCTCGGTGTCTGAGCGCTCCCTCGACCTCCAGGTGCTCGACGGCACCCTCGGCGCCAGCTCCTTCAGCCTCTCCTCGTCGGCGCAGTCGCTCGAGGACTCCTACATAGGCATAGAGCAGGCCATCCGCGACCATCACGTGAAGCGGGCGATCCTGGGCGTGGACTACGCGAGCTTCTCCGAGGGCTCCTACCCCAACGCCCGCATGGCCTACCTCCTGGCCCGCTGCGAGGGACAGCCGCTGGGATACCGCGCCCGCGCCCTGTGGGGGCTCATGAGCAGCCACGAGTTCGCGGGGACCAGCCAGTCGCTCAACTTCCTCTTCCCCTGGACCTTCAACCGCGTGGGCATGGGCCCGCGCGCCGTGAGCCAGAACCTGCGCCAGCGCCTGGGCGGCACCACGCAGCTCGAGGCGGTCAAGCAGCGCGACCCCAACTGGCACTACCAGGGCAAGGGCTATGGCAACTACGACTTCGTGATCGACTACACCAACGCGAAGGAGCTGCTCTTCTCGTCCCAGTACGGCAGGAAGCCCTTCCGCGACGACACCCTCGACGCGCTGCGCCGCATCTGCGACCTCTGCCGCAGCAACGGGGTCGAGCTGACGGTGGTCGTCGCCCCATGCCCCACCTTCAACGTGCTCTGCTATGGCGACTACTACCCCCAGCAGATGCCGCGCGCCCAAAAGGTAGTGACAGACGCGGGCTTCCGCTTCCTCGACTTCAACCTCGCCCGGGGCTCGGCATACGTGGCCGACGAGTCGGACTTCCTGGACGGCGAGCACCTCAATGCCAACGGCGCCGCGCGCTTCACCAAGGCCTTTGGCGAGCTCCTCGCGCGCGTTGAGACGGGCCAGGACGTGACGTCCGACTTCTACTCGTATGACGGTTGGGACGAGTACCTCGGCTCCATAGACAGGCTGTCTGCGGTGACCCTCGACGAGGAGCCCGGCGACGGTGTGGTTCGCGTCACGGCGACACCCTACGCTGGCCTGGGTCGTAAGGTCGAGTACCAGTACTACGTGGGCGAGAGGGGCTCCAACGACACCGCGCTGGTCCGTGACTGGAGCGAGGACCCCACCTTCGACCTGCCCGTCACGGGTCACGGGGAGAAGGTCGTCTACGTGCGCGCCCGTCTCGTGGGCTCCACGGCGGAGTTCGACCGTCGCTCCAATATCCTGGTCACGTACTAGTCGCGCCGTCCTGGCACGTCCGCGAGGCGGACGGCACCCGAGACGGCGCGGGAAAGGCAGGAACATGAGAAACGTGCTCGAATGGCTCGAGGGCCAGGCATCGCTCAGGCCTGACAAGCTGGCCGTGGTCGACCCCGACTCCCAGCTGAGCTACGCCGAGCTACTCGACCGCTCCCGTCGGGTGGGGAGCTGGCTCGTCGCACAGGGCATGGCTCCGCGCCAGGCCCTCGCCCTCTACCTCGAGAAGAGCACGGACGCCCTCTGCTGCATGCTGGGCGGCGTGTATGCCGGGGGCTTCTACTCCGTGCTCGACGTGCGTCAGCCCGACGGGCGCATCCAGGCGATCTGCCGGGCCCTGGAACCCGCCCTGGTCCTCACCGACCGCGCCAACGAGGAGGCCGCGCGCCGTGCCCTCGAGGGGACGGGCACGAGGGTCGCCCTCGTCGACGAGGCGCTCGCCTTCCCGCGGGCGGACGCCGACGCGCTCGCCTCGGTGCGCGCGTCGGCGATCGACGTCGACCCCCTCTACGTCAACTTCACCAGCGGCAGCACGGGCACGCCCAAGGGCGTCGTGGTGTCCCACCGCTCGGTCATCGACTTCATCCCGACCTTCACCCAGACCTTCGGGATCGACGCGGAGGACGTCCTGGGCAACCAGGCACCCTTCGACTTCGACGTCTCGGTCAAGGACATCTACTCGAGCCTCTGCCGCGGGGCGACCCTGCGCATCATCCCGCGGCCCTACTTCTCCAACCCCACGACCCTCATGGACTACCTGGCGGACGGCCAGGTGACCACCCTGGTGTGGGCCGTGAGCGCCCTCTGCTTCGTCTCGATCATGCACGGCTTCGACTACCGCGTCCCCCGGACGGTGCGGCGCGTCCTCTTCTCCGGCGAGGTCATGCCCCCCAAGCAGCTGCGCGTCTGGCGGAGCTTCCTTCCCGGCGCCCGCTTCGTGAACCTCTATGGCCCGACCGAGATCACCTGCAACTGCACCTACTTCGAGGTCGAGCGCGACTACCAGGACGACGAGGTCATTCCCATGGGACGCGCCTTCCCCAACGAGCGCGTCTTCCTGCTGGACGAGGACGGGGGCGAGGTCACGTCCCCCGGCGTCGAGGGCGAGGTCTGCGTGGGCGGCACCGCCCTGGGCCTGGGATACCTGGGCGACGGGGAGAAGACCGCCGCCGCCTTCGTCCAGAGCCCCCTCAACCGCCGCTGGCTCGAGCCCGTGTACCGCACGGGCGACCTCGCCTGCTACGACGAGCGGGGCGACCTGGTCTACGCCTCGCGCAAGGACCACCAGATCAAGCACCTGGGACAGCGCATCGAGCTGGGAGACATCGAGGCCGCGGCGCAGGCCGTGGAGGGCGTGGAGCGCGCCTGCTGCGTCTATGACGCGCGCCGCAAGCGCATCCGCCTCTTCTACCTGGGCGCTCCCACGGAGGACGAGCTCCTCGACGCGCTGGGAAAGAGGCTGCCCCCCTACATGGTCCCGCGACAGGTCCGCCGCCTGGACCAGATGCCCCTCACCAAGAACGGCAAGATAGACCGCGCCGAGCTGGCGCAGATGGGAGCGCGCCGATGAGCCGGCAGTACAGCAAGCTCGCCCCCGAGGGGGGCTTCGCCACGGGAGACGAGCTCCTCTCGCTCGCCAGGGACTTCGGCACCCCGAGCTTCGTCTTCGAGCTGGGCCCCTTCCGCCGGCGCCTGCGCGAGGTGGGGGAGGCCTTCGGGCCTGAGGTGCGACTCTGCTACTCCATCAAGGCCAACCCCTTCCTCGCCCGAGCTGCGGCGGAGGAGGGCCTCAAGCTCGAGGTCTGCAGCCCCGGCGAGCTCAGCATCTGCGAGTCCCTGGGCATCGACCCCCAGGCGATCGTGTACTCCGGCGTGTGCAAGCGAGAGGACGACGTGAGGGAGGCGCTCGCGTACGGCGTGGGCGTCTTCACGGCGGAGTCTCGCCTCCAGTTCGAGCTGGTCGAGCGCTGCGCCATGGAGGCGGGGAAGGTCGTCCCGGTGCTGCTCAGGCTCAACGGGGGCAGCCAGTTTGGCATGTCGCTCGAGGACCTGACCTCCATCGTGGACGAGCGCCAGAACTTCCCCGCGACGGAGCTTGTGGGCATCCACTACTTCGTGGGCACCCAGCGCCGCAAGCTCAAGCACCAGGCACGCGAGCTGCAGAGGCTCGAGGACCTGCTCGACGAACTCGAACGCGGTCACGGCTGGCGCCCCCGACGCCTCGAGTACGGGCCCGGCCTGGCCGTGCCCCTCTTTGAGGGCGAGGACTTCCAGGACACGCTTGCCCCCGCCCACCAGATCGCCCAGGACCTGCGAAGGGTCGCCGGCAAGGTCGAGCTCACGGTGGAGATGGGGCGCTTCTTCGCCACCGAGTGCGGCAGCTACCTCACGGGCATCGTGGACCTCAAGTCCAACGAGGGCACCCACTACGCCTTCGTGGATGGTGGCATGAACCACGTCACCTACCTGGGGCAGATGATGGGCATGAAGCTGCCCGTGATCCAGGACCTCAGTGCTGCCGGGCGCGGAAGCGCAGTGGTGCCCGGGGGCCCCGCCCCGCTTGGCCCCGCGACGTCCGGCGCGCGCGAGTGGAGCCTCTGCGGCAGCCTCTGCACCACCGCCGACGTGCTCGTGCGCAGCCTCCCTATGGACGACCTGCGCATGGGGGACGTCCTGGCCCTGAGGAACCTCGGCGCCTACTCCGTCACCGAGGGCATCCACCTCTTCCTGAGCCGGACGATGCCGCGCGTCCTGCTCGTGGAGGAGGACGGCAGCGTGACGCTTGCGCGCGACTGGGTCCAGACGAGCGTCCTCAACACGCCTTCCACATCGCACGCCTAGACTCTTCCCGGCTTCGCGCCGTCCCGCGCGGCAGCCAGGCCCGTGACCATACGCAAACCGCCAGAACGACCCAGATGGGAGACAGCATGGACATCGACCTCGACGCCATGATCGACCTGCTCAACGACGTGAAGGAGGGCGTGGACTACGCCAACTGCACCACCCTCATCGACGAGCGCATTCTCGACTCCTTCGACATCCTCTCCATCGTGAGCGCCATCGACGACGAGTTCGACGTCGCCGTGCCCGCAAAGGAGATCGTCCCCGCCAACTTCAACAGCGCCCAGTCCCTGCTGGCCATGGTCCAGCGTCTGGCCGACGAGGACTAGCTCGTCGCTTCGGGCCTTGACGGGCGCTTCCGTGCGCGAAAAACTGCGCACGGAAGCGCCCAATTGTGAAGAAGTCTGGCGTTTGGCCAGGATTGCGGAGGCCTCCACAAAACCAATGCGCAGTTTTTCGGCCGCATCAAAAGTGGCGGCCCAAATTCGCAGCGCAGGGCACACGGGCTCCGCTCCGTGCGGCGACGCCGAGAAGGGGAGAGGAAGATGGCAGACGAAGGGCAGGCGGCGCACGACGCCGAGCTTCCGGACGTGGTCGAGCGCTTCATGCGCTACGTGCAGATAGACTCCGAGTCCGACCCGCTGAACGACGGGGAGGTGCCCTCCACGCCGTTCCAGCACGAGATGGCGCGCTACATGGGGGAGGAGCTGCGCAGCCTGGGCG